>JBPCLB010000041.1:0-17364 GCA_051003695.1 Gaiella sp. | reverse complement strand
TGCCTGACCGCCGACCGAGCTGACGGTGCCGCCCTTTGCGACGGTGGCAGCTGCGACGCCGGCCAGATACCCAGCCTCCGCCTCCCTGAAGACGAGCCCACGCACGTTCGCCGGCTTGCCCTTGAGCGCAACCCAGGGGAAGTCGATGATCGCGAAGTTCGTCTTGGGGAACCGCTTCGCGACAGCCGCGACCGAGTCGCCCATCAGGAACCCGTTCGCGATCACGAGGTTGTAGCCCCCGCGTGCCGCCGTCGAAAGGTTCGGAATGTAGTCCGCTGCGGACCTCGAGATGAAGACCCGACTCTGGATATCGAGCTCCGCCTCGGCCTGCTTGAGGCCTGTCGCGGCGAGTGCATTGAAGCCCTTGTCGTTCAGTCCGCCGACGTCGGTGACGACCGCGACACGGATCCCCGGCGTCGCCTGGCCACCCTGCGACCCTGCAGCGCCGATCGAGACGACGGTCAGCGCCGAGACCGCGACGAGCGCGGCGATCCCACCGACCATCCATTTGCGTAGTGCCACGTGCCCTCCTTGCGCCTGGTGTGCGTTCCCGGAACTGAGACGCCCGGTGCGCCCTGTTGTTGGCGGCAACGCCGCGCTTCGAGGGAGCGGCGTAGCCTAACGCACGGCCATGAGGGATTTGCAACGAGTTGTGCGGGTTGTACGTGAAAAGACGAGGCGAATGTAAGTGACCCTTAAGAGCTGCGCAGAAGGGTGCCCGCGATAATCCCCGCATGGGCACAAACAGGAAGGATCCCGCCATGCGCAAGGCACTGCTTGCAATCACGGCCACCGCCGCAGTCGCGGCGCTCGGCTTCGCCGTCGCCGGGCTCGCGTCGTCGAGCTCGACCAGCCAGGCCTTCCAGGCCACGAGCGAGGAGACGAACGAGAGCACGACCGAGACCGCCAAGCCGACGAGCTGGCGCTCGGCGCTGAACACACGAGCCGAGGTGCCCAAGCCGGCGGGAGTGAAGGCGACTGCGGCAGGCACCTTCAGCCTGACCGTCACCGAGAAGGGCGACGCGTACAGCGGCAAGTACTCCCTCAGCTTCCGCAACCTCACCGGGAAAGCCGTTGCGGCGCACATCCACAGGGGCAAGCCGGGCAAGGCCGGACCGGTCGTACTCGCGCTGTGCGGACCGTGCACGTCGGGGAAGCGGGGCACGGCGTCGATCTCGAACACCGTGCTGAGCGCGATGAAAGCGGGCAACGCTTACGTCAACGTCCATACCGCAAAGAACAAGGCCGGCGAGATCCGCGGCCAGGTGACGAAGGTCGGTTCGTAGGCTCGACGCGTCGCGAACGTGGGGTCAGACCCATGGGTCTGACCCCTACCGCCACGAACAACCAAACCGCAGGTTCGGTCAATACGTGAACACCGGCACTTCGCCTTCGCCGATCCACGCCCAGAGCGCGGCGCCACCCGCGATCCGCGCGTTGTCGAGGACGTTTGCCGCGTCGAGCCCGCGGCTCGTGAAACAGACCGGGCAGAGGTAGATCACTCCACCCGCGTCCGCGAACTGCGCCGAGAGCTGCTCGAGCGACGGGCGACCCTCCTCGGCGGCAACGGTCTCCGGCCTTTGCGCGATCCCGAGTCGCACCGCCTCCTTGTCTTGAAGATCAGCACGTCGCGACCGGCCGTCTGGGCTGCGGTCGCGACGAGGTACGCGATCGTCGCCGCCTCGGGATCCTCCGCCCCGGCGGTGAGATTGACAACGGCCTTGCTCATCGCTCGCCCCTCTCGTGGTCGTATTGCTCGAGCCGCTCGGCCGCGAGCAGGATGGTGAGTGCTGTCTGGCCCTCGGCAAAACCGCCCACCCGGGCCAGCGAGACCGCGTCGCCGACCGGCATGCGGACGAGGGTCACGTCCTCGTCGTCCTCGGGCTCGGCAGCACCGAGCGTCACCCCCGTGGCGAGAAACGCGTCCGAGCGGAGGCTCAGGTGCGCGCTCGAGGAGAAGAAGGTCGTGAGCCGATGCCACGCGCCGCCGGTCGCCCCCGCTTCCTCGCGGAGCTCGCGACGCGCCGCCTCGAGGGGCGTCTCCCCGTCGACGACCGAGCCGGCGGGCACTTCGAGCGTCCAGTCGCGCACAGGATGGCGGTACTGCCGGACGAGCAACAGCTCGCCGTCACCCGTCACAGCCGCGACGAACACCGCGCGCGGGACGCCGAGGTAGGCGTACTCGCGCTCGCGGCCGTCGACGCGGAGGCGATCTCGCAGGATCGCACGCCAGGGCGATCCCGCGAGCAGTTCGCTCGAGAGCAGCTCGACGTCCACGGAGGACGGGACGTTCCCGTCCAGCGAGGACAGGAACGCTCGTGTGCGGGGCGCCTGGAGCGCTTCGGTGGATGCCGCGAGCGCGGCAAGGTCGACGAGCGTGTCGATGTCGCGCCAGCGCTCGAGCTCGACGACAGTCAGGCCGGCATCCGCGCACCGGGCCCGGGTCACTGCCGCGGCAGCAGGAGTCGACCACGGGATGTCGCGAAAGGGTGCGGCGTGGTGCTCGCGCATCGCGATCAGCCAGTAGCCCCCGTCGTGCGCAGGGCCGATCACGACGTCCGCACCTCGCTCGAGCTCGGCGAACGCACGCCCGAGCGAGGCCTGGGGCACGCCGGGGATGTCCGACGACACGATCGCGCAGGGGCCGTCGACGACATGTCGCGCGATCCCCCGCTCGAGCGCCGCCGCGAGACCGCGTCCTTCTTGGAGCACGAGCGGGACGTCCGGCGCGATCTTCGTCAGCGCAGGTGCGTCGCCGGCGGACGCATACAGAATCCGAACGTCGGCGGACGCGGAGCGGCACGCGGCGATCGTGTCGACGAGCAGCGCTTCGTGCAGCCCGGCCGCCTGCTCGGGGGTGAGCGGTGGGACGAGCCGCGTCTTCGAGCGACCCGCCGACGGCGCCTTCGCCACCACCAGCACTGTCTCAGTCATTGCGCGCCCCGGCTGCGATCCAGTCCGAGATCACGCGTTCGTCCTCCTCGGTGAGCAGATCGCGGTTCGACGGGTCGGGCGGATGGACGAGCAGGTACGAGAGCTCCGGTAGACCCGGCACGACCCGTTCGAACGCGGGCTTCGTCGCCGCGGAGACGCGGTACAGCTCACGGTACGAACGTCCGCGCCGGAGGTCGAGGTACGGGTATGCGACCGGGTGACAGGCGACGCACTTGCGGTCGAAGATCGGCTGCACGTCTGCCGAGAAGCGCGGCGCTGCGACGCCCGTCCCTGCGCGCCCGAGCACAAGCGCCGTGCCGAGCACGACGGCGCTGGCGACAAGCGCCGCGATCACCCCCCGACGGTGAGGAACGGCGAGATGTTGCACTGCTCGTCGACTGCCATGAACACCCAACGCCCGGGGAGCGCCTCGGGGATGGTCGCCCGCCAGCGACCCGGTGCGTTGTCGACCGAGTGCAGCTCGACCGTGACGCCGGCGTCGGGGTTCACTGCGAGGGTGTAGTTGTCGTCGAGGTTCGTGCCACGCACCGTCATCGAAAGCTCGAGCCCCTCGACCTTCGGATCCGAGATCACGGGATTGGGGACGACTCTCCGGGGCAACCCGAACTCGATCTCCTCGCTCTCGCCCTCCTCGAGTGCGACGATCCGCGTCACGTAGATCGAATCCGGCGCGTACGCCTTGAGGAGGAAGCGTCCGCTCGGCGCGTCTTCGAGCGTGAAGCGACCCTCTGCGTCCGTCTCGGCGACGCGATAGTGCTCTTCCCCGCCCTGGAGCTGCTCCCCCGCGAGCAGGAACGTGATGAATGCCCCCTCGATCGGCTCCCGGTCCTGACCGATCACCGTGCCCGTGATCGTGCCGCTTCCCCGGCGTTCGGTCGCGAGCTCCGTGTCACGCAGACCGGTCGGCGGCGAGCCGGGGGTCGTGACCTCGGGGCCGCCGGTTTTGCCGTCGGCGCCCTTCGCACCGCCGAGGATCCAGTCGCGAACGATCGCCATATCGGCCGCGGGGATCGGCGGCGCCTGCGGTGGCATGCGGGTGCCGATCGCCGGGATGTCCGCGATCGGAGCGTCGGCGCCGAGCTTCAGGTAGAGGAAGCTCTTGCCGGGATCGCCTGCGACGACGCGGTAGAGACGTGGGTCCTCGAGTGCCCGCACACCGACCAGGTCGTCGTAGGAGCGCGCCGCCGTGAGGTCGAGCGAGGGATTGACGCCAGGATGACACCCGATGCAGCCGTACTTCTCGAACACGGCCTGCACCTTCCCGTACGGGACCTCTCGCACTGCGGGACCGGTGTCGTCGTCGCTCCCACCACAGGCCGTGAGGATCAGCGCCAGGATCCCACCGAGGACGCTGCCAACAGTAACGGTGACTACCCGACGTCGCACCCGGCTAGCTTGCCGCCCGTGCCGGTCGCCCGTCAAGGAACGGTTCCTTAATCCTCGAATGGATCGGGAACGAGGGAACCCGTGCCCGTATCATCGCCGCGTGCCCCCGACGTGGTATTGGGTTGCCCTCTTCGCGGTCGCTGCGGGAACGCTCGTCCTCCGTCTTACCCTCCGGAGGCCGCTCCTCCCGCGTCGAGCGCGGACGGTTGGACGCGCGGACATCGCTCTCGCGATCGTCGCGCTGCTCGCCCTCGGGTTCCACTGCGCGGCGATGTTCTTCACCGATACGATCACCGTGCTGGCGGGCAGCGAAGGCGCAGTCTCGTTCATCAACGCCCTCGGGCTCGAGAGCAGGTTGGCCTACGCCATCCCGGCAGCGCTCCTCGTCGTCGCCCTCCGGAGCGTGGGGAGCCCAGGGCTCGTGGGGCTGGCGGTCGCGCTCCTCGCTGTCGGCGTGACGATGTACTGGTGGTTAGGGCTGTGGGTGCACCTCACGGCAATCGCTGCGTCTATCTCCGTGCTCGCCCTCATCGCTTCGAGCCTCGTGCGGATCGGCCACGGGAACGCGCCCGGTGAGAGCGTCCAACCCGCCGGCGCCTAGTCATGCCAAATGAACACCGCTGGTCTACGAGCTCAGTCACGAAAGGCGTCGAAGGATTCCGAGCGAGCGCTCGCGCCACATCGTTCGATTGGTGACACCCTCGGGTCGTTCCATGCCACCGGCGCGATACCAGTCGTACGACCGCGCGAGTGTCTCGGCGCCGCTCGAGGTCGGTGCCCACCCGAGCATTTCGCCTGCGCGCGTGCAGTCGAAGACGATGTCGCGATCCGCCGAGAGGCGATGCCAGCGCTGGAGCGGTGATAGGCGCAGCGCCTCGAGTGCGGCCAGCACCGCTTTGGCGGGGAGGGCGGGGACGCTGACCACGCGGCTCGACGAGCCCGCGTGACGGATCAGAGTTTCGAGATCCTCGCGCACCGTCCCGCTGATCCGCCCGCCGACGTTGAGTACACCGCCGCCCGGCCGCTCAGCGGCGAGCTCGATCGCCGTCACGAGGTCGCAGACGTCGAGCAGCTGGTAGCGGTTGTCGCCGCGTCCGAGGACGTAGATCCGTCGTCCTTCGCGAAGCCAGCGGAAGAGCATCCCGAACGCGCCGAGGCGTTCCGGGCCGACAAACGCCGACGGGCGGAGGACGAGTGGCGAAGGAGCGGACGCGAGCCAGGCGCGCTCGGCCGCGAGCTTCGAACGCCCGTAGGCATCGACCGGACGGGGTTCGACGCTCTCGGCGACCGGCGACGGGCGCAGGCCGTACACGACCGCCGACGAGACGAGCACGCTGCGCTGCACCCTGGCCGACCGAGCCAGCCGAGCGAGCGTCGCTGTCCCGGTGGCGTTGACTCCCTCGAGGTCGCGGCCGGAAGGCAGCGCCGCGGCGGCGTGGACGACGACATCGACCCCCTCGAGTGCCTTTTCCAGCACGCGGGCCTCGCGCACGTCACCGGTTATCGCCTCCACTCCCGGGAGCGCGACGTCGAGCGGCGTGACGTCGAGCGAGCGAACCGCGATTCCGCGCTCGGAGAGCCGGCGCAGAAGGTGTAGCCCGAGGAAGCCCGAGCCGCCCGTGACCAACCAGGTCATGCGTGCCTCGCGACAACCGCAAGCATCCGCGCACCCGCACGCAGCGACGGGCCGAGCCGACCGGAGACCTTCGAGCGGCCCCCGCGCCTCGCGCGGGATGGCACGTCGACCTGCGCGATCGGCAGACCCGCGCGTGCCGCCTTCACGACCATCTCCGTCGGCCAGCCGTAGGTCAGTTCGCGCAGCCCGAGCTCCGCAAGCGCATCGCGCCGGAGCGCGCGCATCGGCGGGAGGTCGCGCACCGCCACCCCGGTCGTCACGTGCACGAGCAGCGAGACGAGCCGGTTGCCGAGCCGCTGATGCCAGTGCTGCGCGCCGCTTTCGAGCTCGGCCCTGACGCCGAGGGAGAGCGCCGCGCGACCGTCGAGCACCGGCTCGAGCAGGGCGGCGAGAGAGGCAGGGTCGTCGCTGCCGTCGCCGTCGAGCCAGACGACGACATCGGTTTCGAGTGCCCATGCGCCGGCGGCACACGCCCGGCCGTACCCGGGCCGCGGCTCGATCACGACACGCGCGCCCGCCGCACGAGCGAGCTCCGGCGTTCCGTCGGTCGAGCCGCCGTCCACGACCACGACCTCGTGCACGACGTCAGGCGGAAGCTCGCGCAGCACGCCGGGAAGCGCTTCCGCCTCGTCCAGCGCAGGGATCACGACACCGATCGTCGCCTCCGCCGGCAGCGGCGCTAGACGCGTGCTCGAGCCCGCGGCCGGCCGCGTGACCCGGAGCAGGACAAGTCCGAAGAAGGGACCGTAGATCCCCGTCCGTACCCACCACGGCAGGTTCCCGTCGATCCCGAAGACGTAGAGCAGGGGCAACGTCCCGGTCAGCCAGAGCCACGCAGGCCCGGCCGTGACGACGAGAAACGGCAACAGCCAGAGCGCGTACCAGGGCTGGAGGAAGGCGGAGGCGAGGAGCGCGCCGCCGAGCACCAGCAGCCCCGAGCGTGCGACCTGGTCGACGGTGTCGTGGTCGCGCAGCGCGACGACCGCGACGACGGCCAGGAAGACGACGAGGAGCAACTCGCGCGCGGTTTCCCGCCCGACGTACGGCTGCAGCGTCCACCACCCGAGGGAGCCGAGATCCTCCTCGTCGAGGTAGCGGAAAAGGCTGCCGACGACCTTCGTCCCGACCGAGGCGTACGTGAGGTAGCCCGCGGCAAAGACCGCGACGGCGAGCGCGACGAACCGGCGCCTGCCGCCGCGCAGAAGCGCAGGCACGAGCAACACAGGGCCGAGCTTGAAGAGCGCGCCGGCTCCCACCGCTGCTCCCGCGAGTCCGCGCCGTCCACAGGCCCACGCGGCGAGCAGCGCCGAGCACGCGAGCAGCGCAAGCGCATCCGAATGCCCGTTGCCGGCGATCTCGCTCACCGCCAGCGGGTGCCAGGCGAGGAGGGCGACACGCTCCAACGGAACGTGCATGCGGGAGAGCGCGAGAACGAGCAGGCCAATCGCCAGCGCTTCGGCGAGCAGGAAGAGCCACGTGGTCGCTCGGAGCCCCGTACCGAAGAGCCCGCGAGCTGCGAGGAACCCGGCCTCTGCGCCTGGCGGGTAGACGGTCGCCCAGTCCTTGCGGTTGACGCCTTCCCAGATCGCTGCGTCGCGGAACTGCTCCAGCTCGGGAGCGTTGGGTACGTACCGGTACGGGTTGACGCCGACTGCCTGTACGCGGGCGTCCCAGGCGTAGCGGTACGTGTCGGTCGTGAGCGGCGGCGGGGTGCCCGGGTCGAACGCCGCGGCGTGAAGCAAGACACCGACGACGAGCACGAGTCCGAGCCCGGCCCGCCCGATCCCGAGCCCGCGCCAGCAGAGCCAGGCGGCCGGGAGGAAGAGCGCGAACGCGAGCAGTTGCGCGAGCACCTGTTGGCGGAGGTCGGGCTCCGATCGCACGGAGAGCTCGACCGCGACGACGAGTAGGCCGAGCGTCGCTGCTGCGCTGGCGCGCCCGACTGCTGCGATGTCCAGGCCCCGCGACCGCGGGGCAAGGCTCACGCTCACCTGATGTTGCGCACGACATCGGTTCCTGCGGGCTGGTCGGCGACGACCCGTAGAAACCTGCCGAGTGCCGCGTCGAGCGGCCGCACCTGCCGCGAGACGAGCAGATCGAGGTCGGTGACGCCGTGACGGACGGTCGGCGCGAACGGGTGCAGGAACGCGCCCTCCGAGGTGATCGTCAGCTCGGGCAGGATGTCGGTCGGTCCGGGCTCGATGCCCAACCCCTCCAGCTCCGCCCGGCCGCGGCGCACGATCGAGCGGACGAGGTGGTCGTCGTCCCCGATCCCCCATGAGCGATGCAGCGTGCAGAGCCGCTCGAGCTCGTCGTCGTCCTGATCGTCGACGGTTGTCGCAATCCGCACTCGCAGCCCACGCTCGACGAGCAGCGGAATCGCCTCGGTGACCTTCGCGAAGTTCTCGGGTCCGCGCCACTCGTCGTTGCGAGCGGGATCCGGCGAGTCGAGCGAGATCTGCAAAGCGACGTCGAGCTCGGCGAGCACGCTCAACCTGTCGAGAACGCGGTCGGTGACGAGCGTTCCGTTCGTGAGCGCGACGGTCGGCAGCACGCGACCCAGCTCGGCGAGCGTCTCGGGGAAATCGGGGAGCATGAAAATCTCTCCACCGGTCACCCCGAGCCCGGTAAAGCCGAGCTCCCGGGCTTCCTCGGCGAGGGCGACCATGGTCGCGTGCGAGAGCGTCCTCCGATTCGCGATGCCCGGTCGGGACTCGGTCAGGCAGTAGACGCAGGCGAGGTTGCAGTGATACGTGGCATAGAGCCAGAGACGGTCGCCGCAGCGACCCTCCGAGACTGCCTGTGCGAGAGGGGGCTCCATCAGGTCGCCACCGGGATCTCGAAGGCGGTGCAGTAGCGGTTGAGGAGCTCGGTCGCCCCGATCAGCACAGCGAGCTCGACGAGCTGGTCGTCGCGGAGCTGGTCGAGTACCGAAGCGACGAGCTCGTCGGAGATCCCACCCGGATCGAGCACATAGGCGTCGACCCATTCCACGATCGTCCGCTCCCGCTCGGGCAGCTCGGCCAGCGGACGCTCGTCGCACACAGCAGCGACCTGCTCCTCGGGCACTCCCACGTCGAGCGCGGTCGGCCGATGTGAGGCGAGGCAGTAGCGGCACGCGTTGAGCCGTGAGACGCGGACGACGACGAGCTCTTTCGTCGCCAGGTCGACCGCGCCCTCGTCGAAGATCTGGCCGAGGAACGGCATCAGCGTCTCGAGCAGGTCGGGCGCGTTCGCGAGCGAGCGCTTGAGCGGCGAGGCAGAGCCGTCGTCGGCGTAGAGCGTGCGCGCGTGGAGCGGCGCCTCGTTGCGCTCGAGCAGGCGAAGTCGACTCATGGCTCCCTCTGGGTACCAGTACCGCTCGGGCCGGGCAAGGGATGTAACCGACTCGTAAGACTGCGCACGGTCAGCACGACCCCCACATGCTCTCAGTCAGGCACGGCCTGTCCCAACGCGCTGCGCCCCTGCGCGTCCCAAACCGAACCGGTCAGCCTCGGGTAGCAACGCGACGGCGAAAGCGATGAGGGCAGGGAACACGAGCGACCAGGTCCACTCGTTCGGCACCCCGATCTCGCTGATCCACAGCGTGGTCAGGTAAACGCCTGCGAGCAGACCGACGACGCGCGTGAAGAGAGCCAAGACGAGGAGTATCCCAAACGCGAGCTCCGTGACGAGTTGGAGCTTCGAGAAGAGCTCGGCGTTGTCGCCGACGAAGCGCATCAGCTCTTTCCAGAACCCGGGCGCGTCGCCCTCGTCCGCGTAGCCGTTGATCAGCGCCGCGTACGGCCCAGGATCGTAGAGGTTCTTTCTCAGGTTGCTGACCCAGACGCTGAGGAAGAGCACCCCGAGCATGACGCGGAGCGCCGGCAGGACGAGGGCGGCTGGCGCTGCGCGATAACCCGGCGACGCGTCCGCCGTCCGGCCGAGCCGCATCTCCTTAGCCCTCGGTGGTGGTCGACTCTTCGGTCGTCGAATCGCCGCCGCCCCCACCTGAGCCGGCATCGTCGCCGCCGCATCCGACGGCGCCGAGGAGCAGGACGAGACCCGAGAGGAGCAGGGCCAGATATCGTGTGAGTTTCGTGTTGATCATGGGCTGGATAATCGCCCAACTCACCACGCGGGAAACATCGGCGGAAGCTGTTCACGTAATCGTAAGCAGACGCAGCGCGGCTTCTGCAGGAGGGCCGGACAGATCCGGCCCCTACGACGGCCCGATCACCGATGCAAGCTGGTGCTCCTCGACGAGCACGCGACGCGGCTTCGAGCCCTCGTACCCGGAGATGATCCCGCGCCGCTCGAGCATGTCGATCAGCCGGCCGGCCCGGGTGTAACCGACGCGCAGGCGCCGCTGGATCAGCGAGACGGACGCCGTCTGGGTCTGGACGACGATCTCGATCGCCTTGTCGAGCAGCGGATCCTCGTCCGGGTCGAAGTCGAGCTCGTCACCGTCGGCCTCCGCAGGAGGAGCATCTGGGAGCTCGAGCAGCGTCTCGTCGAGCTGCTGGCCTCGCTGCGCCCGGCATTGCTCGACGATCAGGGCGACCTCCTCCTCTGCGACGTAGGCCCCCTGCACACGCTGGAGGCGTGAGGTGCCGAGCGGCTTGAAGAGCATGTCTCCCTGACCGAGCAGGCTCTCGGCGCCCGCCGTGTCGAGGATCACGCGCGAGTCGGTCTGGCTCGAGACCGCGAACGCGATCCGGCTCGGGACGTTCGCCTTGATCATTCCGGTGATCACGTCCACCGACGGGCGCTGGGTCGCGAGCACGAGGTGGATCCCGACCGCGCGAGATTTCTGCGCGAGCCGGATGATCGCGTCCTCGACGGCCTGTGGCGAGATCATCATCAGATCGGCGAGCTCGTCGATCACGACGAGCAGGTACGGGAGCGGATCTTCTCCCCGCGCCTTGAAGACTCGGTTCGCCTCCGGCAGGTTCCGTGCGCGTACGATCGAGAGACGCTCGTAGCGACGCTCCATCTCCGCGACGACGTTCTGCAGCACCGCCGAGGCTTCCTTCGGGCTCGAGACGACAGGTGTCAACAGGTGTGGAATCGACTCGTAGTAGTTGAGCTCGATCCGCTTCGGGTCGATCAGGATCATCCGCACTTCGTCCGGCGTCGCCCGCAGCAGGATCGAGGTGAGGAGCGTGTTGATGCAGCCCGACTTGCCCGATCCGGTCGTCCCGGCGATCAGCAGGTGCGGCATCCGCGCGAGATCGGTCCACACCGCGTTGCCGGCGATGTCCTTGCCGAGCCAGACGGAGAGCGGGCTGGCCGGGCCTGGGAGGTCGTCGAAGATGTCTCCGAGCGTGACGAGCCGCGGTGAGAGGTTGGGCACCTCCACGCCGACCGCCTGCTTGCCGGGGATCGGCGCGAGGATCCGGATCTCGGTCGTGGCGAGCGCGTAGGAAAGGTCGTCCTTGAGCGCGGCGACCTTCGAGACCTTCGTTCCCGGCGCGAGCTGCAGCTCGTAGCGAACCACCCGTGGGCCGGCGATCTGACCGACGATCGTCGCGTCGACTCCGAAGTGCGCGAGTGTCTCGACCAGGAGCTTCGCGGTGCGGGCGCTCGTGTCCGTGCTGTCCGAGCGGACGGGCGGGCTTGCCTTGAGCACGGTCCGATCCGGGAGCGTGTAGGCAGCTCCGGCCGTCCGGGTGTCGTAGCCGGCTTCGATCAGCTCGCCGGTGTCGGCCTCCTCCGATTGGTCGACGAGCAGACGCGGCGGCTCACCCGCTGCTGCCGATGGTCCGAGTACGTCGGGGAACGCGTCCACCCCGTCGACGAGCTTCTGACGCCGTCGCGGACGGGCGGGCTCGACCGGCGGCGTCTCGGCCGGCACCGAGTCCGGCCGCCAGTCGATGCCGTCGAGCGTGCGTCGTGCGGCGCTCGAGGCTGTGCGCACGGCCGTTCCCGACCTGCGCAGAATCGCGCCTGCGGACGCTCCGGTGACGAGCAACCCCCCGGCGAGCATGCACGCGACACCGACGATCACCGCCCCTGTCGTTCCCACGACCGCTGCGAGACTTCCGCCGACCAGCGAGCCCAGCGCGCCGCCGTGCTCGTCGCCGAGCGCAACCATCAGGCCACCCAACCCGAGGCCGAGACCGGTGCGAAACGGCGTTACGTCGACCAGCGCGCTGCGCACGAGCATCAGGCCACCGACGCCTCCGAGCGCAAGGGGTAGGACGAGCGCGGCAGAGCCGACCCAGGCGTCGAGCCAGTCGCCGAGCTGCAGACCGGCAGGCCCACCGTCCCAGCCGAGCCAGAGCACGGTCGCGAGGAAGAGGGCGACGGCGACCATCCCGAGACCCCACAGCTCGGGATGGTGATGCGAACGGGCTTGCTTGGTGCGCTTGCGCTTCACCCGGGCCGGGGAACGCGCCTTGCGAGGACGCGCCGGTGCGGCGCGCTTCTTCCGTGTCGCCATGGGCTTGCTGCTTCTGCACCGCTCCTGCGTCTCCTGCGTCACCCGCGGCGACCGGTGGTCGCTCGGTCAGCCCAGGCTTGCGATCCGGCTGACGAGCAGTTCGAAGAACCCCGCGGCATCGAGATCGACTCCGACCCGGGCGTTCGGCGACCGCCCGGTGCGACGCCACAGATCGACCACGGTGCGTCCGCGGCAGAGATCGGACTCGAGCTCGATCTCGACGTTGCGCTCGCGCGTCGTCACGATTCCCGGTCGGATCACCTCGGCGACCGCGACCGCGTCGTGGATCGGCGCTCCGTCCCAGCCGTAGATCTCCCGGTGGTAGACGCTGAAGTACTCGATCAGCTCGACCACGAAGAGCCCGATCGGACCGGCGGCGCGGAGGCGCGCTTCGTGCTCGGGTCGCGTGACCGCGAGGTGCGTCACGTCGAGTCCCACCATCGTCACGTCGACGCCCGCGTGGAACACCCGCTGTGCGGCCTCCGGGTCCGCCCAGATGTTGAACTCCGCAGCAGGAGTCATGTTGCCCTCCGCGATCGCACCGCCCATGAGGACGATCCGCTCGATGCCGTCGGTGCCGTGAGCCTCGACGTAACGGGCGACGTTCGTCAGGGGGCCGACCGGGATCAACGTGACCGAGCGCGTCGATCTCCCGATCAGGTCGGCGAGAAAAGCGAGCGCATCGTCGGTGACCGGTGCTCCGCTGGGGGGAGGCAGCGTCGGCCCGTCCAGCCCGCTCTCGCCGTGAACGTGTGAGGCCACGTCGAGCTCCCGCTCGAGCGGCCGTTCGGCTCCCGAGGCGACCGGGACGTCGGAACGTCCGGCGAGCTCGAGCACGCGCAGCGCGTTTTGGGTCGTCTTCGCAAGCGTCTGGTTGCCGTACGTCGTCGTCACGCCCAACAACTCGAGCTCGGGGCTCGCCAGCGCAAGGAGCAGCGCGATCGCGTCGTCGTGACCCGGGTCGCAGTCGATGATCACCGGGGTCGGCGTAGTCGCGCTCACCGAAGGAGTATCGCGCGCGGGCTGCAGTCACGAAGAACCGGGAGTCGGGCGCGCACGTCCGAGTCCGGCCCTCGGAGCTTGTGTTGATTGAACACAAGCGCCTCTAGGCGCGGAGGATCGCGTCTACTTCCCGAGCGGTTGGCAGCGACGGTTGCGCGCCGAAACGAGAGGCGGCGATCGCCCCCGCCGCGCACGCTCTCTCGAGCGCCTCCGACCGACCGCGGCCTTCGAGGAGCGCGACGAGCAGGCACGCGGTGAACGCGTCGCCGGCAGCTGTTCCGTCGACCGCCTCGACCGGCGGCGGAGTGGCGCGCGCGATCTCCTGCCCGTCCTCGAGCAGGACAGCCCCCTCGGCGCCCAGCGTGAGCGCGACGAGGCCGTCGCGATGCCGCAAAGTCTCGAGCTCGAATCGGTTGACGACGGCGAGGTCGGGATCGACGGCGATCGATCGGGCCGGAGCGGCGTTGAGACAGAAGAGCCCGGAGCACGCCTCCCACGCCGAGACGACCGCCTCGTCCGGTACCTCGAGCTGACAGAGCACCGCATCGTGTGGGGGCAGCTCGACCTTGCCCAGCGTCCCGTTGGCGCCCGGCGCGACAGCGATCGTCGTCTCGCCGGAGGCGTCGACCTGGATCAGCGCAACTCCCGTCGATTCGTCCGAGAGCTGGAGCTCGAGGCTCACACCGGCGGCGTGGAGCCCGGCGAGGGCCTCGTCGGCCAGCGGGTCACGACCGACGGCCGCGACCATCGTCACCTCGGCACCGAGGAGACTGCACGCGACGGCCTGATTTGCGCCCTTGCCGCCGGGAACCCGCGCGAATCGTGCGCCTCCGACCGTCTCTCCCGGTCGCGGCAGACGCTCGACCCTCGCGACGAGATCGAGGTTCACGGAACCGACGACGGTGATCCTCGGTCGCATCCCCTCGAGGCTACAACGCTTCGATCGCCTCCAGCACGTAATGGTCGACCCGCGCAGCGGATACGGCACCGCAGGTCAGACGCGGGATCGGCTCGCTCGTCTCGCGGCGCACGGTCACCCGCAGCTCACGATCCTCGCGCGCGAGTCGGACCCTGACGCGGTCGCCCGTGGGTGCAGTCCACGAGATCGGCTCCAGACTCCGTAACCGGTGGTCGTCGAGGTCGAGCCGCGCGAAATGCTGCGCAGACTGCACGGCCGGCGGGTAGCACGAGCGGCCGCGAAGTCGATCTGTGGTAACGAGCCCGCGGCGGTACCGGCGGACCACGTCGACCGCCTCGTCGGGCGCGACATGGCCGTGATAGAGCCCGTGCGGGAGGAGCACGAAGTTCGCTGCGAACCGGTCGCCCCCGACGTGCGAGCACTGCCACGTCCAGTCGGGGAAAGCGTCGGTCAGCGCCAGCACGACGGGCCAGCCACGCCGAGCGCAGCACGGATCCCGCCTGCCGTGTGTGCAGACGAGCAGAATGGGCTCCGTCGTCGGCGAGCCGGGAGGACGCTCGAGCTCGAGCTCCGCGAGCTCACGCTCGTCCTCGTACGCGCCCCACCAGACTCGCTCGCTTCCCGAGCGGGCATCGACGATCGCGAATCGTCGGGCGGCATCGGGCTCGCGATGTGCTCTGCGGATGAGCAGCAGGCGCCCGCCGCTAGCTCGGCAGGTCGCGAGCAGTCCGCGGACGACGTCGTCGCCGAGGCGCGACTCGTGCAGCGCGTTGCGCCCCCACGCTCCGGGTTGCTCGACGAGGACGAATCTCTGGGCCGGAGCCGCTGTGCCATGCAGCGGGTCACCGCGCAGCTCGGCCGCGGGCGCGCAACGAAGCGGGGCATTCACAGGGGAACGACGACGCACTCGCGGAGCATCGTCTCCGCGACGCGCAACACGACGTTTGGGTCGCCCGGAACGGATTCGAGCACGTGCTCCTCGCCGTCCAGCAGCACGCGAAGCACCGCGATCGCATCGGCATCGAAGGCGAAGGTACGGCCGTCCGCCACCAGTCGCTCACGCTCGAGGAGCACACGTAGCCCGGGCCGCAGACGAAGCCGGAGCTCCGGTGCGGCGACGGTGCTCGCCTGCACGAGTGGTCGCAGTGGCCCAGGACGGCTCGAGGGCCAGACACGCGAGCGCAGGCTCCACGCCACCGCCTCCGTGTCGGCCGAGCCGAGAGACTCGACCAGCGCGGCAGCGGTCTCCTCGACGTGGTGCTCGAGCGATCCCGCATCCGCGAGGTCGAGCCCGAGCGGCAGGGAGCGGCGCAACTCGAGATCCTCCTGCGCGAGCTCCAGCAGAGCCTGCGCGACCGTCATGCGAGTGACCACGTGGATACCCACAGTGAGGTGAGCGGAGATGGCGCCGAGAGCTTCGGCAGCGTGGACGAACCCCCGTGGCAAGTACAGCGCATCGCCGGGCCGGAGCACGACGTCCGCCAGCGGCTCGCGCTTCTCCGCAGCATGTTCGACGAGCGAGCGCCGCTGCGTCCACGGCTGCGACCGGAGCGGCGCCTCGAACACGGGCTCGTGCACGATCCACCGCTTGTCTCCCGCAAGCTGGAGAACGAAGACATCGTGGACGTCGTAGTGGGCGGCGAAGCCCTTCGACGACGGGGGCGTGACGTACGCATTGATCTGCACCGGGTGACCGAGCTCCACGCCGAGCTGGGTGGCAAAGCCGACGAGCGGTGGCCAGAGCCGGTGAAGGCCCTGAAGCACGATCGTCGTGCCTTCGCCGAAGAGCCGTGCGACCGCCGCGTCGTCGATCTGATCCGCGATCTCGGCGCCTACGCCTCCCGAGCGCGTGTAACGCGCTGGATCGACGACCGTCCCGTCCTTTGCCAGCCGGAGGAACGGAGTGCGGAGCCCGCGTCGCGAGAGCAGCTCGTCGACCGCGTCGAGATCGAGCAGGTCGTCGAAGGAACCCGGGAGCGATGCGGCGCAGGAGAGCAGGTGCCGCACGCCCCACACGCGCTCGAGCTCGTCGGGATCCGCCACGCACCGCGCGAGGGCCCGGCGCTCACGCACCAGGCCCAGCTCGCGCAGCTGCTCGACGTGCATCGAGTCTGGCCGGCTACGCGTCGGCGCCGCTGTCGGCCCCGCCGTCGGCGCCGCCGTCCTGCTCTCCCGGAAGACCGCCAGCCCCGCCGTCTGCGGGACCATGCGCACCTCCGTCCGCGCCACCATCAGCACCGCCGTCGGCGCCTCCGTCCTGCTCGCCTCCCGTGCCTCCGGCACCGCCGTCTGCCGGGCCGTGCTCCTCGTCCTGCTCGTAGTCGGACACGAACTCTCCTTTCGCTGGCCATGGAATCGTGTGGTTCTTCCCTCAGCTCCCCTTGACCGAACGCACGCTATCGACTGAGGGCCAGAGCTATCGGCCCGTGCCGCCCTCAGGCGGCCAGAGCACGCAGATCGTCGACCGTCGAGGCGAAGAGCGTGTCGCGTAGGTCGAACAGACCCGCCCACAGCGAGGAGCGGTCGGGCGCAGCCCGCATCCGCGCGGCGTCGTCGAGCCCTTGGAGCGCGCGCACGAGAACGGCGAGCTCGAGGTAGACGGCGGCAACCCGATTCGGACACGCGCGCACTCCCGCGCGGTCGAGCACGGGTCGCCATTCGACGAGCTCGCCCGGACCCGGCCCGCCGTACCACGAACGGCCCTCTGCAGGCGCAGGCTCGAGCTCGACGAGATAGGCCGAGAGCGGAAGCTCGAGCCCCGCGAGCGCGGTCTCGACCCTGTCGGCTGCGTGCCGCAGAGCTGCGGCGCGAGCCCCCGCGGTGGCGGGCACGGCATCTCCACGGCTCCACCGCTCGAGGAGCCTGCAGAAGGCGAGCGATGCCGCCTCGCAGGCGCGAAGCTGACCCACCACGCGTCGAGCCGAGCTCGGGGTTCGTGCGTGAAGCTCGATCACGTCCGCCCAGCCCGTCGACATCGTCAGCGCGCCTTCCTGGGAATAGGGTGCGGATCCTGCCGCGCGGAAAGCACGCCTGGCAAGGACG
>JBPCLB010000040.1:0-7323 GCA_051003695.1 Gaiella sp. | reverse complement strand
TGGGGGGCGGTGGGGGGTTGGTGTTGGGGTGATGGGCGGAGTCTTTCGGCGGCAGCTTTCCCCTCTTCACCTCCCCCCCCCCCCCCCCCCCGCCACCCATGAAGAAGCCCTTGTCGAACACCTGACGCATGTTGCGGACCTCGCCGAGCTCCTTCCAGACATAGCTCTCGCGGAGCGCGGCATCGTAGGTGGCGAGCGCGCCCACTCGGCCCGGGAGCTCACCGCGCTGGAGGGTCGCAAACGCGGCCTCGGCGGCGAGCCGCCCCGATTCGATCGCATAGTGCCCGCCCTTCAACCGAGGCACGTTGACGAGGCCCGCGCTCTCGCCGACGAGCAGCAGACCGGGCGCGCTCAGCCGCGAGGGGAGCGAGAGCAAGCCGCCCTCGGTGATCGTCTTCGCACCCCAGGCAACGCGTTCTCCTCCTTCGAGGATCCCACGCACGAGCTTGTGCGTCTTGAACTCCTGCAGGAGATCGTGGGCGGAGAGCTCGACGTCCGCGTACTCGAGCCCGACGACGAAGCCGAGCGAGACGTGATCGTCGCCCATCGGGTAGATCCACGAGCCGCCGAACTCGCCGTACTTCGCGGCCTTCCGCAGCGGCCAGCCGAGCGTGTGCACGATCTTGTGCAGGGGTTTCGGGACGCGCCAGACCTCCTTCACGCCGAGCGCCCAGATCTGCGGGTTGATCCCCGCGAGGCCGAAGTGATCGAGCGCGGCGCCGGTCAGGTGGCCCGCAGTGCCCTCCGCCAGCACGGTCAGCTTCGCAGTCACGTCGACTCCGGGCTCGAAGCGCCCCAGCGCCTCTCCTTCGCGGCCGCGCCCCTTGTCGCCGGTGCGCACGCCGGCGACGCGCCCGTGCTCGACGAGCAGTTTCTCGCCCGTCGTCTCGGGCAAGATCGTCGCGCCGGCCGCCTCGGCCTGCTCGCCCATCCAGCGACCGAGCTCCGACACGGACACGATCCAGTTCCCGTGGTTCATCATCGTCGGCGGCGGTGGGATGCGGAGAGCATGTCCCTTCGTCAGCAGGTAGACCGCCTCGCCGTGTACCTGCCCGTACGAGGGCACGTCCTCCATGCGCGCCCGGCCGGAGAAGAGCTTGCGGATCGCCCGCGGGTTCATCACGGCTCCGGAGAGAAGGTGCGAGCCGGGTTGCTTGCCCTTCTCCAGCACCGCGATCGGCACCTCGCCGAGACGCTCGCGCGTCTCCGGATCGTCCTCGAGCAGCTGCCCGAACCGGATCGCGAATGCGAGCCCGCCCGGTCCTCCCCCGACGACGAGCACGCCAACCTCGATCCGCTCGTCCGGCGGATCGGTGACCCCGGCGATCACCTCGGCCGGCGCGAACGGCGGCGGGTAGTCGGCAGGTCGGACGCTCACGCGGTTCCCGACAGGTGAAGGGGCGGCGCACAGCTCGCGCTGATCGGCGACCCGCGGGTGAGGGCCGGACAGGTCCGGCCCCTACGACACCTCCCCGACGCGTACGAGCTCGCCACAACCCACCCCACCCCTACGTGCGGGCGCGGATCAGCTCGGTCAGCTTCGGAGCGATCTGCTGGAGGTCGCCGACGACGCCGAGGTCGGCGAAATCGAAGATCGGCGCGTTCGGATCCTTGTTGATCGCGACGATCGTGCCGGAGCTCTGCATCCCGACCTTGTGCTGGATCGCGCCCGAGATGCCGAGCGCGATGTAGAGCTTCGGCGAGACGCTCTTGCCCGTCTGCCCGACCTGGCTCGCATACGGGTACCAGCCGGCGTCGACGACCGCTCGCGTCGCCCCGACCGCGCCGCCGAGCGCGGCCGCGAGCTCCTCGCACAGCGCAAAGCCTTCGGGCGCCCCCAGCCCCCGGCCGCCCGCGACGATCACGTCGGCATCCTCGATCGACGGGCCGCTCGACGCCTCTTGCAGATGATCGACGAGCCGCGCCTGCGTGGAGAAGTCCTCGAATGACGCCTCGACCGTGCGGATCTCAGCGCTGCCACCCGACGCGACGGGATCGAAGCTGCCCGAACGGACGAGCGCGAGGCGTGGAGTGCTCGTCCAGGCGACGTCGACGACGACCGAATCCCCGAGCGCGGGCCGCTTCGCCACGAGCTCGTCACCCTCGAGCGCAAGCTCGGTGAGATCCCAGTTGAGCCCTGCCTCGAGACGTGCCGAGAGGCCCGCGGCCACATCGGCTGCGAGCACCGAGGCCGCAAACAGCACGTTCTCGGCCCCCGACTCTGCGAGCACCGCCGCGAGCGCGTCGACCCGCGGTTGCGGGAGCGGCGCTGCGAGCGCCTCGTGATCGACGACGTAGACGGCAGACGCGCCGAAGTTGCCGGCCTTCTCGGCCACGCCGGCAACGTCGTGCCCGAGTACCACGCCGGCGACCTCGCCGCCGAGCGTCGCCGCCTTCGTCAGCACGCCGAGCGACCCTTTCGTCAGCTCGTCGTCGTGATGCTCGAGGAAGACCAGCGTGATGGCCACTAGATGAGCCTCTTCTCGGCGAGGTAGTCGACGATCTTCTCGGCCACGCTGCCGTCGTCCTCGAGCTTCACCTGGCCACTCTTCGGCGGCGGGGGAGTGGCGGCGCGGACGACGGTGCGAGAGCCGGACTCGCCGACGCGTTCGGACTCGAGCCCGAGGTCTGCCAGCGACACGGTCTCCTGCGGCTTCGACTTCGCCCCCATGATCCCCTTGAGCGACGGATACCGCGGCTCGTTGATCGCGTCCGACACCGCCACGACCGCCGGGAGCGGCGCGCTGATGACGTCGTAGCCGAACTCGGTCTGCCGCTTGCCCTGGACCGCACCGTCGGCGAGCGTCAGCTCGGCGACCTGAGAGACGAGCGGCCGCCTGAGCCGGTCGGCGACCGCTGCCCACAGCACGGCGCCGTCACCGTCGCTCGACTGCTGACCGAAGAGCACGAGCTCTGGTTCCTCGCGCTCGAGCGCCTTCGCGAGCACGTAGCTCGTCGCGACGAGGTCGGAGCCTGCGACCGCGGCGTCGGTGACGAGCAGCGCCCGATCTGCTCCCATCGCCAGCGCTTTCCGCAGCGAGTCGAGCGCCTTCTCGGGGCCGACCGAGATCACGACCACCTCACCGCCGGCCGATTCCTTCAGCCGGAGCGCTTCCTCGACTGCGTTGACATCGCTCGCGTTCAGCGCGCTCTCGCCCGAGCGATCGAGCCGCCACGTCGAGGGATCGAGCCGCTTGGAGGCCGTCGCGTCGGGTACCTGCTTCACGCACACCGCGATCTTCATGGCGGCTGACTCTATCGAGCACGAAAGCGGCAGCGCGCTGGTGCCTCGACGTCCGCGGCGGTACGACTCCGAGAATGCGGCACGACCCCGAGAATAGGGATCTTCCCGGGATCGTCTCCTGCCGAAGCAGCTGCTACCCTCCCGCACTCTCGCGCGCGGCCGCACCGGAGCCACCCCTCTGAAACGCCACCGGACGACAGCCCGAGGAGCGTCAGCTCTCCTCGCCCTCATCGCGGCCGCCGGCCTCGCCGCATCGGCGACCTCGGCCGTCGCCCCCGGAGGCGCCCCGATCGTCTTCCCTCTCCTCGGCGATTTCCCGATCGACGACAACTACGGCGACTCCCGCGCGAACGGCTCGCACGCCGGAATCGACACGATGGCGCCGCGCCGGACGCCGGTGCTCGCTGCCGAGGACGGTCGCGTCAAGTGGTGGACGACGTCGTCGCGAGCGGGGTGCATGCTCTATCTCTACGGCCGCAGCGGGACGACGTACCTCTATATCCACCTGAACAACGACCGCACCCTCGGCAACGACAACCTGGCCGGGTGCGTGGCCCAGCTCACGTACTCGGTGGCCGACGGAGCAAACGTCACCGCCGGCCAGCAGATCGCGTTGAACGGGGATTCGGGCGACGCCGACGGCAACCCGCACCTGCACTTCGAGGTGCACCCGAACGGTGGTGCCGACGTCAACGCATTTCCCTACCTCCGCGACGCGGTGCGGTTGCTCTTCCCCGGTCGGATCGGGGGGCAATTCACCGTCGGGCTTCGCGGCGTGCCGTTGGCCGCCGGAGGCGGGAGGCTGACGCTGATGGCCTCGGCCGTACGGTGGTGGCCCGGTGGCCGGTGGACGCCGATCGTCCCGCGGGAGCTCGAGCTCGCCGTCGGCATGGGCGCGTCGGTCGACGCCTCGATCGCAAAGGCGCTCCAGAGCCCGACGCGCCGAGTCTTGCAAAGCCGTTCGCTCGAGCCTCAGGTGACCGTGTTCACCGCGCCCGCGAAGGTGACCGCGGAGGCGCTGCGCGGCGAGCCCGGCGCACTCGTGGTCGCGCGCGCGACGCGGCCAGGAGGGACCACCGTGTTGGCCGTTCCCCCCGGCTCACCACCACGGCCCGAGGAGCGCAACGATCCGAGCGCCGAGCGACCGCCTGGCTGTATCGCGCCCAATCCCGGCTGCTCCGGCTGATGCCGGCCTCGACGCCGTCGTCCCTACGATCGAGCGGTGGCGGGAATCCGAGCGCGGAGGAACTCGACGATCTCCGAGGTCGGGGCACCCGGTGTGAAGACGGCTGCGACCCCGCGCGCTCGGAGCTCGTCGGCATCGTCCGCGGGGATCGTCCCGCCGACGATCACGAGCACGTCGTCCAGCTCGTTGGCCTTGAGCCCGTCCAGGATCCGTGGGACGAGCGTCATGTGAGCACCCGACAGGATCGAGATCCCCACGGCGTCGGCGTCCTCCTGCACCGCAGTCTCGACGATCTGCTCCGGCGTCTGATGCAGACCGGTGTAGACGACCTCCATACCTGCGTCGCGCAACGCCCGGGCGATGATCTTCGCCCCGCGGTCGTGGCCGTCGAGACCCGGCTTCGCGATCACGACGCGTATTGTCCGCTCCATGCCGCCAGTATATGAGCGTGTCTCGAGCTGACGGGCCAAACGCCGAGCGCCGGGCACGATGAAGCTCACCGTGATCGGGTGCTCGCCCGCCTGGCCGAACCCTGGCGGCGCGCATGCCGGCTATCTGCTCGAGGGTGACGGTGGACGGCTGCTGCTCGACTGCGGGCCCGGTGTCCTCGCCCGCTTGCGCGAGCAGGAAGCATGGCCGGCAATGGACGCGATCGCGATCACCCACTTTCACCTCGATCACTGGGGCGATCTCGTCCCCTGGGTCTGGGGCAGCTACTACCGGGCGGGCCACGACGACATCCGCCCCGCGCTCTGGGTGCACGAGGGCGGGCGCGCACTACTCGAGCGTCTCGGCTCCAACCTCGGCTTTCCCGACATGTTCGAGCGGGCGTTCGAGCTTTTCGAGTACAGGCCCGAGACGCCGTTCGCCGCGGCCGGCTTCATGGTGACCGCGATCCGGTTACCGCACTACACACTCGAGACCTACGGCTTCCGGGTCACGAACGGGACGGCAACGATTGCCTACTCGGGGGATACGGGCCCGTCCGAGCGGTTGACCGAGCTCGCCAGAGATGCAGACGTGTTCGTCTGCGAGGCGACACTCGACCGCGGCGTCGACGACGGCGAGCCGCGGGGACATCTCAGCGCCGAGGAGGCGCTCGACGCATACTCCCGCTCGGGCGCGCGCTCTCTGCTACTCACCCACCGACCCGCGGAGCTGCCGGTGCCCGACGGGATCGAGCTCGCACACGACGGTCTCGTCCGCGTCGTCGAGTCGAGCTCGTAGCCTCGATCGCTAGCACGAGGGATCGCCGCCGGGGGGACGGCCGCCGATCCGTCCGCTATGAGCTTGCGGCGGAGTTGGGCGCTCGTACTCGCGGTGTTCGCGACGTCGGTCGGCGCGCTCGCGTCGGCCTCACCGAGCGTCGCCGAGACCTCCGCGTGCGGGGCGGGGGCCTACGGCTCCAGCGGCTACGCCTATGCGGGACACCAGGCCAACTCGATCTCCGCGGGCATCGGCGCGACCATCACCGCACTGCGCACGCCCTCGGTTGCGGCCGGCCACGTCGCCGGCTGGATCGGCGTCGGCGGTCCCGGCCAAGGCCCGAACGGCGAGACGATGTGGCTCCAAACCGGAATCGCCGCACTTCCGGGCACCCCGCCGATGCTCTACGTGGAGATCACCCGGTCGGGTCGCGAGCCGACGTTCGTGACCGTGCTCGAGGACGTCAAGCTCCGTGAGAGTCACGACCTCGCCGTGCTCGAGATCAGGGGTCGTCCCGGTGTCTGGCGCGTCTGGCTCGACGGTCGACCCGCAACCGACCCGATCGTGCTTCCGGGTTCGCACGAGCGCTGGAAGCCGATCGCGACGGCCGAGTCGTGGAACGGCAACGCGAGGACCTGCAACACCTTCGGGTTCCAGTTCGAGCGCGTGCGCGTCGCCGGACCCGGCGGCTCGTGGCGCGCCTTCAACCCTGGGTTCACCTTCCTCGATCGTGGCTACTCCGTGCGTCAACTCCGTCCCGTGGGAGAACGGCAGCGCACACTCGCGAGTGACGCGATCCAGCCGTTCGCCTTCGTTGCGCAGCGGCTCTGAGCTCGCGCAGCCCTACGCGCGGACGATCTTGACCGGGACTCCCGGCCCGACGAGCGTACGGAGAAAGAGGATGTCCTCGTTTCGCAGGCGGACGCAGCCGTGCGAGACCGCCTGCCCGATCAGCCACGGCGTGTTCGTACCGTGGACTCCGACGACACCGCCCCCGGGCCAGTCCGACAGCTTCGAGTATCCGCTCGTCTCGAACGCGAACGCTCCGAGCACCGGATAGCGCTTTGGCCTGAAGGCCGCCTGGACGTAGAACAGACCGAGCGGCGTCTCCATCCCGCGTGCACCCACCGCGACCGGCCCACGGCGGACGACGGTGCCACCGACGTGGAGCTCGAAGCGGCGCGACTCGCGATACACCACGAGCCAGCGATCGACCGGCCGGAGGTCGACGCTCGCCGCGGGGATCCAGCCCGTGCGCCCGTTCGGCCTGCCCGGCACGCTGACGCGATACCACGTCGGCGAGCCGGCGCGTGGCCGCTGCTCGAGCGCCAGCACCGTACGGGGATAGAAGTCGGGGCGGAACTGGGTCAGCGTCGCGACCGTCGCCGCACCCAGGGTCGGGCGC
Source organism: Gaiella sp. (assembly GCA_051003695.1). Classification (GTDB taxonomy): domain Bacteria; phylum Actinomycetota; class Thermoleophilia; order Gaiellales; family Gaiellaceae; genus Gaiella. The sequence goes on along the minus strand of JBPCLB010000040.1, from coordinate 282 downwards.
GCCCGGACGCTGACGCGGCTCCATTCGAGCGTGCCCGAGCCGACGGCGGAGACGGTTGCCACCGAGCTCGCCGTCCCGCCGGCGGCCCACGGAGCACCCAGGGCAGCCGACGCGCCCGCGAGCAGCACCACGACCCACAGGAGACGTCTCGTCACGACCTCATCGTATGCCCCGATCGGGGGAAGGAACATGCCTCGGACGAGGGGTTCCTCGCCCCCCGGATCGGCACGCGCCCAACTACGGCCGGGGGGGGGGAACCCTGTATGCACCCCCCCCAAACCC
>JBPCLB010000039.1:0-2899 GCA_051003695.1 Gaiella sp. | reverse complement strand
CGACTCCACGACGAGCTGTGGCATCGCGAGCTCGAGTGGGCGCTCCACGACGAGGGCGGCCGCGCCGGCGGAGCGTGCCTCGCCCGCGAGGTCGTGGCCGTCGGTACGCGCACCCGGCACGCAGAAGAACAGCGTTCCCTCGGTCACGTGCCGCGTGTCGTGTGCGAGGTCGCGAATCTCGACCGGTCGCCGTCCGATCGTCTCGCTCGGTGCGAGCGCGCGGATCAGCGCGTCCAGCTCCATCGCGCCTGATTCTAGGTTTGTTTCACTCCGGCGGCGAAGCCAGCCGCTTCAGTGGTGTGCCGCCGAGGGCGGATACATTGCGGCGTGTTGCGGCGTATGTGCCGCGGCAGCGGCACATACGCTCGCAGATAACTACGAGATTGCAGCGAGAACCGAGACGCCTTTGGTCTCGGGCGCATCCGGTGGTACCTCGAGATACTGGAGCGCGAACCGCGAGATGTCGCGAAAGATCGGCGCCGCGACGACACCACCGAAGATCTGGCCCTTCGGCTCGTCGACCATCACGAGCACCGCCAGCCGCGGCTTCTCGGCCGGCACGAGGCCGACGAACGAGGCGACGTACTTCGCGACGTAGCGGCCGTTCTCCGCCTTGTTCGCGGTTCCCGTCTTGCCCGCGACGGTGTATCCGGGAATCGCGGCCTCGGTGCCGGTGCCCTCGACGACGACGTTGCGGAACATCGACATCATCCGGTTGGCCGTGTGCTTCGAGACCACCCGGCGCCCGGAGCCGTGATCCACGCGTTTTCCGCCGATCCGGTCGACGAGATGCGGTCTCGGCATCCGGCCCGCGTTCCCGATCGCCGCGTAGGCGGAGACCATTTGCAACGGGGTAACGGCAATGCCCTGACCGATCGGCACCGTCCCGATCGTCGAGCCCGACCAGTCCCCGTACGGAAGCACCATCCCGGGGCTCTCGCCCGGGTAGTCGACGCCGGTCGGAGAGCCGAACCCGAACCGGTCGATCCACGAGGCGAGCTCGCCCCCGCCGAGCTTCTGTGCGACGGTGATCGTGCCGATGTTCGACGAGTTGGCGACGATCTGGCGAACGGTCATGCGCTCGGCACCCCGCGTGTGCGCCTCCCGGATCACCCGGTCGGCGACCTGGATCGTCGGCTCGAGCCAGAACGAGCTGAGCGGCGTGACGACGTTGTCCTCGAGTGCTGCTGCAATCGTGACGATCTTGAACGTCGAGCCTGGCTCGTAGAGGTCGGTCACGGCTCGGTTCCGGCGTGCGTCGGGTGGCGCGGTCGCGAAGCGATTCGCGTCGAAGGTGGGCGCGCTTGCCATTGCGAGGATCGCGCCGGTGCGGGGATCCATCACGATCGCCGTCGCCGCACGTGCCCGCCAGGTCGCGACCGCGCTGCCGAGGATCTGCTCGACCCGCGACTGGATCTGGTGATCGATCGTGAGCACGACGTTCCGCCCTGGCCGCTCGGCCCGCGACGCGACGACGTCGATCGCCCGGCCTGCGGGATCCTTGACGACGACCTCGTACCCCGACCGGCCGGCGAGTGTCTTGTCGAGCGATCGCTCGAGACCGTCGAGCCCTTCGTTGTCCGTGCCGGCGAAGCCGAGCACGTTGGCAGCGACGGCGCCCTGCGGATAGACGCGGCGCTCTTCGGAGTAGAACCCGATTCCGGGGAGCGCGAGCTTCCTGAGGGCCGCGGCCTGCACCGGGTCCGCCTTGCGTTTGACGTACACGAACGCGCTCGTGCGATCGCGAAGCTCCGGGTAGACCACATCGGCGTCGAGCCCGAGTGCCCGTTCCACGCCGACCGCGACCTTTTTCGCGTCGATCACGTTGCGCGGCTCCGCGTAGACGGTCGTCGCCTGCTCGCCGATCGCAAGCGGCTCACCGGTGCGGTCGTAGATCGTTCCCCGGCCGGCCGGAATCTCGATGGTCGCGCGATGCTGAGAGGAGGCCATCGCTCCGTAGGACGGGCCGTTGACAGCTTGCAGCCACACGGCGCGCCCGAGCGTGACCGCGAACACGACCCCGAAGCAGAGGACGAGTGCCCGGATCCTGCGGTTCGTCTGGCGCGGACTCACTTCGAGCCCAGGCGCACGTAGTCCGTCAGCTCGGGGTCGGCCGGCGCCAGCCCGAGTCTCGTGGCCGCCTCGGACTCGATCCGAGCGCCGGCGGATGCGCTCGAGAGCTGCGCGCGCGTTCCGGCGATCTCGGCTCTCAGCTCTGCTCGCTCGCGACCGAGCTGATCGAGCTGGATGTTGAGCCGGAGGACGAAGACGTTGACTGCGACGACCCCGGCAAGCAACCCTGCGAGCAGGACGATCCAGAGGACACCTCCCGCCATCGGCCTCGCCGCGGCCGTGCTGCGGCGGCGAGGCCGGAGAGCCGGGGTCTGAGCGACGGTCGACATCAGATCTTCACCGCGACCCGGAGCCGCGCAGACGAGGCACGCAGGTTCCGGGCGGTCTCTGCCGCGGCCGGCCGCAGAGGTCTGGAGGTGAGGATCCGCACCTCGGGCCGCTTCCCGCAGACGCAGACCGGAAACTCCGGTGGACATGTGCACCCTCGTGCACGTTCCTTGAGGAACCGCTTGACGATCCGGTCCTCGAGGGAGTGGAACGAGATCACCGCGAGGCGACCGCCGGGCCGAAGCATCGTCAGCGCCGCCGGAAGCGCGGCCTCGAGCGCCGCTAGCTCGTCGTTGACCGCGATGCGGAGAGCCTGGAAGACGCGCTTCGCGGGATGTCCTTCGCCGAACCGCGCGGGTGTGGGAATCGCCAGCTTGATCGTGTCGACGAGCTCGCCGGTTCGTGCAAACGGCATCTCCGCACGGCGCCGGCCGAGCGCGCGCGCGATCGGGCCTGTATGGCGCCCTTCTCCATAGCGACGAAAGATCGTGACGAGCTC
>JBPCLB010000038.1:0-3987 GCA_051003695.1 Gaiella sp. | reverse complement strand
CAAGCGCTGCCACGGCGCCTGACGCCACAGGCCGGCAGCCCCTCCCGGCCGGCGGAGCCGGCCAGGTTTCCGACATGCCGGGAGGGCGGTGGGGTCAGACCCGCGGGTCCGACCCACGATTCGCGATCCGCCGTGGCGACGTCAGTCCACGGTCAAACGGCTCGCCAAGAGAGCGGGGTCAGCCCTGGGAGTGACCCCCACGGCATGTGCACCGTGTCGTAATCTGCCCGCGTGCTCGTCGCCTTGCTGCTGATCGCGGGTGCCTACCTGCTCGGATCGGTGCCGTTTGGCTTTGTCGTGCCTCGGTTGCTGCGGGGGGAAGACGTTCGGAAGCAGGGCAGTGGCAACGTGGGGGCGTCCAACGTCTGGCGCGTCTACGGTCGCTCGCTCGGGCTGCCGGTCGCGCTCCTCGACGTCGCCAAGGGCTTTGCGCCCGCGCTCCTCGGGCTCGAGCTGTCGGGCGATTGGGTCGGGGTGCTCGCCGGCGCGGCGGCGATGGTGGGGCATGCGCGACCGGTGTGGCTCGGATTCGCGAAAGGTGGCAAGATGGTCGCAACGGCAGGCGGCGTCAGTCTTGCGCTCGCACCCTTTGCTGCGCTCTCGTGCCTCGCCGTGTGGCTCCTGGTGTTCGCGCTCTTCCGCTATGCGTCCCTCGCTTCGCTCGCGACTGCTGCGGCGCTACCGCTCCTCTGTCTTGTGTTCGGCGCCTCGTGGCCGATCATCGGTTTCGCCGCGCTCGCAGGCATTGGTGTGGCGGCCCTCCACCGTCAGAACATCAGCCGACTGCTGTCGGGCACCGAGCCACGGTTCTCCCGCGCTGCGCGAGCATGAAGCGGGTGGTAGTCGCACCGGCGGGTCTCAGTCTCGCCAGCGCAGGGGGGGATTCGTAACCGCCAGTTGCCGCTGCATCGCGCAGCTTCGTGGAGCCACACGCGCCGATGCACTCTCACGCGCCGCTGGGTCGGATCCCGCGCTACCGATCGAGCCAGTCGGCAAGCGTCGTCTGCGCTCCTCCCTCGCCGCCGGCGAGCTCCGCTCGGAGCTCGCCCACCGTCCCCCAGCGCTCGGCAACGACGTCGTGGTCGTGAATCGTCTCGAGGTTGAGCTGGCGTGCGAGAACGAAATCGTCGTTGTCGAGCTCGGTGTATGCGTCGAGCAGGCCCTTGAGCGAGAGGCGCACGGAATCCTCCACGAAGCGGGGCTGGAGGTGAGCGTGCTCGACGACGAACAGCTCGTCCGGCCGCTTCAGCAGCTCGAACACGGGAGCGCTCATCGAGCGCTCCACGACGCCGACCAGATCCTCCGCGTCGAGGTCCTGCCGCGTGCCGACGAGCAGTGTCCCCCGGCCTCGCTGGTTGTGAGTCGCGAGCGGAACAAGCTCGAGGATACGGTCCACATCGTCGCCGAAGCCCGCCTCGACGAGCCGCTCCGCAGCCCGTCCACGAACGAGCCCCTGCGCGCAGGGGCATGCGTTGATTCCCGTTGCCTCGACCCCGACGACCCGCCGGGCGCCGTCTGCGGTCGCCGCCGCAATCCCTAGCAAGGAGACCATCTCCTGCGTGGGGAGACGCGTGACGGGTGTCTCTCGTCGCATCGGCCAGCGAGCTGTGATCCTCACCTCGGCGCGAAGCGCTCTCTGGCGTTCGACGATGTGCCGCACGATCGTCTCGGCGAGCATCTCGACCTGGAGGCCCCGACCGAGCACGGCATGCTCGATCGCCTCGTCGAAGAGCTCGGGAAAGCGCGACATGTGCACGCCCTTCTGCGCGCGGTCGAGATCGACCGTGCAGTCGATCTCGGCCGCCATCACCATCTCCGCCTCGCCACGCCGGATCCGGATCGCTTTCTGCACACCCGTCACCCCCGCGCGCGAGAGCGCGAGCTCGACCGGAGGCGCCGACGCCTGCATGTCGCCGACAACGGGGAACTCGCTCATCGCGAGCCACGCTAGCAGCGCCGTTCCTCCGCAACGACGACGGACTGGGACTCACCGAAGCAGGCGTGAGAGCCGGCGATCCTTGAGCTCGCGACCGCCCGTCTGGCAGTTGGGGCAGTACGTGATCGTGTGCTCCTCGAAATCGACGCGTCGCAGCGTGTCCCCGCACCGCGGGCAATCCTCCCCGAACCGGCCGTGCACGCGGTAGACCTCGGCATCGCCCTTGCCTGCGAGCCGCAGCTCCAGCGCCCGCGCCAGGTCGCTCCTGATCGCCTCGCCCAGGCGCTCGATCCCGTCGTCGTCCACGTCGGTCGAGAGACGGAACGGCGACATCCGAGCCGTCCAGAGAATCTCGTTCGCGTGCGCGCGTCCGATGCCGGCGAGCGCGCGTTGGTCGCGGAGCAGGGGATGGAGTTGGCGTCGCCCCGCACCCAGGATCGCCGCCAGCGCGTCGGTGTCGAGCTCGAGCGCGTCGGGCCCGAGATGCGAGAGATCGGCGTCGAGCTGCGCCGGTGTCACGAGCCACACACCCGCTCGTTTCTTCGAGCCCGCCTCTGTCAGGAGGAGCCTCGCGCCGTCGTCGAACTCGACGGAGAACATCGGTTTCGTCGGGCCTTTCTTCCCCGCGTCGAGCTGCCTGAGACGACCGGCGCTCATCAGGTGAACGCGGAGCACGAGCTCGCCGTCTGCGGTCGGGAAGAGCAGGTTCTTGCCCCGTCGCGTCGCGCCCGAGAGCGACCGGCCGGCCAGCGCGGTGAGCGGAGGGTCGAAGGTCTTGAGCGTTGCGATGTGACCCGGGGTCGCCCGCATGATCGGGGCGCGGGCGACCAGCGGGTCGAGCTCCCGTACCCAGGCCTCGACCTCGGGCAACTCCGGCACGGTGTCAGCCTAGTGCTACCGCGCTGAGCGCCTTCGTGCTGATCGGCAGATTCGCTCGTCCTGCACTATCCGGCTCGCTGAGGATTGCTCGCCTCGAGCAGGTTCCCTCCCTTCGTGCTCCCTACGGTTCGTGCCCTCACGGGGCGTGCAGCGCCCTTCGGGCACCCCGTTTGCGCGTTCGCTGCGTCGATGTCGACTCCGGGTGGTTTCCGCATTCGCGCTTCGGCTGCGCCTCGAAGTCTCGCGTGGCTCGGCGTCGAGCCCGGGGAGCTGGACGAACCGAGGTGAGGTCGAATCGAGCCGAGCTTGTCGGAGGGATTCGCGTCAGCTCGAGCCCGATAATCGAGAATCGTTCGTTTGCCCCTTTGCAAATCCCAAGCCCACCTATACGATGCGGCGCCTGATGGCAGGGTGCCGGGTGGAGAGGCCCGGCTCGAGTCCGCAAGCGATCCGTCCGTCCAACCGTTGAGGGGAAAGAGGGTCATGCTCTCCGTCGATATCGCGCTTCCGGAGGTCGAGGAGCTTCAGCGCCTCGTCGAGCACGGTCAGGAAAAGGGGTTTCTCACATACGACGAGATCGTCAAATCGCTCGAGGACGTCGAGCTCACCAAAGAGCAGCTCGAGGACTTCACGACGTACCTCGTCGACCACTCGATCGAGTTGGTCGAAGGCGAGCAGCACAAGGCACTCCCGCACGAGCAGCCGCTCGTTCCACCCGAAGAAGAGCCGAAGGCGACCCCAAAGCTCGACCTCACCGTCGAGCCGTCGCTCGACTCGCTCAGGCTCTACCTCCGTGAGATCGGCAAGGTGTCGTTGTTGACGGCCGACCAAGAGGTCGCCCTGGCGAAGCGCATCGAGCGCGGCGACATGCTGGCGAAACAGCACATGATCGAGGCGAACCTGCGCCTCGTCGTCTCGATCGCGAAAGGATATCTCGGGCGTGGGCTCACGTTCCTCGACCTGATCCAGGAAGGGTCGCTCGGCCTGATCCGCGCCGTCGAGAAGTTCGACTACCGCAAGGGCTTCAAGTTCTCGACCTACGCCACATGGTGGATCCGCCAGGCTGTCACGCGTGCGATCGCGGACAAAGCGCGCACGATCCGGATCCCGGTGCACATGGTCGAGAAGCTCAACAAGGTCGTGCACATCGAGCGCCAGCTCGTGCAGCGTCT
>JBPCLB010000037.1:0-3482 GCA_051003695.1 Gaiella sp. | reverse complement strand
ACAACCCGGCGAAGCTCAAGCTCGCGGGGAGCCGGGACGCGACCGACACGGTGGACGCCTCCGAGGAACAACGCGTGCGGCGGCTGCGGGCACTCACAGACGGCGGCGCCGACCATGCGTTCGAGGTCGTCGGGCTGGCGGAGACGATGCTGCTCGCGTGGAAGGCGATCCGTCCCGGCGCGACCGCGATCGTCGTCGGCTTGGCGCGCAAGGGCGTCGAGGTATCCCTGCCGGCGATCGAGTTTCTCTCCGACAAGGGCATTCGGGGGACGTACTACGGCTCGGGCGACCCCGCGGCCGATCTGCCGACCCTCGCCGAGCTCGCGGCCCGCGGTGAGCTCGACCTCGCAGGCGTCGTGTCGCACGTCGTCGCTCTGGACGGCGTGAACGAGGCCTTCGAGCGGCTCCGGCGTGGCGAGGGGAATCGCACGGTGCTCGTCCTCGACGAGGCCGCGGCGGGCCGGACGCCCGCCGGCGCCGGCCGAGCTCACCGTGCGACGATCTGATACCCACCCGGTGACGACCTGGTGAACGGACTTGCGCGCGCGAGATGCGGACGGTTGAGTGACGATCGCCGTGAAGACGATCCGAATCGCACTCGTCGCACGCGAGCCCACCGCAACGACCGTCGGCCTCGCGGCGGTCGAGCTCGAGTGGGCCGAGCTCGTGACGACCAGCCCCGAGGAGGCGGCCGCGCTCCTCCGACCCGGAGACGTGGCGCTCGGCCGACTCGACGTCCGCGCGTCGCTGGACGGTGTCGAGGAGGGGCTCTGGGCACTCGGGGTCCTCGGCGCACGTGGCGTTCGCGTGCTCAACGGCCCAGGCGTGCTCCTCGCAGCTCACGACAAGCTCGTCACCGCCCGCGTCCTGCGGAGGGCCGGCCTGCCGCACCCACGGACACACGTCGTGCGCGGGGTCGAGCCGGAGCTGCCGCTCGCTCCACCCGTGATCGTCAAGCCTCGCTACGGCAGTTGGGGACGCGCGGTCCTGCGCGTCGACGACGCGGAGGAGTTCGCCATCGAGCTGCGTCGGATCGCGGAGGAGCCCTGGTATCGCGTCCACGGCGCGCTCGTGCAGGAGCTCGTGCCACCCGTCGGCCACGATCTTCGCCTGATCGTCGCCGACGGAGAGGTGGTGGGCGCGATCCGTCGGGTTGCGGCGGCCGGTGAGTGGCGCACGAACGTCGCGCTCGGCGCGACCCGGGTCTCGATGACTCCACCGGCGACGGCATGCGCGCTCGGGCGCGCGGCTGCGACCGCGATCGGCGCCAGCCTCGTGGGTGTCGATCTCCTCCCCGATGGCAGGGGCGGCTGGTCGATCCTCGAGCTGAACGGGGCGGTCGAGTTCAACGATCAGTACGGCCCGAGCGTCTTCCGACGAGCGGCGCTCTCGATCGTCCGCGCTGCCCGTGACTGTGAGCAAACCCGTTCCGCCGACGACACGATTGGTCGGAGACAGCGAATCGCCGGGAGACCGGGGTCAGTCCCGGAGGGACAGACCCCACGCGCTCTCCCCTGAGCTTCTATGCGCCCAGATGCGCAAAAGAAGCTTGCTATGCTTCCGCCCCGCGCGGCGGCGTAGCTCAGCTGGTTAGAGCAGCGGAATCATAATCCGCGTGTCGCAGGTTCGAGTCCTGCCGCCGCTACCTTTCGCATCCCTTTCATCCCCACCAGAACGAGACGAGATGGCCACCGGAGTTCGAGTCGCGATCACACTTGCTTGCACGGAGTGCAAGCGCCGCAACTACCAGACGCAGAAGTCGAAGCGCAATACGCCCGACCGGGTCGAGTTCCGGCGCTACTGCCGCTGGTGCGGCGTCCACACGCTGCATCGGGAGACGCGCTGATGGCCGGAGAGACGCGCAGGCAACGCCGTGACGCGCGGCGCGCTGCCGATCAGGGTGGCGCCGCGCCGACTCGTGGCGTCGGTCGAGCCGGTAGCCCCGGCGCGGGTCTGCCGCAGCCGGTCGGCGCGGGTAGCGCACCGGTCGCGGGGCAGGTCGAGGCACCGCGGCGCGGCGGTTTCGTCCGCGAGTCCGTCGGCGAGCTGCGCAAGGTCGAGTGGCCCAACCGCGGCCAGGTGATCCAGGGGACGATCGTCGTGATCATCGCCTGCGCGATCGTGGGGGCGTACCTCTGGGGCGCCGATCAGATCTTCCGTCCGTTCGTTCGCGACGTCCTGCTCGGGCAGTAGGAGGCTCCGATGTTTCGCTGGTACGTGATCAACACCTACTCCGGGCACGAGAACAAGGTCAAGGCCAATCTCGAGCATCGCATCATCTCGATGAACCAGCAGAACCGGTTTCGGCGGGTCGTCGTCCCCACCGAGCAGGTGATCGAGACGAAAGAAGGTCAGAAGGTGCAGATCGAGAAGCGCGTGCTGCCGGGGTACGTGCTCGTGAACATGGACTTGAGCGACGAGGCGTGGACGGTGGTCAAGGGCACACCGGGGGTGACGGCGTTCGTCGGCGCAGGTGCGAAGCCCTCGCCGCTGACCCAGCCCGAAGTCGACCGGATCCTCTTCGCAGGGGCCGCGGCCGGTGGGCCGGCGCCGAAGGCACAGGTCGAGTTCTCGCTCGGTGAGTCCGTCAAGGTCACCTCGGGGCCGCTCTCGGATTTCGACGGCGAGATCGTCGACGTCAACGCCGACGCACAGAAGCTGAAAGTGCTGGTGGACATCTTCGAGCGGCAGGTTCCGGTCGAGCTCGCCTTCGACCAGGTCAAGAAAATCGCATAACACGACGCCGCGCGTCGTGCAAACGAGACAAGACGGGAGGAGGGGCTAGGCGCCCCGCATGGACTCACGCACATGGCAAAGAAAGTTCTCACCCTCATCAAGCTCCAAATCCCGGGCGGACAGGCGAATCCTGCACCCCCGGTAGGCCCGGCACTCGGGCAGCACGGCGTCAACATCGTCGAGTTCACGAAGGCGTTCAACGCGCAGACGGCTCAGGAGAACGGGCGGATCACACCGGTCGAGATCACGGTGTACGAGGATCGCTCCTTCACCTTCATCACGAAGACACCGCCGGCCGCAGTCCTGATCAAGGAAGCGCTCTCGATCGAGTCGGGCTCGGCCGAGCCGAACCGGCTCAAGGTCGGCACGCTGACGCAGGCCCAGGTTCGCTCGATCGCGGAGACCAAGATGCCCGACCTCAACGCGAACGACGTCGAGGCCGCGATGCTCGTGATCGCCGGCACCGCGCGGTCCATGTGCGTGGAGGTCGAGGGATGACCGCCGCCGGCCGCGGTGGGGGCCGCTTCAGGGGTTCTCGCGAGCTCGGATCTGCAGATCCGAGATCTGCGGGGAACGTGGGCGTGGAGGTGGAGCCGTGAGCGGACGCGGGAAGCGGTATGCAGCCGCGCGCGCAGCGATCGACCGAGAGCGGCTCTATGCGCCCGCCGAGGCGATCGCGTTGCTGGCGAGTCTCGAAGGCGCGAAGTTCGACGAGACCGTCGAAGCTCACTTCCAGCTCGGGCTCA
>JBPCLB010000036.1:0-8130 GCA_051003695.1 Gaiella sp. | reverse complement strand
GGGGGCCGAAGGGGGAAAAACGTTTTTCCCTCCGTCCCCAAACCCTTGCGGGGCTGCTGGACCACCCCCGAAGTGCGGTGACCAGCGGTGGATTGGTAGAGACGCTTCCAGCCGATCGAGATCGGCGGCGCGGATGCGAGCCCCCCACGCTGGCTAGGCGGTTCCCGGTGGTCCCGGGGGCACGCCTCTACCCGCTGGTACCTCCGCTGCCGGTACTACTCCAATCGCTCACTACCGGACCACCTCCTTTCCGCGTCAGACCTCAACCTAGCAGCGGCGACGGCCGGCGCACAAACGGCGTGTGTCGTGTCCCAGCGTTCGGGCTCCGCGCGTTGGTCGACGGAGTGGTATTGGGGCCGTGCCGAGCGGGCCGGACGGATTCGGCCCCTACGGCTCGAGCACCACCGTGACCTCGAGGCCGTTCCCCACGGGCACCGTCAGTGAAGCGAGCGTCGGGTCGGCTTGGCGGCGCGCGGAGTAGGTCGCGAGAGACTCGTGCGAGGTCACGTTGTCGGCCACGACGACAGCGCCCGGCTCGACGAGCGACCGCACGGCCGTGAAATAGAGCTCGTAGTCCGGCTTCCAGGCGTCGAGAAAGGCGATCGAGAACCGCTCCTCGAGGCGGGAGAGCGTTCCGAGCGCGTCCCCTTCGACCAGCACGGCGTTGTCGTCGAGACCGGCGTCGCGGAGGTTCAGGTGCCAGGCAGCGACTTTGGCCCGATCCTGCTCGAGCGAGACGACGCTACCGCCGCCGAGGCGCGCGGCCGCAGCGAGCCAGATCGTCGAATAGCCGCGCGATGCGCCGATCTCGAGCACGCGCGCGTCCTGTGCCGCAGACACGAGCGCGAAGAGCAACCGCCCCGCGTCGGGCCCACAGGCGAGCGAGCGCTGCTCAGGCGCGACGCCGGCCGCGCGCTCGTGCATGTCCTCTGCCTCCAACCGCGCGAGCACCTCGAGCACTCGGTCGTCGAGCACCGTCACCCCACCTCGACGAGAATCATGCCGTCGTCGCGAACCCGTACCGGGTACGTGTTGACGGGGATGTACGCCGGCAGGGTCAGCGCCTGACCCGTCCGAACGTCGAACCGGGCGCCGTGACGCGGACAGATCACCTCACAGCCCTCCGGCTCCCATTCGCCCTCGCAGAGCTTCCCGTCGTCGTGTGTGCAGCGATCCTCGATCGCGAAGAGCGCGCCGTCGCAGTTGTAGACACCGATCCCCTCGGGGCCGGCGGCGACGACACGGTGCGTTCCCGGCGGGAGCTCCGCGAGCGGACAGATCTCGACCTCGCTCATACCTGCTACGAGACGCGAATCTCGCCCGATGACGCGCCCCATTCCTCGGGTAAGGGCGTGCCCTTCGCTCTGTGGAGCGCAACCTTGAGTACGCCGAGGCCGAGCAGCGCGCACTTCAGCCGTACAGGCGTCAGCGGAATGCCGATCTCCTCGAGCAGCTCGTCTTTCGGCATCACCGCGATCTCCTGCGCGGTTCTCCCCTTGACAAGGTCGGTGAGCATCGACGTCGCAGCCTGGCTGATCGCACACCCTCGCCCCTCGAACCCGACCTCCTCGATCACGTCGCCGGCGCCGAAGCGCACGGAGACGGTGACTTCGTCGCCGCACAGTGGATTCTGCCCCTCGGCGACGGCGTCCGCGGGATCGAGGACACCCTGGTTTCGCGGGCTCTTGTAGTGGTCGAGGATCACCTCGCGGTAGAGCTGCTCGAACTCGCTCACCCGAGGCTCGTCTTGACCTTGTGCAAGCCCTCGATCAGCCGATCGACCTCGTTCGGCAGGGAATAGAGGTAGAAGCTCGCGCGTGTCGTCGCCGCGACCCCGAGCCGGTTCATCAGCGGCTGGGAGCAGTGATGCCCGGCGCGGACGGCGATTCCTTCCCAGTCGAGCAGCTGCGACACGTCGTGGGGATGAACGCCTTCGACGTCGAACGACACGATTCCGGCGCGGCGATCGAGCGGGGGCCCGAACACTCGCACCCAGGGAAGCTCGGCCAGCTGCTCGACCGTTCGCTCGACGAGCTCGTGCTCGTGGCGCTCGATGGCCTCGAGCCCGACCTCGGTGACGTAGTCGATCGCCGCACCGAATCCGACTGCCTCCGCGATTGCGGGCGTGCCCGCCTCGAACTTGTACGGGAGCTCGTTGAAGGTCGTCTGCGCGAGCCCGACCGAGCGGATCATCGAGCCGCCGAGGTTGAACGGCGCCATCTCCTCGAGCAGCTCCCGACGTCCCCAGAGGGCGCCGATCCCACTCGGACCGCAGAGCTTGTGTGACGAGATCGCGACGAAGTCGGCGCCGAGCGCCTGGACGTCGACCGTCCGGTGTGGCGCGGCTTGGGCGGCGTCGACCACCGAGATCGCCCCCTGGCTTCGTGCCCACGCACACAGGTCTTCGGCGGGAGTGATCGTGCCGAGGGTGTTCGACACGAGCGTGAAGGCCACCACCTTGATGTTCGCCTCGCGCGCGAGCCCGTCGAGGGCGTCGAGCTGGAGCTCACCGCGGTCGTCGATCGGAATGTGCCGGAAGCTCGCTCCCGTGCGGCTCGCGATGTACTGCCAGGGCACGAAATTCGCGTGGTGCTCCAGCTCGGTGATCACGACCGCGTCCCCCGGACCCAAATTGTCGAGTCCCCAGGCGTACGCAACGAGGTTGATCGCCTCGGTCGCGCTCCGCGTGAACACGATCTCCTTCTCGGAGGGCGCGTTGAGCAACTGCGCGACGGTGCGGCGCGCTCCCTCGTACCCTTCGGTTGCCCGCTCGGCGAGCCGGTAGACGCCGCGATGCACGTTCGCGTACTCGTGCTCGTAGAAATGGCGCATCCGATCGAGCATCTGCCGCGGCTTCTGCGTCGACGACGCCGAATCGAGGTACGCGAGCGGCTTGCCGCCGAACAGCTCCTCGAACACCGGGAAATCGCTGCGCAGCCTGTGCGCGTCGAGTGCCGGAGTGACGGTCGTGCTCATCCGTCCATCGTAGCCGTGCGGCTCCGAGCTCCCGGGCGCGGTCACCTTCAGCTGGCTGGGCCTGAGTCGGGTGGGTAGTGGCCGTTGCGTTGCGCGCGCACAGCGATCTCTCGTTGGCGCTCGACGGCTGCCGCTGCGCGCTCGAGAATCTCGCGCAGCCGCCGTAGGCGAGTTCGCTCCGACCTCTCCTGTAGGAGCTCCTGCTTCAACTCCGGCGCCAGCTCGAAGCGACTCGCAACGAGAAACGAGAGCGGTACGTCATCCTCGATCGGCAGCTCGACCTCGGCACCGGTCAGCTCGACGAGCCGGGCGAAGAGCGTGAGGAGGTGCTCGCGGTCGCCTGGGTCGGCCGGGTCGTCCTCCTCGACGAGGGGCTCGATCTCCCCCGTGTGAAAACTGCGACCGCTGGTCAGCTCGACGAGCCGGAACCGCTCTCCCCCCTCGACGACGATGTTCAGGCGGCCGTCCTCGAACCGGTCGACGACCTCGACCACCGTTGCCTCCGTTCCGACCTCGCGGAGCCCGTCGTCGTCGGCGAAGACCAGACCGAACGGGCGCTCTTCCTCGACACACTCGCTCACGAGCTCGCGGTAGCGCGGCTCGAAGATGTGCAGCGGCACCTGCTCGGTCGGGAGCAGCACCATGCCCAGGGGGAAGAGTCCCAGCTCCGTCATCTCGGTCGAAGCCTACGCCGTTACCCTTGCCCGGTGGACGCGAGCTCGACCGAGCTGCGAGTACTGGGATCTCTGATCGAGAAGCAGCGCACGACCCCCGACGCCTATCCGCTCTCCCTCAATGCGTTGCGACTGGCGTGCAACCAGACGACGAGTCGCGATCCGGTGCTCGAGCTCGACGAGTCGGAGCTTCGCGATGCGCTCGAGCGGCTCGGACGCCGTGGGTGGACGCGCCTCGCGAGCGGGGCGGGCAGCCGCGCCGTCAAGTACCGGCACCTCCTCGGCGACGCGCTCGGCCTCACGCGGGCCGAGCTCGCGCTCCTCTCCGTGCTGATGCTGCGTGGCCCGCAGACACCCGGCGAGCTGAAGGCGAGGAGCGACCGCCAGCACGAGTTCGCGTCGGTGGCAGAGGTGATCCAGACGCTCGACGCGCTCGCCGCTCGCGAGCTCGTCGTCCGTCAGGGCCGCCGGCCGGGGCAGAAGGAGGATCGCTACGCGCAGCTGCTCGGCGGTGAACCGGCAGAGGCCCCTCTCACTGCACCGTCCATCGCGGACGACCGCCTGTCCGCGCTCGAGGAGCGAGTCGAGTTGCTCGAGCGTCAGCTCGAGCTGCTGCTCGCCGAGCGGTCACGGTGAAGCACGAGCACTACCCTTGACGAATCGCCGGAAGTCGAGCCTGGAAACCCGTGTTTTCCTACCAGGCACCGGCCGCTTCAGAGGTTTTGAACGCCGCCGGAATCCGCTCCCGCGGAGTTCGGCGTTGCGGAAAGATCAGGAATCCGCGCTTCCAGTGCCGAGCTGAGCGCCTCGCGCACCGGCGCGAGCTCGATCCGGTCGAGCACGTCCTGGAAGAAGCCCCGCACGATCAGCCGCTCCGCCTCCGACCGCGGCAAGCCGCGCGCCATCAGGTAGAACAGCTGCTCGCGGTCGACCTGGGAGAGCGTCGCGCCGTGCGTGCAGCGAACGTCGTTCGCGAGGATCTCGAGCCCGGGGATGGAGTTCGCGGTTGCGGTCTTCGAGAGGAGGAGGTTGCGGTTTTCCTGATAGGCGTTCGTTCTCTGCGCGTGCTCCTCGACGCGGATCATCCCGCGCCACACCGTGGCTGCCTTGTCACGCAGCGCACCCTTGAAGGCGAAGTCGCTCGTCGTGTCTGGCGCGGCGTGCAGCTGGTAGGTGTCGAAGTCGAGGTGCTGCGAGCCGTCTGCGAAGTAGGCACCCGTGACACGCGAGGTCGCGCCGCGCTCGGCGAGGTCGTTCTGGATCCAGACCTTGCCCTTGAGCGAGCCGAAGCCGCCGGCAACCCAGTCCAGCTCGGCGTCGCGACCGACGGTGGCGTGGTTGGAGGCGAAATACCACGTCGCACGCGAGAGGTTCTGCAGTGAGACGAACTCGACCTTGGCGCCCTCGCCGACGACGATCTCCGTGACCGCGTTGACGTAGCCGCCGAGCTCGGGCGAGGACGAGGCGAGCTCCTCGATCACCGAGAATCTGCTGCCCTGCTCGGCGACGATCAGCGTGCGCCAGAAGAGCGAGCCGCCCTCGACCGCGTTCGTCACTCGCACGTAGAGCGGCTTCTCCACCACCACGTCCCGGGGAACGTGGACGAGCAGCCCGTGCTGCCACAGCGCCGCATTGTGCGCCCGGAGCTTGTCGTCGGGCTTGACGAGCGTGCCGAGCAGCGGATGGTCGCCGGTCAGCGCCTCGAAACGGATGCCCTCCGGCGCGCGGTCGATCGTCAGTCCCTGCTCACCGGCAGCGGCGAGCGCCGCGGCGTCGATCTCGAGCATCGTCGCGTCGGACGAGACCGGGGTCAGTTCCGCTGTGGGGGACAGATCCCAGGCGTCGGGATCGAAAGAGGAAAGGTCGGTGAAGCGCCAGTGCTCCTCGCGTCGCGTCGGCAGTGGGAGCGCCTGGTAGCGCTCGAGCAACTCGCTCCGGCTCACGCCGCGACCTCGTCGGCGTGAGGCGCATAGCGGTGGTGGAGCATGAGCGCGTTGCCGTCCGGGTCGTGGAAGAAAGCCATGTGGCAGACACCCGTGTCGAGGAGCTCCCCCTCGAACTCGACGCCTGCCTGCTCGAGCGTCGTCCGCGCCGCCTCGACGTCGGGAACCCGCAGGGCGATGTGTGAGGTGTGGGGACCACGGAACTCCTGGCCGATGTTCGTGGGATCGATCAGATAGAGACTCACGTTCCCCGTCTCGAACTCCGGCCAACCGGCGCTGCCCGGATTCCGGTGCAGCCCGAGCGTCTCCTCGTAGAACCGCGTCGACCGTTCGAGGTCGGTGACCGGCACGGAGACGAAATCCGTGCGCTCGACGCCGATCAAGAGCTCGATCGCTCCTCGCGCGGCGCGTACCGATGATGGAGCATCAGGTCGTTCCCGTCCGGGTCGCGGAAGAACGCCATGTGACAGACGCCGGTGTCGAAGGTCTCGCCGTGGAACTCGATGCCCTTCGCCTCGAGCTCGGCGCGCGCGGCGGCGACGTCCTCGACGTGCAGCGCCAGGTGCGCGTTCCGCTGCGGAGCGAACTCCATCCCGAACGTGGCCGGCTCATAGATCGCGAAGCACGTCTCGCCGACCCAGAACTCGCTGTCGCCGGTCTCGTCGGGGCGGAGCCCGAGCGTCTCGACGTAGAACGCGCGTGACCGCCGCCAGTCCGTCGACGGCACACCGACGAAGTCCAATCCATCGACAGACATCTCTCGCTCCGCTCGTCTTTCTAGGTTCTGTGGGCGCTAGCCCACAGAACCTTCCATCTGCAGCTGGATCAAGCGATTCATCTCCACTGCGTACTCCAAGGGCAGCTCTTTGGTGATGGGCTCGACGAACCCGGAGACGATCATCGCGCTCGCCTCGGACTCGGAGAGCCCGCGGCTCATCAGGTAGAAGAGCTGTTCCTCGCCGATCTTGGAGACGGTGGCCTCGTGACCGAGGTCGACGTCGTTCTCCTTCACGTCGATGTACGGATAGGTGTCGGACCGCGAGTCCTCGTCGAGGATCAGCGCGTCGCAGACGACCTTCGACTTCGAGCCGCTCGCGCCCTTCGCGACCTCGAGCAGTCCGCGATAGCCTGCGCGACCGCCGTCCTTCGAAATCGACTTCGACGTGATCACCGACGTCGTGTTCTTCGCGACGTGCACGACCTTGCCGCCGGCGTCCTGGTGCTGTCCCTTCCCGGCGAAGGCGATCGAGAGCACCTCGCCGTGAGCGCGCTCACCCATCAGCCAGATCGCGGGGTACTTCATCGTCAGCTTCGAGTTGTGGACGAGAAGGCCGTTGGCGACGAAGTTGTGCGCACCCTCGACCTCGATGTCGTAGGTCGGCTCTGCGGGCAGCGGAACAATCTCGCGAACGGGCACGAACTCGAGCCGCAGGTCGGGTGCGGTGCGCGAGCGGATCGCCTCGAGGTTCCCACGCAGATTCATCGAGAGCGTGTGACTGACGTACTCCTTGACTTCCTTCCCGAGAGTCAGCTTCCGATCCTTGACATAGCGACTGAGCTTGCCGGGTGTCAGACCACAGCTGATCGCTAGGAGCTTCAGGTCATCGAGCAGCTCGCGGTTGACCGACACGAAGGTGAGCTGGCCGTACTCGACACCATCGCGTTCGTTTTGATTCCTGACGTGACCGTCGGTGTCGAGATAGCCCTCGATGAACGCGAGCCGTTGCGCGACCGGTAGCCCGAAGATCCATCCTGGAATCCGCTTCGTCCGCGCGGAACCCCCCATGTCCAGCCAGAGGAGAAAGTCGGCGAGAACCGTGGACGAGACGACCAGCGAGACCGGGCCCTTCTGGCGGCCCTGAACTCCGAACACCCTGTCCAGGTGCTCCTCGAGCTTTTGCCGCGAGCGGTCTTCGGGGGGCACGGCGAAGTACACCCGGTTCGACACACCCTTCGCGTTTCGCTCCATGTATCCATCCCCGAGATAGGCGCCGAGCAGCCATGCCAAGCGCTCATCCGTCTCGACCGGTAGTCGTACCGCGGTGCGAGGCCTACCTCTGCTGTCTCCGCGATACTCGTAGCCGCTGAGATCCCGAGGCTTGCCGTCATCGGGGAGCCCGCGCACCACACCGATCCGATCCCCGGGATGGACGTCGTAGAGCATCTTCCAAGCGAGCGTGGCAGCCCCTTCGGGCGTCGCGTCGTCGAGGACCAGGAACGGATGGTTCGGTGTGGCCTTGATCTGCCTGTAGTTCTTTGTCTCGACGCCATAGACGGCCTGGACGCCGCTCTCCTTGAATCCGGTGACGACGCGCTTCACCGGTCGCATCTGCTCGAGATCGAAGGCATACACCTTGTCCCCAGGCCTCGTCTCTGCGATCGAGCGCGGGCCGCTCGGGTTGGTGAAGAGCTTGGTATCGCCCGCGAGACAGCCGAGGTTCCCGTCGACCCACTCCATCGTCGCGTCCTCGTGTGCGACGGCGCGCTTCGTGACGAGGTTGTAGACGTTGTTCGACCAGTTCTGAATCGTCGTGTAG
>JBPCLB010000035.1:0-3536 GCA_051003695.1 Gaiella sp. | reverse complement strand
AGGTCTTTTTGGGTGAGCACTGCGCCCGCCTCTTCGCTCCATTCCTGGGTTTCGGCGCGTATCCCGCCCACAAGGTCGGCCATCGAGGACAGATCCGACTGCCCGACAGAGCCGAGGATCCGCACCGGGGGAAGCGTGTCGGCGTTGAGCCGCTCGATGAGCGCCTCTGCGAGCACCGGCCGCGCGGCTGTTGTCCCCCTGGCGAACGAGTTCGCCAGTCGCACGGCCATCGCACGGACGACGTCGGCCGGCGCATGCGGCCCCTGTGCGATCAGGTGCTGCTCGACGAGAAGCCGATCGTGCCCCGGCGCCCGGACGCGTGCCCGCTTGTGCACGCCGACGCCGGTCGTCAGACCGTACGCCTCTTCCTCCTCCCGGACGACGCGGTCGACCACGGTGCGCGCCTTCGCCATCGCCTCGTACGCCGCGGGCGAGAGCGCGACCTGCTCGCCTGCCCGTGCGACCCTGACGAGCTCCGCGAGGGTCAGTGAGTCGCCGTCGAGGACGACGGTCACGTGCCGGTCATCGCGAGCGAGTCTCTCACCGCGTCATCATCTCGCACCCGACGGCGCCGGGGCGAGCGAGGTGACGGATCGGAACGACGAGCCGGGGATCAGTGCGGCTCGAGCTTGGGTTCCGGCGAGGCCGACGACGGTGGCGTCGCCGCCTGGGCGAGCGCCACCGCTGCTCGCCGCTCGGCGGTCAGCTCGCGCAGGATGATCTGGATCGACGCGGTCAGAGGGACAGCGACGAGCGCGCCCACGACGCCGAGCAGGGCGGCGCCGACGACGACGCTCGCGATCACGGCAAACCCTGACACGTCCGCGGCTCGTCCCTGGATCATCGGCTGGAGGAGATAGTTCTCGACCTGCTGGTACCCGATGCAGACGCCCAGCATGATCAGGGCCTGGGGGATCCCGACGGTGAGCGTGACGAGCGACAGCGCTACCGCCGCGATCGTGGCTCCGACCTGAGGTACGAGCCCGAAGAGCCCGGCGAGAATCCCGAGCGCCAGGGCGAACGGCGCCCCGAGTGCCCATGCGGCGCTTCCCTGGATGACCCCGGCAATCGCCGCGATCACGACTGCCCCGAGCGCGTACCGCCCGATCGTCTTCGTCACACGCTGCACCAGCATGTCGACCCGGGCGGCGCCGCGTGGGTACAGCATGCTGCGAACTGCGCCCAGCAGACTCGGTAGCTCGATCAGGAGAAAGAGCGTCATGAACGTGATCAGCAAGGCCCCGAGCCCGAAGCCGAAGACCTTGCCGCCGACCACGAACAGATCGCCCAGCCTGGTCGGCAACTCGGCCGCGAGCTCCTGAGCTCGCCGCTCGAGATCCTCGCCTGCGTTGGTGCGCCGGTCGATCTGTTGGAAGAGATCGGATGCCCTGATGCGGTTGACGATGTTCGGGAGATCTTCGATCAGGTCGCCCACGGCGCCGACGAACGGCGTCACGAGCAGGGTCCCCAGCGTCGCGAAGACCCCGATCACGGCAGCCACGACCATCATCGCCGCGTTCGCCCGCTTGATGCTCGCGCGCTGCTGGAGCCAGGTCACCGGCGTATCGAGCACGATCGCGAGAAACAGCGCGATGAAGATCCAGAAGAGCGCCTGCTTCGCCGCGATGATCGCCCAAGCAAGTGCGAGCGCTCCGCCGATCACGAGCAGTGTCCTCGCGGTGACGACGAGCTCGACGCGTCTCACGGGCGGTTCGGGCGGGGTTGGCATCGCGGGACGCGAGTCTACGACAGCACGTAGCCGAGCTCTTCGAGCAACGTCCCAGCCTCTGCCTCGACCTCCGCGACCTGCTGCGCCGCGAGGTCGCGGCGCCAGCGCCCCGCCGAGCGGTCGTGGACACGCGCGAACTCCTCTGCGAGGCTGTCGGAGCCGATTCCGAGCCGTTCCGCGACAGGTGCCGCCGCGCCGGCCGGGTCCGAGACGAGTTGCTCGTAGCGCAGCTCGACCGTACGCTCCGGCACCGCCCGCGCGGCGACGACGTACCGTCGCCACGCCCAGGCACAGCGGGTCGCGTCGCCAGCCGTCGCGAACTCGTGCTCCCGACCGCGCTCGACCCAGAAGCGGGCTTGCGGCCCGTACGCAAGCCGTGCGTCGTCGGTGCCCTCGCGATCGGCGCTGAGCCAGCCGCGCTCGAGCAAGGACGTGACGACGTCGCGGCCGTCGCGGATCACGTGGACCGCGACCGCCTCCGGATACGCCAGGAGAGCTGCCCCGAGGACGAAGCTCGTCTCCGGCGTCTGCTCCACCCCGCGCACCCCGCGCGCGAGACCGAGGGTCCTGACGCGCTCGAGCGTCGTTCGCAGGCGGCTCGCGGCCTCGTCCTCCGGTGCTTCGACCAGCGCAGGGATTGCCGCCTTCCACGGCTGCACCTCGTCGAGGTCGACGAACCCCGGGAGCGAGCCGATCGCGCTCGCCGTGAATGTCGTACCGGAGCGCGGTGAGCCAACCACGAACACCAGTCGCTCTTCACGGCCACGCGCCCGTGTGCGTCGGAGCACACGCGCAGCGCTGCGGACGGTGAGCCGCGCGGTCTCGAATCGCTGGCCGGCGCCTGGCACGGGATGACCCTAGCCAGCGAGCGCTGCCGCGAGCGCGTCGACGCGCGCCGCGGCGCGCTCCAGCCCGTTGCGTCGGAGCCGGCCGGCCCGGGCGTGCGCAACGAGCGAGCGATAGACCGCAGCCGTGGCGGACTCGCGCCCCGTGAGCAGGAGCAGATCGACACCCGCTCGCGCCGACAGCAGCGCCGTCGCGGTGAGCTCGCGACGATGTGTGCGTGCGAGCGGCTCGAGCGCGTCCGTGATCGTGACCTCGTCGAATCCGAGCGAACGCAAGCGGCCGAGCACCGCCGGAGACCAAGCGGCCGATCCGCGGACTCCGTACGCGGGATAGGCCGCGCTCGACACCATCACGAGCTGAACGCCAGCCGCGATCGCCGGAACGAATGCGCGGGCGTCCGAGTCGAGCTGCTTCCGAGGGGCGTCGATCGTGACACGGGCGAGATCGGTAGAGGTGACGGCGCGCCCGAGGCCGGGAAAGTGCTTGAGCGTGGCGGCGACGCGCGCCTCCCCGAGCCCCGCGGCGAATGCTGCTGCGGCCGCGCCGACACGTCTCGAGCGAGCTCCGAAGGCACGCCGCTGCCGCGAGACGAACGACCCGCGGATGACGGACACGTCCGCCACCGGCGCGAGATCGACGGTGATCCCGGCGCGTCGAAGCGCGGCACCCGTCTGTCGGCCGATCGCGCGGATCCGTGCTGGTGCGAGCCTGCCGAGCTCCTGCGCCGAGTTCGCAGGCGGCGCCCAGCGAAGCCGGCGGACACGGCCACCCTCCTGGTCGGCGACCACGAGTGGCGGGGGGCGACCCGCCCCGGCGGCGGCGGTGCGAAGAGCGGCGGTGAGCGCACGCACTTGGGACACGCTTCGGATGTTGCCGCCGAAGAGGATCACACCTGCGATCTCGCCCCTTCTGATCCGCGCGAGCAGTCCGACGCTGGGTGTCGTCCCCTCCATCGCAACGA
>JBPCLB010000034.1:0-5841 GCA_051003695.1 Gaiella sp. | reverse complement strand
GATGTCGCCCCTCGGGCCGCTGTCGCCGAGCTTCGTACCGACCTGACCGGCGACGAACACGAGCTCACCGGCTTTGATCGCCTGGTTGTACGGCGCGCCCTGGAAAGGCGCCGGCGCGTTCTCCGTGTGGATCACCTGTTTTTCCATCGTTCTCCTTCGTGGTGGGTCGACTCGGGCTTGTGGTTTCCGGCCGGGCACCGGCCGCTTTAGGGGTCTTGTCCGCCGTTGGGATCCGCCCCCGCGGATCCCGGCGTCGCCGCACGGGAAAGCGCGACGCCGAGCGCCTTGAAGATCGCCGTGAGCACGTGGTCGGTCTCCTCGCCCTCGACCAGCCGAACGTGGATCGTCAGCCCCGCTTCCTGGGCCAGCGCACCGAGGAAGCGCGCGGCGAGGTCGCTGCCGAGTCCGCCGACCCCGGTGAGATCGACGTTGGCGACGACGAGTGGACGGCCCGAGCGCTCGAGCACAACCGTTGCCAGCGCCTCGTCGTGCGGAAGCGTGGCCGCGCCGTGTGCCCCGGGCTCGAGCAGCGGACCGACCGCGCCGCCGAGCGCCTTGCCGGCGCCGTCGACCTCTGCCTCGGCGTCGTCCGGCTCCATCTCCAGCGTGAGCTCGAAGCGACCGGCGCTCGCCAGCTCGGTCAGCAGATGGTCGAGCAACGGCACTCCGGTTGCGACGTTTGCCGGGCCGGGGCCGGTGCCGATCCGCGCGCCGCTCACAGCTCCTCGCGCTCGATCGAGGCGCCGAGCGAGCGGAGGCGCTCGTCGATTCGCTCGTAACCACGGTCGATCTGCCCGATGTTGCCGATCGTCGAGCGTCCCTCGGCCGCGAGCGCGGCGATCACCATCGCCATTCCGGCCCGGATGTCGGGGCTCTCGAGGCGTTGACCGTACAGCTGGGCAGGCCCAGTGATGACCGCGCGATGCGGGTCGCAGAGGATGATCTTCGCGCCCATCGCGACGAGCTTGTCGGTAAAGAACAGCCTACTCTCGAACATCTTCTCGAAGATCAGGATCGTGCCGCGGGCCTGGGTTGCTGCGACAACGGCGATCGACGTGAGGTCGGCTGGGAAGGCAGGCCAGATGCCGCTCTCGATCTTCGGGATCTGTCCGCCCATGTCGTCGACGACGTGGAGCTTCTGGTCAGCTGGGACGCGAACCGTCGTCTCCCCAACCTCCAGCTCGATCCCCAGCTTGCGAAACGCGGGGACGATTGCGAAGAGGTCGTCGGGCTCGACGTCCTCGATCGTCAGCTCACCGCCTGTCACGGCCGCGAGCGCGGCGAAGCTCGCGACCTCGACGTGCTCGGGGCCGATCCGGAACTCGCCGCCGCCGAGGCGCTCGACGCCCTCGATCCGCAGGACGTTCGAGCCGATCCCGTCGATCCGGGCGCCGAGCGAGACGAGGAAGCGGCAGAGATCCTGGATATGAGGCTCGCAGGCCGCGTGGCCGACGGTCGTCTGCCCTTCCGCGAGCACGGCGGCCATGATCGCGTTCTCGGTCCCCATCACCGAGGCCTCGTCGAGCACCAGCCGGCTCCCGACGAGGCGGGCGACGCGCATCTCGTAAGCGCCGTTCAGCTCCGTCTCGACGCCGAGGGCCTCGAACGCGTGGAAGTGCGTATCGAGCCGGCGGCGCCCGATCACGTCGCCGCCGGGGGGAGGGACGGTTGCCCTCCCGAACCGGGCGAGCAGCGGGCCGGCGAGCAGGAACGAGGCCCGGATCTCCCGGCAGAGCTCCGGGTCGAGCGTCGTCTTCGAGGCGCCGGCGGAATCGACCCGCAGGTCGTTCGGGCCCGTCCAGGATGCGTCGGCGCCCAGGTCGACCAGTAGCTCGACCATCGTCTGGACGTCCTTGATTCGCGGGACGTTGACCAGAGTCACTGGCTCCGAGGCGAGCAGAGTGGCTGCGAGGATGGGGAGCGCGCCGTTCTTGTTGCCGGCGGCGCGCACCGTGCCCGACAGCGGTCGGCCGCCTTCGATCACGAACGACTGCATGCGGGGCGGTATCGTACCCGGCCCTGTGGAGGTGACCCGAGAGAGGGCCTGGGAAACGCTGACGCGCTACACCACCAGCGAGTCGCTGCTCCGTCACGCCCTCGCGGTCGAGGCCGCGACCCGGTACTACGCCCGCCTCGGCGGCGCGGACGTGGAGCTGTGGGGAGCCACGGCGCTCCTGCACGACTTCGACTACGAGATCCACCCCACGCTCGACGAGCATCCCCAGGACGGCGCGCCAATCCTCCGAGCGGAGGGCTATCCCGAGGAGCTGATCCGGGCGGTCCTCTCACATGCAGAGCATCTCGAGCTCGAGCGCGAGACGCCGCTCGAGCGGACGCTCTTCGCCTGCGACGAGCTTTCCGGGTTCGTGCACGCGTGCGGTCTCGTCCGTCCGACGGGACTCGAGGGCCTCGAGCCGAAGTCGGTACTCAAGAAGCTCAAGCAGCCGTCGTTCGCAGCCGGCGTCCACCGCGAGGAGGTCTACGCGGGCGCGGAGCTGATCGGTCTCGAGCTCGACGAGCACATCGCGAACGTCGTTGCGGCGCTTCGGCCGATTGCCGGCGAGCTTGGCCTGCCTCAGGCTCAGTAGGTATCGACGAGGCTCTACCTCGCTTGCGCCGATGACGCCCGTTCAGGAGAAGGGTCGAGCCGCATCCGCCCTCCGCTTCCTCCGTCTCGCCAACCCCGTCGTGAGGGCGCTGCTGCGCTCCCCTCTCCATCGGCTGCTCAGCGGGTCACTTGCGGTCCTCGCGTACGAGGGTCACCGCTCGCAGCGCACGTTCGCGATCCCGGTGCTGTACGCAGAGACGATCCACGGCTACGTCTTGCTGGCGGCGAGGCCCGAGCGGAAGCGCTGGTGGAGAACGTTTCGAGAACCGGCAGCGGCGAATCTGCTCGTCCGCGGCGCGTGGCAGCCGGTGGAAGGGCGCTTGCTCGAGGGTACGGAGCGGGAGGTCGCGGTCGCGGCCTACGTCGTGCGGTTTCCTCGAGTCCGCTGGTAGCTCGGCATCGACTCCGGCGGCGACACCACGCCGGCTGCGATCGTCGCCTTCGCGCACCGTGAGGGGTCGGGCACGAGATCCGACCCCGGCTCACGACGCGGCGCGTAGATTCCCGGCGATGCGTCTCTACACCGATCTTGCGCCCTGGTTTCACCTCCTCACGAGCCCGGACGACTACGCGGTCGAGGCGGAGCGCTACCGGCTGGCGATCCTCGACGCGGTGCCGAACGCGCGTACGCTGCTCGAGCTCGGCTCCGGTGGCGGGAACAACGCCCTCCACCTGCGCGAGCACTTCGCATGCACGCTCTCCGACGTCTCGCCGCAGATGCTGACCCTGAGCCGCGAGCTCAACCCGTGGTGCGAGCACGTTCTCGGCGACATGCGGACGCTGCGGCTCGGCCGCACGTTCGACGCTATCTTCGTCCACGACGCAGTGATGTACATGACGACCGAGGACGACCTCCGCTCGTGCATGGCGACCGCGTTGGCCCATACCCGGCCGGGCGGGGCGGCGCTCTTTGCACCGGACTTCGTCCGCGAGACGTTCGAGCCGAGAACCGATCACGGCGGACACGACGGCCCGGACGGACGGTCGTTGCGCTACCTCGAGTGGACACGCGAGCCCGAGCCCGGCGCGATGACGTTCACGACGGACTACGCCGTCCTCGTCTCCGAGCCGGGCAAGGCGACCCGCGCGGTGTTCGACCAGCACCACGAGGGACTCTTCCCCGAGCACACGTGGCTGCATCTGCTCGAGTCGGTCGGGTTCGCGACGACGACGGTGCTCCCGGGTGATCCGGAGGACGAGGATCGCGCACAGCCTGTGTTCGTTGCGCTGCGGCAATAGCCTTCCTAGTCACCCTCTCGCACAGCGAGATGGTGCCTTACGGACGCACGGCGTTTCGGGTTGCTTCGACGTCCTTCCCGATCTGCTCGACGAGTGCCGGCTCGCTCTCGAACGCACGCTCGTCCCGTAGCCGCTCCCACAGCTCGACCACCAGCCGCTTGCCGTAGAGATCGCCCTCGAAGTCGAGCAGATACGGCTCGATCCGGCGCTCGGTGCCACCGTAGTGCGGGTTCGTGCCGATCGAGACGGCGGCGCGGTGGCCGAGCGCAGAGCCCGCGTAGATGCCGTACCGAGGGCAGACGAGCCGCGGGTCGAGCGCGAGGTTCGCGGTCGGATACCCGAGCGTCCCGCCGCGCTGGTCGCCGGCGACGACCGTGCCGTCGAGCTCGTAGGGTCGACCGAGCAGCGACGCGGCCACGGCGAGCTCCGCTGCGCGGACGGCGTCTCGAATCGCGGTCGACGAGACGCCGTCGAGCTGCCTGACCGAGAGGATCCGAAGACCAAGCTCACGCAGGAGCGCAAGGTCGCCGGAGCGCTTGTGGCCGAAGCGGAAGTCGTCCCCCGCGGCGATCGCCTCGGCTCCGATCCCGACGAGGTACGAGGCCGCGAACTCATCGGCCGTGAGGCGCTGCAGCTCGGGGGTGAAGGCAGCTACGAGGGTTTCCGCGACACCTGCCTCCGCGAGGAGCTCGAGCCGCCGCTCGAGTGTCGCGATCAACTCGACGCGGTTGCCCAGCACGACCCGAGGATGGGGCTCGAGCGTGATCACCGTGGGCTCGAGACCTGAGTCGATCACCGCCTGGATCACCGACAAATGGCCGAGGTGGACGCCGTCGAACGTGCCGATCGCGACCGCGCGCGGACGCCGCTCGAGCTGCGCGGGTGCGTGCGCGATCCTCATGCCGCGGCGAGCCGCGGAATAGCCTCGTCCAGCTCGAGCAGCCGGTGCTCGTCGGCCTCCTCGACGCGAAACGGCCCGACCTCTGTGCGGCGCAGCGTCGTGCAGTGGCCGCCGAGGGCGTCGGCGATCGAGCGGACATAGGTGCCGGAGCTGACCGTCAGATCCAGTTGCGCGACACCCTCGGCGTACCCGACGAGCTCCAGCCGGTGCACCCGCATGGTGCGGATCGGCATCTCGACGGCCAGACCTCGCCGGTGGAGTCGGTACGCGCGCTCACCGCGGAGCTTGACGGCCGACGCTGCGGGAACGGGAAGGTCGACCGCGCCGCGGAGGCCCGCGAGCGTCTCGTCGAGCGCGGCTGCGGACGGCGGCTCGTGCTCCTCGAGGGGAGCCCCCTCGGGGTCACCAGTCGTCGTTCGTCGATGCAGATCGACCAAGGTGAAATAGCGCTTGTCGAGCTTCATGAACCGATCCTGGAGGCTGGTCGCACGGCCCGAGAGGAGGACGAGCAAACCGGTGGCGAACGGGTCGAGGGTTCCAGCGTGCCCTGTCCTCGCGAGTGTGCGCGAGCGGACGCGGGCGACGATCGCGAACGACGAGGGTCCAGCCGGCTTGTCGACCAGGATCACCCCGGTCGGCTCCAACCCCTTCGGAATCGCCACCGTTCACTCCGCCATCGGGGCGCCCGCCGCAGCGCCGTAAGCCTCGACGATCCGCAGGGTGATCGCGTCCAGCGGCAGGTCGGTGGAGAATCCCGCCGCCCGTCGGTGCCCCCCGCCGCCGAATGTCCGCGCGATCGCCGAGACGTCGATCTCGTCGGACGTCGAGCGCAGCGAGCCCTTGCGCGCCGAGCCCTCGCCCCGCGGGAGCTCGCGTACGAGCGCAACCAGCTCGGCGCCCTCGACGGAGCGCAGCTGATCGATCACGCCTTCCGAAAACGGCTCCTCGGCGCCGGCGTCCGCAAAGTCACCTCGGACGAGCTCGGAGACCACCACCCGCCCATCCGCATAGAGGGTCGGGAGGTCTCGCGCGGGGGCGGGCCAATCGCTATTTTTGCAAGGGGGCAAATAGAAGAAAACCCCCCACCCACCCA
>JBPCLB010000033.1:0-3190 GCA_051003695.1 Gaiella sp. | reverse complement strand
GATCGAGGGTCGGATCCGGTTACACGACCTGCGGCATGCGGCGCTGACGAACCTTGCCGCTACCGACGCGTCGCCGATCGCGGTGATGGCGACCGCGGGGCACCGCTCGATGCAGACGACGAAGCCGTACCTCCACCTCGCCGGGACGACGTTCGCGGCTGACGCCGCAGCGCTAGAAGCACGACTTCTAGGGGAACGCGATCCCGGACCGACCATCGTCGAGCCGGACGACGACGATCCACGTTCTACCCCGTTCTCTACCCGACTGGGAGAACCTCAGCCGATCGAGGATGACGCGACATCGCATCACAGCACGGTTTCGGCCTCAGGCGACCGCGCGTAGCGGATGCGCTGGATCTGAAAGAGCCCCGACCCGAAGCGGGCAGGCCCGCTCATCCGCAACTGACCCGTCAGATCCCCCAGAGCGAGGGATAGGGAACCACCCTTCCGGGGGACGAGCGCTCACCCCCTGATCGACGATTGTTCCCTCAACCCCGGGAGGCACCGGCAACGCAACGGGGAACCCACAAGCGTCGACTCACCCCAGGAGGGGACGAATGACTGCGGCACAGTTCGAAGACCTGCACGAGGACGCGGCGGCGGAGTTGCTCGCGTGGCGTTTCGATCTGCTGTGCCGGTCGGGATTCGATCTCGACACGGCTGCGATCGTGGCCTGCAACGTCGAGATCGACCTGCACGAGGCGGTCGACCTCGTCACGCGCGGCTGTCCCCCCGCGACGGCTGTCCGGATCCTGATCTGAAGAGCTCGGTCGCACCTCTGCCCTCGTGCGGTCGAGGGCAGAGGAAATCGCCCACCGGCGTCAGGCGACCTGCACATCCTCGATCCCCGGTTCCGGCGGCGGAAACCGGGGATCGAGGCGTTCGAGGGTCTCGACGAGCAGCGTCGCTACCGCGAGTGCTTTCACCCAGTTCCGATCGGCCGGGACGACGTACCACGGCGCGTGCGCCGTCGACGTCTCCGTTACGACTTCGTCCCATGCGCCGACCCAGTCGTCGAACCGCTCGCCCACCTCGAGATCCTCGGCCCTGAACTTCCAGCGCTTCGTCGGATCGTCGATCCGTTCCCGGAACCGCGCCGCTTGCTGCTCGCGGGAGATCGTGAGGAACACCTTGAGCACGGTCGTTCCCTCGTCGGCGAGCATTCGCTCGAACTCGCGGATGTGCCCGGGCCGCCTCCGCCAGATCTCCTCGGACGCGAGCTCGCGCATCCGCACTGCGACGACGTCCTCGTAGTGCGACCGGTTGAACACCCCCACCTCACCCCGCGCAGGTAGGGCGGCATGGACTCTCCACAGGTAATCGTGCTCACGCTCGGCTCCGACCGGCGCGCGAAACGAGACGACCTTCACCCCCGTCGGGTTGACTCCCTTGAAGACCCGGCGCACGACCCCGTCCTTGCCGGATGCGTCGAGTCCCTGCAGCACGAGCAGGACGGCTCGCTCGCTCTCGGCGAAGAGGCGGTACTGCAGCTCGCCGAGCTTCTCGCTCAGCTCCTTCAGCCGCTTCTCCCCCGCGCCCTTCTCGAGCCCCAGGTCATCTCTCGGGTCGCGCTCACCGAGCCGCGCCGGGGTTCCGGGCTCGACGAGTAGTCGCTCCAGCACGGCGGTCAATGTACGCCTTTCTAGGTGTTCCGCGCAGCGAAACACCCACGATTAGACTCGCGCCACATGGCCGACCGCGGGACGTTCTACCTGGGCAACAGCGTCGGTGCAGACGGCAAGCCGGGCGCCGACCGGGTCACGATCGGCTCGGCCGACCTGACGACGCACGGAGTGATCGTGGGCATGACCGGCTCGGGCAAGACCGGACTCGCGATCGATCTGCTCGAGGAGACCCTCCTCGCGGGCATTCCCGTGCTCGTGATCGACCCGAAGGGGGACATGACGAACCTGGCGCTGACGTTCCCCGATCTCGCGGCAGCCAGCTTCCAACCCTGGGTCAACCCGTCGGACGCCCAGGCGAGCGGCCAGACGGTCGAGCAGTACGCCGCGCAGACCGCGACGATCTGGCGTGAGGGGCTCGAGCGTCAGGGAATGGGCCTCGCGGACGTCCGGCGGCTGCGTGACGCGGCGGAGGTGACGATCTACACGCCCGGCTCGACCGCCGGCCTCCCCCTCAACGTGATCGGCTCGCTCGACTCTCCGGCACTCTCGTGGGAGACCGACGCCGAGACGTTGCGCGACGAGATCGACGGTACGGTCACGAGCCTGCTCGGACTGATCGGGATCGAGGCGAACCCGCTCGCGAGCCGCGAGCACGTCCTGCTCTCCAACCTCCTCGAGACCGCCTGGCGGGCAGGCCGCGACCTCGACCTGGGCGCCCTGATCGGCGAGATCTCCGCGCCGCCGATGCGCAAGCTCGGAGTCTTCGAACTCGACGCCTTCTTCCCGCCGAAGGAGCGCACCGAGCTCGCCCTGCGATTCAATGCGCTCCTGGCGTCTCCGACGTTCGCCGCCTGGGGCGAGGGCGCTCCCCTCGACATGCAGTCGCTGCTCTTCACCGGTCAGGGGAAGCCGCGCGCACCGGTGATCTATCTCGCGCATCTGTCCGATGCCGAGCGGATGTTCGTGACGACGCTCGTCTTCGCGAAGCTCGTCACGTGGATGCGAGGGCAGCCGGGAACGTCCGATCTGCGTGCGCTGGCGTACATGGACGACGTCGCCGGCTACCTCCCTCCCACGGCGGCGCCGCCGGCGAAGAAGCCGATCCTCACGATCCTCAAGCAGGGTCGCGCATTCGGCGTCGGTCTCGTGCTCTCGACGCAGAACCCCGTCGACCTCGACTACAAGGCGATGTCGAATGCGGGCACCTGGCTCGTGGGCCGTCTCCAGACCGAGAACGACAAGGCCCGTGTGCTCGAGGCGCTGCGGTCTGCGGCAGGAGACACGGATGTCGCGGCACTCGACCAGGCGATCGGAGGGCTCGAGAAGCGCCAGTTCATGCTCGTCAGCGCCAAGTCCTCGACCCCGCGTGTGCTCGCGACGCGCTGGGCGATGTCGTATCTCCGGGGCCCTCTCACGAAGGAGCAAGTCTCGGTATTGATGAGGCCGCAGCTCGGGGAGCTCGTCGCGCGAGCTGCCGCGGAAGAGCCTGCGCAGTCGGAGGCCACGGCTGTGGAGCTGGCGGACGACGAGACGTCGGTTGCCCCTCCGGTCGCTCAGGGCACGAC
>JBPCLB010000032.1:0-3492 GCA_051003695.1 Gaiella sp. | reverse complement strand
GATGTTTCTCGCCTGGGCGTCCTCGTCGGCCGGCTGTGCCGCCTGCTTGACCGCGTGGACGTTCTCGATCTCGGCGAGCCGAGCGATCGTCGCCGGCTCGATGTTCGTGACGCACCGGGCGGGGATGTTGTAGACGATCAGCGGTCGGTCGGTCGCTGCGGCAACAGCCTCGAAGTGCGCGACGATGCCCCGCTGCGGCGGGCGGTTGTAGTACGGCGTGACAACGAGCACGCCGTGCACGCCGAGCGCGTGCGCCCGCTCGGTGAGGTGAACGGAATGCGACGTGTCGTAGGTGCCGGTTCCCGCGATCACGGTGGCGCGGTCGCCGATCTCGTCGAGCGCCGCCTCGTAGAGCGAGAACCGCTCCGTGTCCGAGAGCGTGGGCGCCTCGCCCGTCGTCCCGGTCACGACGAGGCCGTCGGACCCGTTGTCGACCAAGTGGCGCGCAAGCGCGCGGAACGCCGCCAGGTCGACGCGTCCGTCCGCGTCGAACGGTGTCACGATCGCGGTGAGCACCTCGCCGAGCATGCCCCGATTGTATCTCGCCCGCCGGTGCGCTACGGCGCGACGGTCACGACGGCGATCCAGCTCGGCTCGATCCGCCGCCGTGTTCTTTCCGGACGTGAAGTGAAGCCGCAGGTTGTCGTGGGACAGGGGTCGGCACTCGTGCCTGACCCCGATTGTGACCCGCGGCTACAAGAGCGAATCGAGCCCGATCGTGAGCCCCGGCGGAAGCCCGCGAACGCGCTCGAGCGCGAGCAGGACCCCGGGCGCAAAGGCCTCGCGGGAGGTCGTGTCGTGGCGGATCGTGAGGAGCTCGCCCGGGGCGCCGAACAGCACCTCCTGATGCGCGACGAGCCCTGGCAGGCGCACGGAGTGGATCACGGGCTCTCCGGTCATCCGCTGCGCGGTGGCCTGCGCGGTCCCGGACGGTGCATCGAGTTTCGTCTCGGCGTGCAGCTCCACGATCTCGGCGCGTGGGAACGACCGCGACGCCTCGGCCGCGAATCGCATCATCAGAACCGCGCCGAGCGCGAAGTTCGGAGCGAAGAAGCAGGGTAGCCCTGCCTTGCGTGCGAGCCCGTCGACCTCGCTCTCGGCGAACCCGGTCGTGCCGATCACCGCCGGCACCCCGGCCTCGAGCGCCGCGCGGACGTTGGGAACAACCGCATCGGGGCGGGTGAAGTCGACGATCACGTCGCATGCGGCCAGCGACCTCCCGGAGTCCTCGAGCAGCTCGTGTCCGGCCGCGATCAGCGCCGGGGCGATCGCCGCGCCGACCTTGCCTCCACGACCGTTGAAGCAGATCTTCACGCCGAGCGCGCGAGCGCGGCCGGGTTGATCCGCCTCACCGCCGCTTCGAATCGACCCCGGCTGGGCCCGATCCCTACCGCCGACAGCGTGGCCGGCGCGTACACGCGTCGGGCGAGCTCGGCGATGTCGGCCTCGGTCACCGCGTCGATCCTCCGCAGCGTTTCCCCGACGGTGAGCAGCGGCTGTGCCGTGATCAGTGCCTTGCCGAGGCGGGTCATCCGGCTCGAGGTCGACTCGAGCGACAGCAGTAACCGCCCGCGCACGTTCTCCTTGGCGCGTTTCAGCTCGCCGGAACGCAGATTGCCGTCTCCGACGTCGGCCAGCTCGCGGGCGCAGATCTCGAGGCACGGGCCGAGATTCTCGGCGCGGGTGCCGACGTAGAGCCCGACCTGGCCCGTCTCCGCGTATTGCGAGCCATACGTGTAGACGCTGTAGGCCATCCCCCGCTTCTCGCGGATCTCCTGGAAGAGGCGGGACGACGCGGAGCCGCCGAGGATCGCGTCGAGCAACGTGGCCGCGTAGCGGTGCTCGTCGTCGCGGGAGATCCCGGGCGCCGACAGCACCACGTGGTACTGCTCCGTCCGGCGGCGCAGAAATCTCGACGATGGCTCGGGCACGCTCACGACCGGCTTCCGCGCGACTCGCACCTGTTCGTGCGCGCCGTTACGACGCGCCTCGACCAGCTCGACGAGCCGCTCGTGCCGCAGGTTGCCTGCGGCGGCGAGCACGACGTTCGGCCCCGCGTATGCACCGGCGTGGTAGGAGCGGAGCGCTCGTCGGCTGACGCTTGCGATCACCTCGGCGCGCCCGATCACCGGTCGGCCGAGCGGATGCGCGCCGAACACAGCTTCGCCGGCGAGGTCGTGGACGAGATCCTGCGGGTTGTCGTCGACCATCGCGATCTCCTCCAGCACGACCTCGCGCTCACTGTCGAGATCGGCGAACGTCGGTGCGAAGACCATGTCGGTCATCGCGTCGAGCGCCCGCTCGAGGTGCTCGTCGGGCACACGCGAGTAGATGACGGTGGTCTCGCGCGAGGTCGCCGCGTTGAGCTCGCCACCGAGCGCGTCGAACAGCTCGGCGATCGCGAGCGCGTCGTACCGATCGGAGCCCTTGAACAGCAGATGCTCGATGAAGTGCGTGACGCCGGCGCGCGCGATCGTCTCGTCGCGGGAGCCTGCGCCGATCCAGAAGCCGAGCGCAACCGAGCGGACACCGGCGATGCGCTCGGAGATGACGCGCTCGCCGCCGGGAAGTGTGGTCAGTTCCGGGTCGCGCATCGGAGACGATCGTACGGGGTCGTGGACGCTCGAGGGGCAGCGGCCGCCGCCCCTCTTCGAAGCTCGTCTAGGTGTTTCGAGGCGGAGCCTCGAAACACCTAATCGCGCCTCCGGCCCCTGTCCCGATCCCGGCCGCCGCGATCCTCACGCGGCGGGCGCGGCTCGCGGGGCGGGGCGTCCTTCGCCCGCTCGATCAGGATCTCGGGCTGAACGAGGCTCCCGTTCTCGTGCTTGGCGACGAGCTTGAGGCCGATCCGGCCGCGCTCCTTGTCGACCTCCTGCACGATCACGTCGAGTGTGTCGCCCCTGGCGATCACGTCCTCGATGTGAGCCACACGACCGGGGCCGACGTTCGAGACGTGGAGCAAGCCGTCGGTGCCCTTCTTCAGCTCGACGAACGCGCCGAAGTCGGTCGTCTTCACGACGCGACCGGTGTAGGTGTCGCCGACCTCGGGCTCCTTCGTCATCGCGGCGATCGCAGAGACGGCGGCTTCGCCCTTCGTCCCCTCGGTCGCGTAGACGAGAATCGTGCCGTCCTCCTCGATGTCGATCTGGACGTCGTAGTCGGCCTCGAGCGAGCGGATCGTCTCGCCGCCCTTGCCGATCACCATCCCGATGAATTCCGGATTGATCTTCACCGACGAGATCCGGGGCGCGTGGCTGGCGAGCTCCTCGCGCGAGCCGGAGATCGTCTCGGCCATCTTGTCGAGGATGAACTGCCGCGCCCGCTTCGCCTGCTCGAGCGCCGAGCGCATGATCTCCTGCGTGACACCGGTGATCTTGATGTCCATCTGCAGGGCCGTGATCCCGTCGGCCGTGCCGGCGACCTTGAAGTCCATGTCGCCGAGGTGATCCTCGGCTCCCTGGATGTCGGTCAGGATCACGTAGTCGTCGCCTT
>JBPCLB010000031.1:0-5483 GCA_051003695.1 Gaiella sp. | reverse complement strand
AGAAGAGACGGGGCCCAAGGAGCGAAACGGTGCGACGAAGCGGGGCGCGGAGGCCCTTCACGACCCTTGTGGCGCTGGTGTCGAGGAGACCGCCGACGAAGACAGAATCCGGGCGCGCCCGGGCGACCTGCTCGGCGAGTTGCCTCTGTCCCACCGCGCGGGGATCCCACGTGGAGCGGCCGACGATCTTCAGCCCGAGCCGCCGCGCCGCGGTCTCGAACCCCGTTGCCAGCAGCGTGCCGTACCCCGGCTCGCCGTCGTCGAGGACGTACACGCGCCGTGCGCCCTGAGCTCGGGCAACGAGCGCCAGGGCAGCGCCCTGGAGGTCGTCGGTCGGGTAGACGCGGACGTAGTTGCGCCTCCCGGTCGGGTAGAGCGCCGCCGGCAGCCTCGGATCGACGCCGGGGCCGGATCGGGTCAGCCCGACAAACGAGTTGAACGGCGAGACCAGGGCGAGCGGACCTGCGGGCGCCCGGTTCAGCACGGGCAGCGCGGCGACGGCGCACGGGGAGTTGAGCGTGCCGATCACGCCTACGACGTCCGGATTGGCGGCGTACGCGCGTGCGTTCGCCTCGCACTTCGCCTCGTCGAAGAGGCCCGTGCGGGCGACCGAGTCGTCACAAGATTGGTAGGCGACCCGGAAGCGGCCGGCTCGATAGCCCCGCTCGCGGAGCACGAAGGCGATCGCCTGGGCCATCTGGCCCGTCGTCACGCGGACACCGCCCTGCAGGGGCAGATCGGACGTAATGAGGACGTCAGCTCGTCCACCGGCCCCCGCCGAGACGGGCTCACAGATGTCCGTCGCAAACGTCCGCACACCGTCGACCGCTCCGATCGCGCTCGCCTCCGGGCCCGGCACGACCGCAACCCACGCCGTCCCGTCGTCGAGAGCGACCGCCCGAGGGATTCCATCGAACGAGATCGTGCGAACCACGGTTGCGGTCTCTGGATCGACGTGAGTGAGCGTCCCGGCGGACGGATTCACGATCGCGACGCGACTCGCGTCCGCGGCGACGTCGGTGACCCCCGGCGCGAGCTCGATCGTCCCGAGGGACGGGATCCTGCCGCCGCCGATTCGCCACAGACTCCCGTCCGCGGGCGAGGTCACCCACGCGGCATCGTGCCCGACCGCGATCCCCGCGACCGATGGAGCCGGAAGCCTGACCGTGCTGAGCGTTCTGGCCGTCCGCTCGTCGAGCCGCGCCACCTCACCGTCCACACCCAGCACCCAGACTCCCGCGGGGCCGACCGCGACGGCCGCCGCCCGAACGGCGCGCGTCGTGGCGGTGATCGTGCCGCTCACCCTGTCGATCCGGACGACCGCGAAGTCAGGCGTCACCGCCCAGACCGCGGCGTCGCTCACGGCGAGATGGTTCTCGACGAGGTTCGAGACCGCTGCACCCGCCCGCGGCAGCTCGATCTGGGCTCGTTCCGTCCTCGTCGCCGCGTCGACCCGGGCGACCGCGGTCGCGACGGGTCCGACGAACTGGGAGGTCGCGAGCGGGCGGCCGTTGGCGACCCACAGGGCGTCGCCGGCGACCGCGAGATCGGTCGGCGTCGCGCCGGTCGCGAGGCTCTCGACGACCCGTGAGACGGTGTCGACGCGGAGGATGGTGCGGGCGTCGGCATCGACGAGCCACACGACGCCGTTACCGACTCCGATCGCGGCGGGTGTCCTTCCGGCCGGAATGCGGCGGACGAGCTCCCCCGTGTCGAGGTCGACGGCGGCGGCATGCCCTCCTCTCAGTGAAGCCGCCTCGGGCTCGGCGCTCGGCCGGAGAAGCGCAACGGTCGCGACCGCACCAGCGGCGAGGATCGCGGCAGCCGCGACGAGTGGGACGAGAAGGCGGCGGCGCGAAGACGTCCGGTGCGCCGCCCTCGACGGCGTCCGAGCCAGCTCGAGCCCCGGCTCCTGGGCCAGGATCGCCTGCTGGAGCCGCTGGAGCTCGGGCTCGGGCTCGAGCCCGAGCTCGTCGACGAAGCTCCGACGAGCGACGGTGTACTCGTCGAGGGCTTCCGCCTGTCGCCCCGAGCGATAGAGCGCGAGCATCAGCTGCGCGCGTGCTCGCTCGCGGAACGGGTGCTCCCGCACGAGCCCTCGCAACTCCCCGACGAGCTCGGCGTGCCGCCCGAGCGCGAGGTGCGCGTCGAGCCGCGACTCGAGCGCGTCCAGCCGCTGCTTCTCGTGGGATCTGGCCGGCACCCCTGCGAACACCTCGTCGGCGAGATCGGCGAGCGAAGGGCCGCGCCAGAGTCCGAGCGCTGTCTCCAGACGCTCCGCAGCCGCGCGTGCGTCGCCGGCCTCGAGCAGCGCGAGACCCTGACCGTGGAGCACCCTGAACCGCTCCAGATCGACGTCAGTGGGTGCAATCGCGAGTGCGTACCCAGGGGCGCGGGTCACGAGCACGCATGGGGCTCGAGCAACTTGCGCAGGCGGGAGACATGCTGCTGGAGGGCAGTCGTGGAGTCTGCGGGCGGATGCTCTCCCCACAGCTCGTCGATCAGACGATCGCTCGAGACGACGGCCCCGGCATTCAGGGCGAGGATGGCGAGCACGCTTCGCTGCTTGATTCCACCCAGGCGCAGCTGACGCTCGCCGTCCCAGACCTCGAACGGCCCGAGGATGCGGAAATCGAGGCCCCTCGCCAGGGCGCGAACCTACCACGCCCCTCTGTCAGAGACCTGACAGGCCTCTGTCACCGGCGCGCGAGGCGGGTCGGCGAGCCTACACCGGCAGACGCGAGGTGACGAGGAAAGGAGGAGACAGGATGAGGCTCGCAGGTTGCGCGACGCTCGCCGCGATCGCTCTTCTCGCCGGGTGCGGGGGCGACTCCGACGAGGCGGGGGACGTCATCCGGGAGGGCGTCTACGAGTACGAGCTGACCGAGGCCTATCTCGTCGAGCACGGCGTGCCACCGGAGCAGGCGGCGAACGAGTCCGGCGCCCACAGGGCAACCCTCGCTGCCGGCTCGTTCACCGACAGCTGGGAGACCGCGAAGGGAGAGCGCGGCTCGTGCTTCGGGACGTACGAGCCGGACGGCAACCGCGTGACGTTCCGGTGGAAGAGCGGCTGTTTCGGCGACTGGGCCATGAGCTATGCGGTCGACGGCGACCGCGTCACGTGGAGCGACCACCAGGCACTCGCGCCGTACGACGGCGAGGAGGAGCAGAACCTGACCGAGGTCTTCAACGGCGTCCCTTGGACGCGTGTCGGGGACACATCCAACGAGGAGGAGTGAGATGCTCAGAACGATGATCGTCGCCGCCTGTGCGGCGCTCGTGCTCGGAAGCGCCGGTGTCGCCGGCGCGTCGAACGGCAAGGATCGCGTGCTCGTGGAACGCTTCGGCGGGGAGTACTCGTTCGGCGTGGACTGCGCCGAGTTCGGCCCGTATTCCTTCGAGATCCTCGTCGAGGGAGAGGATCGCGGGTCGGTGACGGACGTCTTCGACGGCGACGGCGCCCTGGTGCAGACGGTGTTCCACATCTCGCTCCAGGAGACCGCCACGAACGCCGTCACGGGCAGGGAGCTCTCCCTCAAGGGCAACGTGCACGAGGTGTGGGACTACGCGTCCAACACGAGGACGGTGACGGGTGTCGTCTACATGGGGCGGACGTCGGACGGGAAGGCGTTCCAGGACACCGGACGGATCGACATCACGCTGGACACTCGTGAGGCGACCTTCGTCGCAGGCCCGCACGACGTGTTCTTCGGCGGTGGGCTCGACGCCGTCGTCTGCGCAGCGCTCGCGGGCGCGTAAACCCACAATTAAGACGCACCTAGGGGCGTCACGCGTCCTGGCGTTCTGAGCGACGCTCTCGGGCGGCGGAGCCGCCCGAGAGCGGCAGCGGCCTAGGCCTCAGGCGGCCTTGATCTCCATGATCTTGAACTTGACGACGCCGCCGCGCGGCGTCGTCACCTCGACCGTCTCACCCTTCTTCCGCCCGAGGATCGCCTTGCCGACCGGCGACTCGTTCGAAAGCTTCTTCTCGACCGGGTTCGCCTCGGCTGAGCCGACGATGTAGTACTCGAGCGTCTCCTTCGCGTCGACGTCCCGGATCCGCACGACCGACCCGATCGAGACCACGCTCGTGTCGATCTCCTCTGGATCGATCACACGCGCGCGCGTGACACGCTCCTCGAGCTGCGCGATCTTGTGCTCGAGCATCGCCTGCTCGTTCTTGGCGTCGTCGTACTCCGCGTTCTCGGCGATGTCGCCGAACTCGCGTGCGGTGCGAATCCGGTCGGCGATCTCCCGACGCCGGTCGGTGCGCAGCAGCTCGAGCTC
Organism: Gaiella sp.; assembly: GCA_051003695.1. Taxonomy (GTDB): domain Bacteria; phylum Actinomycetota; class Thermoleophilia; order Gaiellales; family Gaiellaceae; genus Gaiella. Next base: position 1,196 of record JBPCLB010000031.1, on the reverse strand, counting down.
CTGCTTGAGGCCTTCGTAGCCTTCGGGGGTGAGGATCACGTCCTTCAGCGCTGAGCCTCCGGGATCGCCAGAAACAAGAAAGCGAGGCGCAACCGTCGCGCCGCGCGGACGGCCATGCTAGCTGGCGCACGAGACGGAGCGCAAACCGTGGCCGAAAGGCGTATCTACGATGGCCTCGTGGCGACACCGGACATGCACGAACCTTGGTCGATCGGTCCCGTCGAGATCCCGAGCCGGCTCGTCCTGGCGCCGATGGCAGGTGTCAGCGTGCAGGCCTTTCGGCGTCAGGGTCGACGCTTTGGCGCGGGGCTCGTGTGCTCCGAGATGGTGAGCTGCGCCGGGATCGAGCACCGCAACGAGCGGACGCTCGGCTATCTCCGCGTCGCCGCGGACGAGCATCCGCTCGCGATCCAGCTCTTCGGCTCGGATCCACGACCGATGGCTGAGGCTGCGCGCATGGTCGAGGCGGCCGGCGCCGACCTCGTCGATCTCAACTTCGGCTGTCCCGTCCGCAAGGTGACGAAGACCGGTGCGGGCGCAACGCTGCTCGACGATCCCGACCGCGCGTGCCGGATCGTGCACGCGATCGTCGACGCCGTCGACCTGCCGGTCTCCGTGAAGCTGCGCCGCGGACTGCGTGACGGCTCGCGTGACTGCCTGATCGTGGGACCGAGGCTGGTCGAGGCGGGCGCGTCATCGCTGACCTTGCATCCGCGCTCGGCACAACAGATGTACACGGGCACAGCAGATCACAGGCTCACCGCGGAGCTCGCCGAGCTCGTCGACGTTCCCGTCGTCGCGTCGGGCGACATCGTCTCGCGCGCGACCGCGCAGACGGCCCTCGCAACGACCGGCGCGGCTGCCGTGATGGTCGGTCGTGCGGCACAGGGGAATCCATGGGTGCTGCGGGAGATCGCAGGCGGGAGGACGCGCGAGCCCACGCGGGAAGAGGTGGTTGCCGAGCTGGTGCTGTTCGTGCGCGAGACGGTGCGGGAACTCGGCGAGCGCCGTGCTTCAGGGTTCCTGAAGAAGTTCTACGGCTGGTACCTTCATCGCTGCCGGTTTCCCTGTGCATTCACGCAAACGGTCGTGACGCTCGATTCGACCGGCGAGGTCGTGTTGCGTCTGATCGCAGCCGCGCCCGGCTCGCTGCCGTTGCTCGAGGAGCTGGAGGCCGAGGTTCCCGGCGGCGACGA
>JBPCLB010000030.1:0-12954 GCA_051003695.1 Gaiella sp. | reverse complement strand
GGGTTGCGGCTCGTGGCGCTCGACAAGGAGTTACGCGTCGCCGCTCATCAGACCGGCCGCTCGAGTGGCGTCATACATCGCGGCGTCTACTACGCGCCGGGCACGCTCAAGGCACGCCTGTGCGTTGCGGGGGCCGCCGAGCTGCTCACCTACTGCGAGGCGCGCGCGATCCCGGTGCTTCGGTGCGGCAAGGTGGTTGTCGCGACCACGACCGCCGAGCTGCCGCGGCTGCACGAGCTGCACCGCCGCTCCGTCGCGAACGGCGTGCCCTCGGCGACGCTGATCGACCGCGGGCGACTCCTCGAGCTCGAGCCGCACGTCGCCGGAATCGAGGCGCTGCACTCGCCCGAGACCTCGGTGGTCGACTTCGGGATCGTCGCTTCGGCGTATGCCGACGATGTGCGTCGGGGTGGTGGAGAGGTGCGCCTCGGCGAGGAAGTGCTCGGCATCGCCTCGAGAGGTGCCACGACCGTCGTCGCGACGGCACGCGGCGAGGTCACGGCGCGTCACGCCGTCGTCTGCGCAGGCGTCTATTCCGACCGCGTCGCCGTCGCCGCCGGAGCTCCACGGGAGCCCAGAATCGTGCCGTTTCGCGGTAACTACCTCGCCCTGCGTCCCGAGCGCCGCTTTCTCTCGCGCGGTCTCGTCTATCCCGTTCCCGATCCCGAGTTCCCCTTCCTCGGCGTGCACACCACCGTACGACCGGACGGCGAGGTGTGGCTCGGGCCGAACGCCGTGCTCGCCTTCGCGCGGGAGGGCTACCGACGTCGCGATGTCGTCGCTCGGGATCTCCGCGACGCCCTCGCCGCACCGGGGTTTCGCCGCCTGGCGCGCCGTCACTGGCGTTTCGGCGCGATGGAGCTCGCGCGCGATCACAACCGGCGGCTGTTCGTGGCGACGGCGCGCAAGCTGATCCCGTCGCTGACGCTGAACGACGTGATCCCGGGCTTGTCGGGCATCCGCGCGCAGGCGCTGGCACCGGACGGATCGCTCGTCGACGACTTCGTCTTCCACGAGGCAGGCGGCGCGACGCACGTGCGGAATGCGCCTTCGCCCGGCGCGACCTCGTCGCTCGCGATCGGGAGGCACATCGCCGGACGGGTGCTTGCCTCGCTCTGACTGGGGACAAACCGGCGCAAAGGTGGCACGGATCAGCCCTTGACAAAATCGGTGTGCGACACCGGTTTGTCAAGAGTTACCAGCCGTCGTGCACGCACCGCGAGCTCGATCCGACGAGCGGCGGTTCCCCGATCGAATTCAGGGGTTGCGCGTGCGCCAGGCGTCCGCCATCGCGACCCGTTGCTCGAGGGTGGGGTGCGTCGAGAGCAGGAGATAGGCCCAGGTCGGCGGGTCGGGGTCGCCGAGCGAGGTCTCGGAGAATCCGACGAAGAGGCCCCGCGCAGCAGCGTCGTCACGAGTCGACTGCAGGGCCTTCCAGTCGGCCTCGCGCTCGGACTCGCGGCTGATCCAGTTCTGCGCCGGAGCCACGACCAACATGAACGCCGCCACCGTGAGCAGCGCCAACGGCACGGCTTCCGCCCGGCCCATGCCGCCGCGTCTGCGCGTGACGAGCATCAGCACGAGCGTGCCGGGCAACGCGAACAGACCGAACCACGCGATCGCCTCGGGGATGTGTCCCGCTGAGTGATGGGCGAGCTCGTGGGCGAGCACGACGTCGACCTCACCGTCGGAGAAGCGACCGTCGACGAGCGTGTCCCAGAGCACGATCCTGCGCGAGGGGCCGATGCCGAACGCGTAGGCATTCGCCTGGCTCGTGTCGCCGCTCACGTGCTCCTCGCGGAGCGGGACGTCCGCGACGCCCTCGGTCTGAGCGAGCTGCTCGTAGCGAGCTGCGACCGCAGTATCCGTCGGCCGGTCGAGTTCCGCCGAGACGAGGTAGGGCGCGCCGAATGCGAACAGCGTTGCGATCGCGACGAAGACACCCGCGCCCGGAATCCACCACAGCTCCCCGAGCCGACGTGCCAGGGCCATCACGACGACGAGTGCGAGACAGATCGAGACGAACGCCCCACCCAGGGCGAGCCAGTCGCCAAGGAGCCATTCGAGATACCCCATTTCCGAGACCTCGTGCCGGCGACCCCACCACAGACCGGCGATCCCGAACGGAAGCCGAACGAGCCACACGATCGCGAGACCGAGCATGCCGAGTAGCATCCCCGTGCCGATCGGCCCCGCTGCCGACTCCCGTGCGAAGGCGGCCCCTTTGCGTGCGTAGACCCAGAGCGCCGCGACCAGCGTCATCTGCGAGAGCACCCAGAGCACGAGCAGGACGCGCTCGTAGCGTTCTGCCTCGGCGACGAGCTGCTCGCCGAACACCTGCGGCGCGTCGACCTCCGCGAGCTCGAGGTCATCTGGAACTGCAGTGTCGAGCAGCAGCCGGGCCGCGACCAGCCAGGCGCCCGCGGCCGCCACGCCGAGGAGCAGGCGAACCGGCGTCACGTCGCCTCCTCCGAGCTGGTCGGCGGCCGCGGCAGATCGTCCAGCGCCGGGGCTGCGTAGGGGTAACGGTCGGTCAGTAGCAGGAGATACGCATAGGCCTGCGCCGAGTATCGGAGCGCCGCGACGCCGAGATTGCGCAGCCCGCCCGGCATCCGGCCCGTGACGAGCGCCGCCCAGAAGCCGAGCAGCCCGATCACGACGAGCGCGCTGCTGTAGGCCCCCGAGATGATCAGCGCGGGGATCGCGAGCAGCCCGCGGAACGCGACCACCAGGCGTCGCTGCCGGGCCGGCGGCGGGAGAACCGGGTCGACGGGATAGCTGCCGGCACCGCCGACGAAGCCGGGAAACGGCCCGCCGACGACGAAGAGGAACGCGCTGACGTGTGTGCCGTACCGCACGTATGCGGCGAGAAAGCGATGCAGCCACGACGGCACGCGGCCGGTAACGAGCGCCACGAGCCATGAGAGGATGGCCGCGAGCAGTGCCGGGAACGACCAGAGCGCCAGCCAGACGAAATGCGGCAGCGTGAGGAGGAGGCGGAACGCCACGAGCAGGCGCGACCGGCCGAGGGTGTCGTAGAGCTCGACGCCGACCGGGTGGGGAGGGAGCTCCGCGGCGGGCGCGACGTGAGCCGGGTCGGCCGACGGGTAGCGGTCGGTCAGGAGCAACGCGTAGCCGATCGCCTGGGCGCTGTAGCCGATCCCGTAGACCGCCGCGTCCCGTAGGCCACGGGGCATACGGGCCTGGGCGAGCGCCGCAAACCAACCGAGCAATCCGGCGACCGCGACGAGCCCTGCGCCTCCGGAGACGACGGCCACTCCGCCGGAGAGCTGCCCCGCGAGAGAGCCTCCGAGTGCTGTCGCGAGCAGGAGCGCCGGGAGCGCCAGGATCAGACGAAGCGCTGCGCCGCGTCGTCCCTGCGGTGCCGGCGAGTCGATCTCGACGTCTACCGGGTACCCTGGCTCTCCCGTGAATCCGGGATATGGATTCGCCGCGATCGCGAGGTAGGCGCTGAGGTGCGTCGTGTAGCGGACGTATGCCGCCAGAAACCCGTGCAGCTGCTTCGGCGCACGCCGCTCGACGAGCACGGCGAGCCAGACGACGAACGCGACCGGCGCGATCGCGCTCGTCCAGAGGAGCGCCCAGAGCAGATGCGGCAGCACGAGCAGCAGGCGGAAGCCGACGGTGAGCCTCGAACGCCGCAGGTCGTCGCTGACGACGAGCCGGATCGGGCTGCGATGACCGGCGGGGTCAGGCGCGAGCGCCTGACCCCCCTCGCGATCCGAGCCTCGGTGACGGGGGGAAGGCGCATGCGCCTGCCCCCCTCGGTCTGCCGGGACGTCGTCCACGAAGGGCATTGTGGTCGAGCCTGCAGAAGACCGCGTTAGGATCGCCGCCGTGTCCGGAACGGTGATCACGCGAGCCGAGATCGTGCGGGCGGCGGAGACGATCCGCGGCCGTGTGAGGCGGACGCCGTTGCTCGACGGCTCCGACATTCGCGCCGGGCTCGGTCTCAAGGCGGAGCTCTTCCAGCACTCGGGGTCGTTCAAGGCGCGAGGCGTCTGGAACCGGCTGGCGGGGCTCGACACGGGTGAGCGCTCGCGAGGGGTGATCGGGATCTCGGCCGGGAACCACGCGTCGGCGCTCGCCTGGGGTGCGGCCCAGCTGAAGGTCGAATGCACCGTGGTCATGTGGCGGACCGCGAGCGCGTTCAAGATGGCACGGGCGCGGGCATACGGGGCGGTGCTCGATCTCGAGGCCGACGATCCCGCGCAGGCGTTCGAGCGGCTCGCCGAGCTGGTCGTCGAGACGGGTCGTGTGGTGGTTCATCCGTTCGACGATCCGGCCGTCGCCGCGGGTCAGGGAACCGTCGGGCTCGAGATCCTGGAGGATGCGCCCGACACGGACCTCGTCGTCGTTCCCACCGGCGGGGGAGGTCTCGTCGCGGGGATTGCGGCGGCGGTCGCGCCACGCGGGGTTCGCGTCGTTGCCGTCGAGCCGGTGGGCTCCGCCGCCCTCACCGAGGCACTCGCAGCCGGGCACCCCGTCCAGGTCGTGCCGGAAACCGTCGCGGGCGGGCTCGATGCGCCGTTCGCCGGCACGAACGCACTCGCAACCTGCCTCGCCAACGGTGTCGAGAGCGTGCTCGTGTCCGACGACGAGATCCTGGCCGCGACGCGCGTGCTGTACGCGGACGCCAAGCTCGCCGCCGAGCCTGCGGGAGCGGCCGGGCTCGCGGCACTGCTCGCGGGTCGCGTGGATGCCCGCAAGCCGGTCGTCGTCGTCTCCGGTGGCAACGTCGCCACCAAAACGGCCTCTGATATTCTGGCATCTCGATGAAGGCCGACATCCATCCCGACTACGTCGTCTCTCACGTCACGTGTTCCTGCGGCAACGAGTTCATGACTCGTTCGACCAAAGCGGAGCTCCACGTCGAGATCTGTTCCGCCTGCCATCCGTTCTACACCGGCAAGCAGAAGCTGATGGACAGCGGCGGTCGCGTCGAGCGCTTCCAGCGCCGCCTCGAGAAGGCAGGCGCTTCGCGTCCTTCGGCGGCGAAGCGCTAGAGACAGTCGTCCGGAGCGCCGGTTTCATGCCTGTCGCTCCGTCTGGATCTGTCGTCTCGCGCTCTCTCGCGGCGCCCCTCGTTGCCGCGAGCGCGGCAGTCTCGTACGGCGGCCAGGCGGTGCTCGAAGGCGTGATGATGCGCGGCCCGGCGAACTGGGCGGTCGCGGTGCGGACACCTGCCGGTGCGATCGAGGAGGTCGCTCGCGAGATCCGCTCGCCCATGCAACGGCATCGGGTGTGGCGTCTGCCCGTGATCCGCGGTGTGATCGCACTCGGCGAATCGCTTGCGATCGGGTTCCGCGCCCTCGCGATCTCCGCGAACTACGCAGCCCGCGAGGAGGACGAGGAAGGCGAGGTCGTCACCGAGATCACGCGCGGCCAGATCATCTTCTCGTTCGCGCTTGCGATCGGCTTTGCATTGATGCTCTTCAAGGTCGGGCCTGCGCTGCTCACGAGCTGGCTTCCGATCGAAGGGACGAAGTGGTTCGTGATCGTCGAGGGCATGATCCGCGTCGCCGTCTTCGTCGCCTACATCGGGCTCGTGGGACTGCTGCCGGATCTCCGCCGGGTGTTCCAGTACCACGGCGCCGAGCACAAGACCATCAACGCCCTGGAGGCGGGCGCCGAGCTCACTCCCGAGCGCGTGCAGAAGTTCAGCTTGATCCATCCACGTTGCGGAACTGCTTTTTTGCTTTGGGTGATGGTGATCGGAATCTTCGTCTTCGCGCTCGTCGGCAGGCCGGACTGGTACTGGCTCGTCCTGAGCCGAATCGCGCTTCTGCCCGTCATCGCCGGGCTCGCCTACGAGCTGATCCGCTACGCCGGCCGCCACCAGGAGAACCGCGTCCTGATGGCGCTGCTGGCGCCGGGACTCTGGTTGCAGCGGCTCACGACCCGTGAGCCGACGCTCGATCAGGTCGAGGTCGCCATCCGTGCGATCGAGGAAGTCCGTCGCCACGAGACGTTCGGGGTGGGATCCAAAGTCGAGGTCATGGCATAGGTGGTCGGGTGCTTCGCTGCGCGAATCACCTAGGAACGTAGGTCGGCCGCGGGTTCTAGCTGATTTCCCGTAGGGAAAGCACCAGGAAGGAGAGTCGCAGTTGCCGAGAATCGTTCGTGAGGCGGATGTGCGCTGGGAGGGGAACCTCGCTCGCGGGGCGGGGTCGCTGACTGCTGTGACGTCCGGGGCGTTTTCCGAGCTGCCGTTCTCGTTACCGGCACGGGTCGGCGCTGTCGAGGGCAAGACGAGTCCCGAGGAGCTGCTCGCCGCTGCTCACGCCGGGTGCTTCACGATGTCGCTTGCCGGGACGCTGACGGGGCGGGAGACACCTCCGGCGCGACTCGATGTCCGGTGCGTCGTGACGATGGACGAGGTCGAAGGCAAGGGTCACCAGATCGTCCATTCGGCGCTCGTGGCTACCGGAGCCGTCGACCGGGTGGACGAGGAGGGCTTCGCGAGCGCTGCGCAGACCGCCGACAGCGAGTGCCCCTTTTCGACGCTGCTCCGCAACGCCGGGGTCGATGTCGAGTTGACGACGCAGCTACGAGACGGAGGGCAGTGATGGCAACCGCACGCAATGCGAAGGTGACCTGGTCGGGCTCTCTGACCGAAGGGAGCGGGACGATCGAGGGCGTCACGAGCGGCGCCTTCGGCCCGCTCGACGTGAGCTGGCCCTCCCGCGCGGAGGACGCGACGGGCCAGACGAGCCCCGAGGAGCTGATCGCCGCAGCCTGGGCCTCGTGCTTCTCGATGTCGCTCTCCCACGGGCTCGCAGGTGACGGCAACGCTCCCGAGCGGCTGGAGACCTCGGTCACGGTCACCTTCCAGCCGGGCGAGGGGATCACGAACGGGGCGATCCACGTGATCGGCACCGTGTCAGGGCTCGACCACGCCGCGTTCGTCGCCAAAGCCGAAGACGCGAAGGAAAACTGCCCGGTCTCGAAGGCGCTCGCCGGGATCCCCGATGTCTCGCTCGAGGCGACGCTGGCGTAGAGGGGGAAAGATTAGGCGTGACTCGAGCCGTCGGTGCCCGGCTCCCGCCAGGCACCAGTCTGCCTCTACCATCGTCGCGTGGCCTCGCTCGCACACCTGATCGACGAGCTCGAGCGCTCGTACGCGGAGCTCCAGCAGCGCCAGGCGGATCCCGCCGTCTACAACGACCACCGCGAGGCTGCCGACGTCGGCCGGCGGCTGAAGGAGCTCGAGCCGGCCCACCGCCTGGCGCAGGCATGGCAGCAGGTCGATGCCGACCTCGTCGATGTGAAGGCAGACGACGAGCTCGCCACCATGGCCGCCGAGCTCGAGGCCGAGCGCGACCGGATCGAGGAGGAGCTCAAGCTCGCGCTCATCGAGCGCGACCCCGCCGACGGCAAGGACGTGATCGTCGAGGTTCGCCAGGGTGTCGGCGGTGACGAGGCCGCCCTCTGGGCCGGAGAGCTGCAGCGGATGCTCGCGCGCTACGCCGAGCTGCGTGGGTTCAAGACCGAGTCGCTGGCCCTGAGCGAGAACGAGGGGGGCGGCGTGAAGGAGTCCGTGTTCGCGGTCAAGGGCGACGGGGCCTATTCCGTCTTCAAGTGGGAGGGCGGCACGCACCGCGTCCAGCGCGTGCCGGCGACCGAGTCGCAGGGACGGATTCACACATCGACGGCGACGGTCGCCGTGATGCCGGAGGCGGAGGAGGTGGAGGTGACGATCGAGGACAACGACCTGAAGATCGACGTCTATCGCTCGACCGGCCCCGGTGGCCAGTCGGTCAACACGACCGACTCGGCGGTGCGGATCACGCACCTGCCCACGGGCATCGTCGTCGCGATGCAGGACGAGAAGTCGCAGCTTCAGAACAAGCAGAAGGCGATGCGAGTGCTCCGCGCTCGCATCTACGAGGCCGAGCGAGAGCGTCAGCAGGCGGAGCTCGCGGCGACGCGCAAGGCCCAGGTGGGCACCGGCGAGCGGGCCGAGAAGATCCGCACGTACAACTTCGCCGAGAACAGGCTTACCGACCACCGCATCAAGCTGACCGTGCACCGGCTCGATCAGATCCTGAACGGCGACCTCCATGAGTTCACGGACGCACTGCAGGCCGAGGAGCAGCGCCGCGGGTTCGAGGCCGGCGCGCAGTAGTGCTCCCCGCCGCGTTGACCGTCGGCGAGGTGCTGCGCCGCTCGACCGAGCACCTGGCCGCGAAGGGTGCGTCTTCCCCGCGGCTCGACGCCGAACGGCTCCTGGGCAAGGCGCTCGGCCTCGAGCGGATCGAGCTCTACATGTATCTCGATCGGCCGCTCACCGATCCGGAGCTATCGGCCGCTCGCGGCCTCGTCGCTCGTAGGGCAGCAGGCGAGCCGCTGCAGCACGTGCTCGGTGAATGGGGCTTCCGGCATCTCACCTTGACCGTCGACGCGCGGGGGTTGATCCCTCGCCCGGAGACCGAGATCGTGGTCGAGCGCTGCCTGCGTCTCCTGACGGGAACGAGCCAACCACGCGTCCTGGACGTTGGCACCGGGTCCGGCGCGATCGCGCTCGCGCTCGCCGACGAGCATCCCGGCGCCGCCGTCACCGGCACCGACGTCTCACCCGACGCACTCGCGCTCGCCGCCGTCAACGTGGAGCGCACCGGGCTAGCCGTCGACCTGATCCTTCACGATCTCGCGGCGGGGTTACCCCCCGGACCGTGGGAGCTCGTCGTCTCGAACCCACCGTACGTCGACCCGGGCGACGCGGCCTCGCTCGAGCCCGAGGTGCGCACCTGGGAGCCTGCGATCGCCCTCTACGGCGTCGGCCTGCACGAGACGATCGCGCGGGCGGCGAGAGACGTTCTCGTGCCGGGCGGGGCGCTCGTGCTCGAGGTGGGGGAGCGCCAGGGTGACGATGTCTGCGGGGTGCTCGCGGGGCTGGGGTACACGTCCGTGACCATGACCCCCGACCTGGCGGGCCGACCGCGCGTCGTCGAGGGACTGGCGGTGAAAGCGGCGCAGCTTGGTGCCTGGCCCGAGCCAGGCACCTGTCGGCCTCGTCGCGGGTCCCACGTCCGGGGACTCCCGTGAGCACGGTCGAGGAAACCGCAGCGGCGATCCGAGCAGGCAAGCTGGCGATCGTCCCGACCGACACGGTCTACGGACTCGCCGCAGCTTCCAGCGAGCTCGCGTCACGCTCGCTCTACCGGCTGAAGGGCAGAGACGAGCTTCAGCCGACAGCACTCGTGCTCGAGTCGGTCGAGCGGCTGCTGGAGATCGTTCCCGAGCTCCGCGGCGACGGCGAAATGACGATCCGGAATCTCCTGCCAGGACCGTACACGCTCGTGCTCGCCAATCCTGCCCACCGTTTTTCGTGGCTCACCGGAGGGCGACCCGACTCGATCGGCGTCCGTGTGCCCGTCCTCATGGGGGCGGCGCGCGAGCTCCTCGGCTCCGTCGGCGCCCTCGTTGCGACGAGCGCCAACCTTCCCGGCGAGGCGCCTGCGCGATCGCTCGACGAGCTCCCTCGGTCGCTGCTCGAAGGTGTTGCCGCCGTCCTCGACGGCGGCACGCTGGACGGTGTCCCCTCGACCGTCCTCGACCTGACCGGGGCGGCGCCCGTCGTTCTGCGGGAAGGGGTCGTGCGTGCTGCCGATGCGCTCGCCTGCGCCCGCGGAACTCCTGCCACGACGTCATGACCGGTTCGGGCGTCCCCGCCCCGACCTACTACGAGTGCCGCGTGTCGCCGGACGTCACCCAGCTCGAGCGACTCCGCGCCGCCGGGCTCGCGGAGCTCGATCCGGAGATCGCCGAGCTGCTCGGTCGCGAGCTCCAGCGGCAACGTGACCAGATCGAGCTGATCGCCTCGGAGAACTTCACGTGGCCGGCCGTGCTCGAAGCGGTCGGCTCGGTTCCGACGAACAAGTATGCGGAGGGCTATCCGGGGAGGCGCTACTACGGCGGCTGCGAGATCGTGGACGAGCTCGAGCAGCTTGCGATCGACCGTGCGAAGGAGCTCTTCTCCGCCGAGCACGCGAATGTCCAGCCACATGCGGGCGCGCAGGCGAACATGGCCGTCTACCACGGCCTCCTCGAGCCGGGGGACACCGTGCTGTCGTTGCGCCTCGACCACGGCGGCCATCTGACGCACGGCCTCAAGGTCAACTTCTCGGGCCGGCTCTACACGATCGTCCACTACGGCGTGTCGCGGGAGACGAGCCTCGTCGCGGAGGAAGAGGTGCGTCGTCTCGCCCTCGAGCATCGGCCCAAGCTGATCCTCTGCGGCGGCTCGGCCTATCCGAGGGCGATCGACACGAAGCTCTATCGGCGGGTCGCAGACGAGGTCGGTGCGCTGCTCTGGTGCGACATGGCCCACGTCGCGGGGCTCGTTGCAGCTGGGCTCCACCCCAACCCGGTCGAGGACTGCGACGTCGTCACGTCGACCACGCACAAGACGCTCGCCGGACCGCGCTCGGGGTTCGTGCTGTGCCGTGCCGAGCATGCGCAGGCGATCGACAGAGCGATCTTCCCCGGCCTCCAGGGCGGACCGCTCGAGCACGTGATCGCGGCGAAGGCCACATGCTTCCGGATCGCTGCGACCGTCGGGTTCCGGGACTACCAGTCGCAGGTTCGTGCGAATGCGGACGCGCTCGCCGAGACCCTCCTCGACGGCGGTCTCGATCTGCTCACCGGGGGAACCGACACGCATCTGCTCCAGCTCGACCTACGTAGTACCGACTGGACGGGCAAGGACGCGGAGGAGCGCCTGCACGAGGTCGGACTGACCACGAATCGGAACACGGTTCCGTTCGACGAGCGCCCACCGACCGTGGCTTCGGGGGTACGGCTGGGAACGCCGGCCGCGACGATGCGCGGCTTCGAGGAGGACGACTTTCGCGAGGTCGGCCGGATCATCTGCGCGGCCCTCGTCGGCGACGCCGACCTCACGACTCTGGCGGATCGCAGCGCCGGTCTTTGCGAGCGTCATCCGCTCTACCCCGGCTTCGACGGCTACACGCGCTACGTCACGGGTGTCGACGTCCCGGCGACTGGTCTGGACGCGCGCGGCGAGCCGCTCGGTGTCGGCACGGCCCGCACGACGAGATGAGTACGGTCGGTCTTCCTAGCGGCAGTATCGTGACCGGCACGGTCACGGAAGTGCCGCATCCGCTCGTCCAGCACAAGCTGGGCCTCTTACGGGACGTCACGACCACCACGCAGATGTTCCGCCAGCTCGTCAACGAGCTGACCCTGCTCCTGACCTACGAGGCAACGAAGCACCTCGCAGACGAGGCGGTGGAGATCGAGACACCGCTCGAGCGCACAGCTGCGCGCCGGATCTCGGGCAAGAAAGTCGCTGTCTGTCCGATCCTGCGGGCCGGCATGGGGATGCTCGACGGGGTGCTCTCGCTGATCCCGGGCGCGCGGGTCGGGTTCATCGGTCTCTACCGCAACGAGGAGACGCTCGAGCCGGTCGAGTACTACGTGAAGCTTCCGGGTGACATCGCCGATCGCGACGTGATCCTGCTCGATCCGATGCTCGCGACCGGCAACTCGACCGCGGCCGCGGTCACGACGGTGAAGGCCGCGGGTGCGTCGTCGGTGCGGCTGATCGCGCTGATCGCCGCACCCGAGGGCATTGCCCGGATCCATCGCGACCATCCCGACGTGTCGATCGTGGTCGCCTCGATCGATCGCGAGCTGAACGAGAAGGGGTTCATCGTGCCGGGTCTCGGCGACGCAGGCGACCGCCTGTACGGCACGAAGTAGCAGGAGCGATGTTCGACGACCTGCGGTCGAGCCCCGAGGTCGTCTGGGGCGCGCTTACGGCGTTCGTGATCGTCGTTGCGCTCACGCCCGCGGTCGGGGGCATGGCACGGCTGCTGGGGGCCGTCGACCGGCCCGCGGAGCGACGCCTCAACGTGCGCGAGATCCCACGGCTGGGCGGGCTTGCGATCTTCTTCGGGATCCTCGTTCCGTCGCTCGCGTTTCTCGATCTCTCGGGCGAGATGCGTGGGATCCTGCTCGGTGCCGCAGTCGCCTGCGTTGTCGGCGCGGTCGACGACATCCGCGGGCTCCTCCCTGTGCAGAAGCTCGTCGGCCAGGTTGGCGCGAGCGCGATCCCGACCGCCTTCGGCGTGTGGATCGACCACTTCACGTTTCCGTTTCTGGGGGCCGTGGATCTGCCCGGCTGGGTCGGCGTGCCGCTGACGGTCGTGTGGGTCGTCGCCGTGATGAACATGGTCAACTTCCTCGACGGTCTCGACGGTCTCGCATCGGGCGTGTGCGCGATCTCGGGTCTCACGTTCTCGGTGCTCGCACTCTCACTCGGCAAGGTCGACGCGGCGGTCGTCTCGGCGATCGTCGCCGGCGCGTGCATCGGCTTCCTTCGTCACAACTTCTTCCCGGCGCGGATCTTCATGGGTGACTCGGGCGCGCTCGTGCTGGGGTTCACGCTCGCGACCGTGTCGGTCACGGGCCTGCTCAAAACCGCGTCGACCGTCGTGCTCTTCCTGCCGCTGCTCGTGCTCGCCGTGCCGATCATCGACACCTCGTTCGTCGTCGCAAAGCGGCTCAAGTACCGGCAGCCGATCTCGACCGCCGACCGATCACACCTGCACCACCGCTTCCTGATCATCGGCTTCTCGCAGCGGCGCGCAGCGGTCACGATGTGGGCGTGGACGGCCTCGCTCGGAGCGGCGGCGCTCGCGACACGCTTCATTCCGTTCCGCGAGGGTGGGGTGTGGCACCCGTTGGAGACGGGCGCCGTGATCCTGATCGCCACTCTCGCGCTCGCGTTCTCGATCTACGTCGTCTACCTGCTCGAGATCGTCAAGCTCGCGAATCCACGCGTGCGCCGACGCGAGCGAGAGGAGAGCGAGCGGCTGAGCGCCTGACGGCGCTGTTCTTGTCTGCGAGCGTGTATGCCGCTTGCGCGGCACACACGCCGCAAGGTATCCCGCGTCGGGGGTAGAC
>JBPCLB010000029.1:0-4053 GCA_051003695.1 Gaiella sp. | reverse complement strand
CGATATTGCCGATCCCGGCACGCGGCTCGTCGAAACTCGACACGTGCTCCCCCGTGACGCCCGGCTCAGACGATGCGAGTTGGCCACTCACGATGCCGAAGCAACTCTGGATCGGCGCATGCGGGTTCGGCTGCGGATCCGCCGCGGCGACCGGAGCGAACGCGGCGAGAGCGAAAACCGCGATCCCCGCGAGGATGGAAGAACGTCTCATAACTTACCCCCCCTGACGTGACCCCAAGCTCGGACTTCGCTCGAGCATACCGGGTCGGTTCCCGATTGAGCCTAACGCCACGCGGATCTGATTACAAGCGCTTGCCGGGCAGCCACCATCTACGCTTCTTATCCACCCGGCCGATCTGCGAAAAAGAGGAGAGTGCGCCCCGGAACGAGCCGCAGTGGGGGGATGTATGAGGCAACGACCACCACACCCACGAGCCAGCCAAGCCTAGTACCCATGCGGATTTGCCCCTCAGCTATCGCGTTCGGCCGGCGAGCGAGAGTGGATAGGCGTCAAGTCTGTCGTAACGGCGGCCGATAGTAGATGACGCATGCAACGGTGTCGCTCTCGGCAGGGTCGGCTCCGCCGCGCGAGCTGGCTGCGGTCACCTCGAACCGGCGACCGTCGCTGGGTGATCGCGGCGATAGTTGTGCTGACGGCTGCGATCGGGGGCCTCCGCGTCGCCGATGATCAGTCCGATAGTGCGCTCCTGTTCGTCGTGCCGATCGCAATCTGCGCGATGAGGTTTGGGTTGAGGGGCGGAGTGAGCTCAGCGGCGATCGGGCTTGCGCTGACGCTGGCGTGGTCGCTGTCTGGCGACAACCCGCTCAGCTTGGTCGGGTACGGGACAACGGCGTCGACGTTCCTGCTGGTGGGTGCGATCGTCGGACGGTTCGCAGATCGACGGCGGGAACTCGAGGTCGAGCTCGCGGTCCACCAGGATCTCTCGCTCGACCTGATCGCGACCGCCAACTTCGACGGGTTCTTCACGAGTCTCAACCGCGCCTGGACAGACACGCTGGGTCACACACAGGAGGAACTGCTCTCACGTCCATTCATCGATTTCGTCCATTCGGACGATCGGGAGGCGACGATCGCCGAGACCGTAAAGCTCACTGCCCTCGGCGAGGACTCGATCAACTTCCAGAACCGCTATCGCCACCGTGACGGCACGTATCGGTGGCTCGAGTGGATGGTTCGACCAGACGAAAGCACCGCATCGCTGTACGCGGTCGCACGAGACATCACCGCGCGGCACGAGGGCGAGGAACGCCTCCGGCTGCTCTTGGATCAGCTCGCGCTCATCCAGCGGGCGATCGCAGACCGATCACGACTCGACGAGATCCTCGACACCATTGTCGCGGCTGCCGCGACGGTGCTCGGATGCGAGATCGTCGGGCTACGACTGATCGACGAGAACGATCCATCGTACGTTGTGCTCGCAGCGAGCACGGGCCTCGACGACAAGCTCAAGCGGGTCTTGCGGCGCGGCCCGGTCACCGAGGGGGTCGGCGGCCGAGCAATCATCGAGGAGCGACTGATGATCTCGAACGACTACGGCCGCAACGCGGGCGACGTCCAGACGCTCACCGCATCCGGAATGCGGGCAGCGATGGCGGCACCAGTCTACGGCCACGGAGCAGTCGTGGGGAGCCTCGTAGTCGCCACGATGACCGATCGCCGGTTCACCGAAGCCGACGCCGAGACGCTCGCATTCTTCGCCGAATACACCGGCGTCGCGGTCTCGACGGCACGAGCCGCCGACGCGGTGCGCCAAGCGCTGACGGACCCGCTCACCGGACTACCCAACCGCGCGCTGTTCATCGACCGTCTCGACCACGCCCTCGCCCGAGCCGAGCGTGCCTTCAGCGAAGTCTCGGTGCTGTTTCTCGATGTCGACGAGTTCAAGCTCGTCAACGACAGCCTCGGTCACCTGGCTGGCGACCGGTTACTGATCGAGCTCGGGAAACGGCTGCGCAGCTGTCTGCGCCGCTCGGACACCGCGGCAAGGTTGGGCGGCGACGAGTTCGCAATCCTCCTGAGCGACGAGAAGGGTTCATCCGAGCCAGAGCTCCTGGCCGCACGCATCGCCGAAGCGCTCTCGGTGCCCTTTCGAATAGACGGACACGAACTGCGCGTCAGTGCAAGCATCGGTATCGCCATCGGCCGTGACTCTCCGGAAAATCTGTTGCGCGACGCCGACACCGCCATGTACCGGGCGAAGGCGACCAACCGCGGGGGGTTCTGCGTGTCCGAGCCGGGCATGCAAGCCGATACCACGCGAGAGCTCGACCTTCGCAACGAACTGCTGCTCGCGGTCGAGCGCAGCGAGATCAGCGTCGCCTACCAGCCGATAGTTTCTCTGTCGGACGGAAAGATCGTCGCGCTCGAGGCGCTCGCGCGCTGGACACACCCGACCAGGGGCCCGATCCCACCCGACGTATTCATTCCGCTCGCCGAAAGCGCCGGCGTGATCGAAGAGCTCGGCGCACTCGTCCTTCGCGACGCATGCGCCCGTCTCGCCGAATGGCGCTCCGGGCACCCCGAGCGAGCACGGCTGCAGGTGAGCGTCAACGTCTCACCGGAGCAACTCGGACAGGGACTCCTCGACGAAGCCCGCGACGCGCTCGACGCGAACCGACTACCAGCCACGGCGCTCATCCTCGAAATCACAGAAACCAGCCTCCTGCACGACTCGGAAATCGCCCTTGCCCAACTCGCGCAACTCCGCAATCTCGGGATCCAGCTCGCGATCGACGACTTCGGCACCGGCTACTCGTCTCTCCGCTACCTGCGTCGCTTCCCGGTCGACATTCTCAAGATCGCGAAGCCGTTCATCGACGGGATCGAACAGGATGACGGGGAAGAATGGGCCTTCGCCCGCCTGATCACCGACCTGGCCACGACTCTTCGGCTCAAGACCGTGGCCGAGGGCATCGAAGTCGGCGGCCAACGAGACCGGCTCGTCGAACTGGGCTGCCTCTACGGGCAAGGCTATTTCTACTCGCGCCCGGTCAAGGCAGCCGAAGTCGAGGCTCTACTCTCGGCAGACACCGAACGCCAGCTGCGAGCACGCGTCGCCTGAGTGGATCCTCGATGAGTCGCGCGCAGTACAGGAGCGTGAAATAGTCGCAAACCGATGAGAGCGTTCTGGGTTCGGAGCATGTTCGCGGGCGCCGTTGCCGGCCTGCTGGTCGGTCTCGTGTTCGGGTTGCCGGCGGCACGGCTGGTGATGAGGCTTGCGTTCCTAGATACACCGGAGACGGAAGCGTTTCAGACGACCTCAGGCGCCTTCGTCGGCGAGTTCACGCGTGACGGGATGGTCGAGTTGGCGCAGGGCTCGGTCGGTGTGGGCGTGTTGCTCGGTCTCGTCTACCCGGTCGGGCGAGCATTTCTTTCCCCGGGACTCGGCCTCCGGACCGGTGTGTATGTCTGCGTCGCGACGCTGCTGGGGACAGCGTTCGCCGTGGGGGGCAGTATCGAGGACTTCTCGTTTCTTCCGGTGACCCGCAACGTCCTGATGTTCGCTGCGATGTTCGCGCTCGCGGCGTTGCCCCTGCCGTGGCTGGTCGAGCGGTACGTGCCCGACCGGCCACACAGGGCGCCCGCCCAGGGCTGGCTCGTTGTCGCCCTGACGATCGGCGGAAGCGCCGCCCTGCTCGTTATCTCGCTCGTCGGCGCCTACCGCCAGCCCAACGTGCTCGGCGCTGCAATCAGCAGCGCGCCACCACTGACCGCGGCGAACAGGCCGTAGGCGGTTCCGGCATTGCGGTCGGTGACATAGTCGCGACGAGCGTCTTACCCACCCCCCTTCCGTCGCGGCGATGTAGATCCCGTAGATGCCAAAGAGCGGCCAGATCAGCCAGAGCGGCTGTGGCGAGCGCGAAGCCGAGATAGACAACGGCGAAGACGACGAGCCCGCCTACGAGGATCGTTGGGCGCGAGAGTCGATCGGAGAGCACGCCGAGCGGCCTGAGAGGACGGTGTAAGCAACGGGCGCGCTAGCTGCGCGTGATGCGGCGCGTCAGACGATCCACGCGCGAGTCATGGAACCG
>JBPCLB010000028.1:0-6570 GCA_051003695.1 Gaiella sp. | reverse complement strand
CACGGAAGCTCGCCAAGGAGATGGACGAGCATCGGTCGGTCTCGGTCTCGCGGGTCTACGTTCCCAACGAGTACACCGTGTACCTCGCACCCCCCGACCGCGCGCAGTTCGCCTCCTACGAAGGCTCGCTCGTCGGCGAGCTGCAGGAGTACCTCGTCGAGCATGCGCGGCGAGAGGGGTATGCGCTGCTGAGCACGCCACGCGTGCTGATGGCGAGCGACCCCGATCTCGCGGTCGGCGAGTTCGGGATCGCGACGAGGATCGCCTCGGCCGTGGAGCAGTCCGCGCTTCCGTCTGTCCCTGCCGCCGCCGCAGCACCGCCAGCCGACCCGGTTGCGCCGGAGCCACCGCCCGCGACGATGATCTACCGACCAGCCGAGCCGCCCGTCGAGCACGAGCCGCCGCCCCCGGTCGAGCGCGAGACGGTGACACTGACGCTCGGAGACCGCGCTGTCCCGATCCGCTCGAGCCGGGTCGTGCTCGGCCGCTCACGCGAGTGCGACGTCCGGGTCGATGACGGGAACGTGTCCCGTCGCCACTGCGAGGTCGTCCAGGACGGGCCGACGAGTTGGCTGCTGGTCGATCTGGGCTCGACGAACGGAACCGAGCTGAACGGGCGGCGCGTCGATCGTGCACCGCTCGCCGACGGCGACAGGATCACGCTCGGCGACACCGACGTCGTCTTCGCGCGCACGCGCGGGTGATCCACGTGGGCCTCCGGGGAACGCATGACCGCTGACGAGGCGCTGCTGGGACTCAAGGTCGCATTCCTCGTCCTGCTCTACGTCTTCGTCTGGGTCGTGGTGCGCACCGCGACCCGCGGTATCACGACCGCGCCCCAGGAGAGCATCATCCTCTCGCCGAAGGACGCCGCAGCGCTGCGGGCGGAGCTCGCGCCGGCCGCCTCACGGCTCGTCGTCGTCGAGAGCCCGGTGCTGACCGCCGGCACGTCGCTCTCAGTGACGAGCCGAGTCCAGCTCGGGCGAGGCGCGGAGAACGGCGTCCGCCTGGACGGCGATACCACCGTCTCGAGCCGTCACGCGGCTGTCGAGCGACGAAGCGACGGTCTCTGGGTCGAGGATTCCGGCTCGACGAACGGCACGTTCGTGAACGGGTCGCGCGTCACGAGCCCTCGCCTCCTGCAGCTCGGCGACGTCGTGCGGGTCGGGCACACCGACCTGCTGGTGGATGGATGAGGGTCGGCCGCGCGGCAGGCGTCACCGACACGGGCCGGCGGCGCCTGCAGAACGAGGACGCCTTCGTCTGCGAGCCGCCGCTCTTCGCCGTCGCAGACGGCATGGGCGGCGCGCAGGCCGGAGAGATCGCGTCGCGCCTCGCTGCAGCGGCGTTCGAGGAGCGCATCGACTCGATAGTCGGCGCGGACGGGCTCATCGAGCTCGTGCGGGAAGCGAACACCCGCATCTTCGAGCGTGCGCTCCGCGACCGCTCGGCTGCGGGAATGGGAACGACGACGACGCTTGCGCTACTCGACGAGCAGGGCGGGACGGTGACGCTCGCGCATGTGGGCGACTCGCGGGCCTACCGCCTGCGCGCTGGACGACTCGAGCAGCTGACCGCCGACCATTCCCTCGTCGGCGAGCTGATCCGTAGCGGACGCCTCACCGCCGAGGAGGCCGTGAGCCATCCCCATCGCTCGGTGATCACGCGAGCGCTCGGGACGGAGGCGGACGTGGAGGTCGACACACGCACGATGCCCGTCGAGCCCGGGGATCTCTACCTCCTGTGCTCCGACGGACTGCCGACGATGATGCGTGACGAGGCGATCCTCGCCGAGATCGACCGGGCGGGGGGCGACCCCGGGGACGCCGCAGACGCTCTCGTCGCGGCGGCAAACGCGGCGGGGGGCGAGGACAACGTCACGGTGGTGCTCTTCGAGGTGCTCGACGGCGACCCCGAGCCACGGAGTGCGCGAGCAATGGCGGCACGAGACGGCGATGAGGCGACCATGCTCGATCTCGATGCGGATACCGAGGCCGACACCGATGGCGACACCGAGCCCCTGCTCGTCGGGGACGCCGTGCGCCGGCACGGCGCGGCCCACGGGAGCCGCTGGCCGGCGCTCCTCTTCGTCCTCGCGCTCGCTCTCGTCGCCGCGGTCGCGGTGTGGTGGAGCCTGCGATGACGGCCCGTGCGAAGGAGCTCGCAACGCTCGTCTTCGCCGCCCTGATCGCCTCGACGGCGTTCGCGAGCGCGTGGATCGCCGGTGCCTCGGAGCTCGATCCGGGGTGGGTGCCGTGGGCGCTCGTGCTCGCGGGCGTCTTCCTCCTTGCACACCTCGCGACGAGGATCACCGTTCCCGACGCCGACCCGGTGCTGCTGCCGCTTGCGGGACTGCTGTGTGCCATCGGTCTCACGTTCGTCTACAGGATCGAGCCGGCCGATGGCCGCAAGCAGCTCGTGTGGGTGGCGGCCGGCGTCGCCGTCTTCGTCGCGACGCTCTTCTGGCTGCGGTTCGACTACCGCGTGCTCGAGCGGAGCAAGTACCTGCTCGGAGTGTCCGCGATCGCTCTGCTCGTCCTGCCGTCGCTCCCGGGGGTCGGTGAGCGGATCAACGGGGTCAAGCTGTGGGTGCAGATCGGGCCCCTCCAGTTCCAGCCCGGGGAGATCGCGAAGGTCTTCCTCGTCGTCTTCCTCGCCGGGTATCTGCGCGACAAGCGAGAGTCTCTCGCGCAGGGGCGGATGAAGGACATCGGGCCGCTCGTGCTGATCTGGGGCGCAGCCATGCTCGTGCTCGTGCAGACGAGCGACCTCGGGTCGGCGCTGCTCAACTTCGGCATCTTCCTCGCGATGCTGTACGCCGCGACCGGCCGGGCACTCTACGTCGGGGTCGGCGTCGTCCTCTTCGCGGGTGGCGCGGCCGCGCTCTACAACACGCTCGATCGCGTGCAGCAGCGCGTCACGGTGTGGCTCACGCCGTGGACGGACGACAAGGTCTACTGCGCGATCAACGGCAGGCTCGAGTTCCGCCAGAACTGCGACTCCTACCAGCTCGTGAAGAGCCTGTACTCGATCGCGAATGGCGGGTACGGCGGGACGGGGATCGGCAACGGCACCTTCGAGACGGTCGACGGGACTCCCCTGATCCCGTATCTGCAGACCGACTTCGTGTACTCGGCAATCGCGCAAGAGCTCGGTCTGATCGGCGCGGCGGCAGTCCTGCTGCTCTACCTCGTGATCGTCGCGCGCGGCATGCGGATCGCGCTGATCGCACAGGACGGCTTCTCCAAGCTCCTCGCCGCCGGGCTCACGTTCGGATTCGCGCTCCAGACCTTCATCATCGTCGGAGGCGTGCTGCGCATCGTGCCTCTCACCGGCATCACGCTGCCGTTCGTCTCCTACGGCGGCTCGTCGATCGTCACGAACTTCGTGATGTTGGCGCTCCTGCTGCTCGTCTCGAGCCGCGCCACCGCCTCGGTGAGGTCTTCGTGAACACTCAACTGACACGCGTCGCGTGGGTTGCGATGGCGTTGATCGTGACCCTCGTCGTCGCGACGACGTACTGGCAGAACTGGGCACGCCCGGGGGTCGCGGCGCGCCAGGACAACGAAATCCAGCGTGTCGCCGAGTTCGAGGTGCGACGCGGGCTGATCCTCGCACCGACTCGCGTGGTCGCGCGCAACGTGCCCAGGCGCGCCCGCGGAGGACGCACGCTCTATTTCCGCCGCTACCCGCAGGGCAAGCTCGCCGCCCACATCGTGGGGTACTCGACGGTCGCGCGCAGCCGGGCCGGGCTCGAGAAATCGTTGAACGGCGTGCTCACGGGGACGGAGCGCGGGCTGGACGACCTGGTGCGGCAGTCGCTCGACGAGCTCAAGGGTGAGCCGATCGTCGGGGACACGGTCGTGACGACGCTCGACCTGCAGGCGCAGAAGATCGCCTTCGAGCAACTCGGCAGTCGCTGCGGCGCGGTCGTCGCGCTCGATCCCCGCAGCGGCAAGCTGCTCGTGATGGCCTCCGCTCCGAGCTACAACCCGAACCTCGTCGAGAAGCGCTTCGGCGAGATCGACAGGATCAGGGCCGACTGCCGTCCCGCCGCGCCGCTCGTCAACCGGGCGACGCAGGGTCTCTATGCGCCCGGCTCGACCTTCAAGGTCGTGACGGCTGCGGCCGCGCTCGACTCGGGCCGCTTCGAGCCGGACTCGACGTTCGTCGATCCCGGCTATTGCATCGTCTACGGCAAGCGCGTGAACAACTTCGACACGTCGAGCCCGTTCGGTTCCGTCACCTTGGCGACCTCCCTGCAGTACTCGGTCAATTCCACGTTCTGCGAGATCGGCAAACGGCTCGGCGCGAAACGCATCCTCGAGCAGGCGCAGAAGTTCGGCTTCTACCAGCGTCCACCGCTCGAGACACCGGACGGCGAGCGCCGGCCGAGCGGTCTCTACCGGAACGGCGAGCCGTGGTCTCCCGAGCGCAATCGAGAGGTCGATGCGGGCCGAATGGCGTTCGGCCAGGAGCGCATGCTCGTGACCCCGATGCAGATGGCGATGGTCGCCGGCGGGATCGGGAACGCTGGGATCGTGATGCGACCGTGGGTGGTCGAGAAGCTCGTCTCGCCGGAGGGAACGACGGTGGAGCGCACCGAGCGCAAGCGGCTGGCGCGCGCCGCATCGCCGACGACGGCCCGCGATGTCGGCGCGATGATGGTGCGCGCCGTGGAAGCGGGAACGGGCACAGCGGCGCGGATTCCGGGCTACCGGATCGGCGGCAAGACCGGGACTGCGGAGACCGGCGTGCAAGGGAGCAACACGACGTGGTTCATCGCCTTCGCCGGCCGGCCGGGGCAACGGCCGTCGGTCGCGATCGCGGTGGCCCTCGAAGGACAGCGGTCGACCGGTGGCCAGACGGCTGCGCCGATCGCGCGAACGGTGATGGAGGCACTGCTGGGGCGGACGGCGAATCCCTAACGTACGAGAGTCATGGCAAGCACCGAACGAGCACAGGGCACGATCTTTGCAGGGCGTTACCGGCTGCAGCGGAAGCTGGGGAGCGGCGGCATGGCCGATGTCTGGCTCGCGGAGGATCAGGAGCTCGGTCGCAAGGTCGCGGTGAAGCTGCTCCACGAGCGGTACGCGAACGACGAGCAGTTCGTCGAGCGCTTCCGACGCGAGGCGACGCACGCAGCCGGGCTTTCCCATCCGAACATCGTCTCCATCTTCGATCGCGGGGAAGCCGAGGGCTCCTATTTCATCGTGATGGAGCTGGTCGAAGGGCGCACGCTGAAGGAGCTGATCGTGTCGCGCGGCTTCTGCCCCGTCCCGATCGCGATCTCCTACGTTCGCCAGATTCTCGCCGCGCTGCGCTACGCGCACCGCAACGGGATCATCCACCGCGACATCAAGCCGCACAACGTGATCGTCGACCGTGAAGGACGCGTCAAGGTCGCGGACTTCGGGATCGCGCGCGCCGGCACGAGCCAGATGACCGAGGCGGGCTCGATCATCGGCACCGCGCAGTACCTCTCACCCGAGCAGGCCCGTGGCGCACCGGTGGACGAGAGCTCCGACCTGTACTCGACGGCGATCGTGCTGTACGAGCTGCTCACGGGAGCCGTGCCGTTCAACGGAGAGACACCGGTCGAGATCGCGATGAAGCATCTCTCGCAGGCGCCGGAGGCTCCATCCACGTTGCGCTCCGAGATCCCGCACGATCTCGACCTGGTCGTCCTCCGCGCGCTGGCCAAGGAGCCGGCCGATCGCTACCGCTCGGCCCGGGAGCTGGATCACGATCTCGAGCTCGTCGCGCGCGGCGACGCCGTCGGTGACGAGACAGCGAGTGCGGCGACGATGGTGCTGAGAGGCGAGACGACCGCAGCCACGTCCGTCGTCGGGCGCCGCGCGACGACGGCGTACGCCGGCGACGAGCGGTACCGCGCGTACGACGCCGAGGTTCGCCGTGGCCGGGCGATCTGGCCGTGGCTGCTGGTGCTCGCTGCGGCGATCGCGCTCGGGATCGGGGGCTGGCTCCTGTACGACAACGTTCAGGACGAGCTCGACCGCGCAGAGACGTTCGCCGTCGACAACTACGAAGGGCTCGTGGAGAAGAATGCGGTCGAGCTCGTGCTCGGCGACGGCTTCGAGGTGAACGTCCGGCGGTTGCCGAACGGCGAGGTCGAGAAGGGCAAGGTGTACGACCAGGAGCCCGATCCGGGAACCCGGCTGCCACGAGGCAGCATCGTCACGCTGCTCGTTTCTCGCGGCAAGCCCGTGGTCACCGTCCCCTCGCTCGTCGGCCGCTCGCGCGACACCGCGGTCAAGGAGCTGACGACGCTCGGCCTCGACGCGACGGTGCGCGAGGTGAACTCCGATCGGCCAGCCGGCACGGTCACCGCGCAGGATCCTCGGTCGGGCACGCGGCTCGTCGCCGGCTCGTCGGTGCGGATCAACGTCTCGAAGGGCCTGAGACCGATCGCGGTGCCCAACGTGATCGGGCTCGACTACGACATCGCCGCGGGGCAGCTGCAGGGGGCCGGTTTCAGCGTTGCCCCGCCGATCACCGTTGCGAGCTCGCGGCCTGCGCGCGAGGTCGTCTCACAGGAGCCGCCCGGCA
>JBPCLB010000027.1:0-8019 GCA_051003695.1 Gaiella sp. | reverse complement strand
GACGTCACGACGGCGTCGTACGATCCGGGCAGCTCGAGCTCCCGAGCGTCGCCGTGAAGCACCTCCGCGACCCGGTTCCGAGCCCTGAGCGCGGCGAAGGTCGTAAGCCGGTCGAGCGTGTCGAGCGTGTAACGCAGCAGGAAGCGACGTGCCTCGGTGACTGGTCTGCAGGTGCGCTTGTGCTTGAAGCACGGATACGGCTCGAGCTGCGGCGAGCGCGGGAAGTCGAGGTCGAAGTGCGTCGTCCGGCGGGCAGAGCGGGCGGCGCGCGCGAGGATCGTCCGCAGCACGTCCGCCGAGCCGACCTGCTCGACGAGCGACCGATAATTGAGGAGTTCCTCGGCCGCGGTGGGGGCAAACCACGTGCGCACATAGGTGTTCGCGGCCTCCGGATAGCGTCCCCTCGGCTCGAACGCGGCGGCCTCGCCGTGGGCCCAGAGCAGGTCACGGCGGACAGCATCGAGGTTGTAGTTGCGGGTCTTGACCCGCATCAGCAGACAGTTGAAGCCTGCGATGTCGACGCCGGCAGCATCTCGTCCCGATTCGAGCGCCGCGACGAGGGTCGTGCCCGAGCCGGCGAACGGGTCGAGCACCCTGCCACCTGCCGGCACGTAACGCTCCAGTAGCGACTCGACGAGCTGTGGCACGAACTTGCCGAGGTACGGGTGCAGCCGGTGGACATGCTTCGTGCGCTCGCGCTCGGGAAGCTCCGCCTCCGACCACGAGAGCGCCATGTCGAGCTCGCCGTAGAGCGCCGCTTGCGTCGCCGCCATGCGTCGGGTTTCGAGGCGCGTCCTCGAGGTCCTCGTCGCGGATGACGTCTCTCTTCCCGTTTTGCTGCACGAGAGACAACCCTGATCCCGCGCCTACCATTGCTGCGCTCAGCTATTTCGACCGTTGCGTCTGTTTCCCGAACGGTAACGGCGACCTGGCGCCGCGCGGGTTTACTCCGGCGTTAACGCGAGCCGCTCGACCCTGCCGTCGAGCACGGCGCACACCTCGAATCGGACCTCGAGCTCGGCGGACTTCGGATGAGCTCGGAGCCAGGAGGCCGCAGCCCGGCGCACGCGTCTCCGCTTTTCGGCGTCGACGGCACCGAGCGGCCCTCCGAAGGTGTCTCGCGCGCGCTCCTTCACCTCGACGAAGACGAGGCGGCGTCCCCGGCGTACGACGAGGTCGAGCTCGTTCCCACCCACACGGACGTTTGCTCCGAGAATACGATAGCCGCGAAGCCGGTAGTGACGGGCGGCGAGACGCTCGCCTCGGTTCACCTACGCAGCCTCCCTGCTGTAGGCGCGGGCGTTGAACGATCGGCGGTGCTGCCGACACGGGCCGTACTCCCTGACCGCCGCCGTATGGCGCGGGGTGATGTAGCCGACGTGCGATGCGAAGCCGTAGCGCGGATAGACGGCGTCGAGTCGCCGCATCAGCCTGTCTCGAGTCACCTTGGCGACGATCGACGCCGCGGCGATCGCCGCGCTCTTGGTGTCCCCGTCCACGACCGCCCGATGAGCCGGAGCGAGCGGCCCGAGCCGAAAACCGTCGACCAGGCACGCGCTGTCGCGGTCGGCGACATCGGCGAGCACAGCCCGAAGGCCCCAGAGGTTCGAGCGGTGCAGTCCCTGGCGATCGATAGCCTCGGACGAGATCACGCGAACCGAGATCGCCGACGCGGATCCGAGCACCGCGTGGTAGAGCTCAGCACGCTCCTCCGGCTCGACCTGTTTCGAGTCGTTCAGCCGCGCAAGACACCGCACGCGGACACCGCGCAGCGCGTCGTAGTCGAGGAGGACACCTGCGACGACCAACGGGCCGGCGAGCGAGCCGCGCCCCGCTTCATCCGCCCCGGCGACGCGTCGCACACCGAGTCGACGATCGAACCGGAGCAGCCGCTGGCCGGAAGAGAGCACGCCCCGAGGATATCGGCCGGGTACGGATAGCTCCGTCGAGCCACGGGCTTGCCTACGAAGGAAGAACGCAACCGGCGCGCGGTCGGTCGAGCGCAACCTGCAGCCTCGTACCGACGATCGTCGCGCGGAACCAGTCACAGCCTCCGTCCTCGACCCGCCGGACGGCACAGATGAAGACGCTGGCTTGTTCCTCGACGAACCACGGTCGCGGGCTGCCCGTGCAGTGCGTCTCGGAGGAGTCGTAGTCGGGATCGCCTGTGAGCTGCCGCTGAACCTCCTGGCGCACCGTGCGCTGGGCCGGATCTTCAGGCCCCGCACATCCTGCGAGCACAGCAGTCGCTCCGACCAGGGCAACGATCACACCGAGGCGCACGCCCGCGAGTCTAGGGCCTTCTCTGGTAGTTCTCGCGCGCAGCGCGACGATTACTGGCGAAGCTCGCGGATGCGCGCCTTCTTGCCCACGCGCCCGCGAAGGTAGTACAGCTTCGCCCGGCTGACGTCGCCGATCTGCGCGACCTCCAGCTTGTCGATCTTGGGCGAGTGCACCGGAAACGTGCGCTCGACGCCGACGCCGAACGAGTTCTTGCGCACAGTGAACGTCTCGCGCACACCCGAGCCCTGCCGTTTGATACAGACGCCCTCGAACACCTGCACCCGCTGGCGAGTGCCCTCGATCACCTTGAAATGGACGCGCAGCGTGTCACCAGCCTTGAAGACGGGGATCGTGTCGCGCAGCTGCCGCTGCTCGATGCTCTCGATGATCGTGCTCATGCGAAGGGGACGGCCGGCGGCCGGCAAGGGATGATACCGGCACTCTCGGCGCACGCGCCGAAAGTGCTAGGCAGAGCCTGGCGTACCGCGTGTGCCGCGCCAGCGGCATACACGCTCGCAGATCATTTCAGCGAAATGCGGGTCGGCGGCCAGTACGTCGCGAACACCTTGCCGATCAGATTGTCGCGTGGCACCGCCCCCCAGATGCGAGAGTCGCAGGACTGAGTGCGGTTGTCGCCCATCATGAAGAACTGGCCCGGAGGCACCTTCTTGGGGCCGAACGGGTCGTAGCTCGAGAGCGATCGCCGTTCGGAGGGGATGTACGACTCGGTCAGCCGCTTCCCGTTGATGAAGACGACCCCTTCGCCGCGCACCGATCGCACTTCGATCGTCTCGCCGGGCAGTCCCATCAAGCGCTTGACGAACGTTCCCCCCGCGCCGCACTTGATCTGCGCCTCCGGTGGTGTCTCGAAGACGACGATCTCGCCTCGACGTGGATCGCGGAGGTGGTAGATGAAGCGATTTGCGAGCACGCGGTCGGAAAATCTCGCCTCGCAGCCGGAGGCCGGCTGCGCACAGTGCAGCGTCGGCTCCATCGACGACGAAGGGATCCGATACGGGTTGATCACGTACGCCTTGACGAGGAGCACGATCGCGACGGCTCCGACAATCGTGACGATCCAGTCGATCGTGACGCGCAGGCCGTCCGGCAGGCCACGGGTGAGCCGATCGACCGGGTTGCGCGATTGGAACGGCGGACGCCGCGGCTCACGCGGCGTAGGCTCTGGCGGCACAGGCGGTGGAGTCCACGCACGCGGGCGCTCGTCCGACTCCCAGGCATCCCGATCGGCCTGGCGGGGCGGCCACCCGAGCGGATCGGGCCGCGTCGTCGCGTCGCTTCCCTCCGGGACTGCAGCTCGGTCGTCCGGTTTCTCGTCGCCGGGACGACGGCCGAGATCTGGCTCCGTCAACGCACACTCCGGACCCGGCTCTGCTCGAGCCGCCACTCGTCGATGCGTGCGTGGTCGCCGGAGCGCAGCACGGCGGGCACCTGCCAGCCGCGGAAGTCCGGGGGTCGGGTGAAGTGCGGATACTCGAGTCCACCCGCGAGCGCAGCGGAGAACGATTCTTGCTCGCCGGAGCCGTCTGCAAGGGCACCCGGGAGGCGGCGGGCGACCGCGTCGAGTAGCACCATCGCGGGCAACTCGCCGCCCGACAGCACATACGGGCCGATCGAGATCGCGTCGCTGCAGAGGTGCTCGACGATCCGGTCGTCGAAGCCCTCGGATCTGGACGAGAGCACGGCGAGAGAGGGGGCTGCGGCGAGCTCCTCGACGAGTGACTGGTCGAGTTGGCGCCCCTGGGGTGTCAGCGCCACCACCCGCTCGGGTCGCACTGCGCCGTATGCGGCGTCGAGCGCAGCTGCCACGACGTCCACGCGCAGCACCATGCCCGCGCCCCCACCGTAGGGCTCGTCGTCGACCTGCCCGGCCCGGAGCGGGGTCGTGGCTCGATAGTTGAACAGGCGCAACTCGAGCTCGCGACCGAGCACCGTCGCGAGCGGTTTCTGCTCGGTGAGCCACGCGAACGCATGAGGGACCTGTGTGAAGACGTCGAGCCGCACCGGGCCAGGGTAGCCGTGGCTGCGGCGCAGGCAAGAACAGCGGTCTGCACGCGCGGCGGGATATACACCGGTCGAGGGTCAGCGTGCGCAAAGTATCCCGCCTTCGGCGGCACACCCCTGAAGCCGGCTGGCTACGCCGCCTAGAGCAGGCTGGCTGAAGGAGGCAGGCTACGCCCGCCTGGAAAATCGTACGTACCTCCTTCGGGGTTGACGGACTGATCCCTACGGCGGCGCGAGGAAGTCTCGCGAGACAACGACCCGTCCCGCCTGGAGGTCGATCGAGAGGATCGCGTCCTCGATCAGCGGGAAGAGGGTGCCGTCGTCGAGCTCGAGGTTGTCGTTTGCGATTCCGGTGTGGACCTCGGCGACGACTCCGACCCGCTCGCCTTGCTCGTCCTCGACATGCAGGCCGATGAGCTCGAACACGTAGTACTCGTCCTCGCTCGGAACCGGCAGCTCGGAACGGGGCACGGTCAGCTCGGCACCGCGAGGTGCCGGCCGATCGAGCGCGATTGCTCGCTTCCCGCCTCCGACCCTGCGGACGGTGACGATTTCCGCGGGAACTCCGTCGACGAGGAGACGCGCACCGACGACCCAGCGATCCTCGTCGTCGCTCGCCCGCTCGACGATGAAGGCCCCGTCCAGCCCGTGGAGCCGCCCGACCCGGCCGATGGGTACGCGCCGCTCTCCGGCTTCCAACGCCCCGCTACTCCGCGATTTCGAGCATGGTGCGCTGTGATCGGGCCCCGGTCGAGCGAGCGACGGTGCGCAGCGCACGCGCGAGCCGTCCGTGACGCCCGATCACCTTGCCGACGTCCCCCGAGGCGACGTGCAGGCGCAGGACCGTCACGTCGGCGGCGTCGATTCGCTCGATACGAACCGCATCGGGCTCGTCGACCAGGCCGCGTACGATCCAGGTCAGGAGCTCCTCCATGCCGTTCACGCTGCGCGAGCACTTTGCGCTGCGCGCGAAGTGCTGAGGAAAGAAAGGGAGAAGATCCGGAGGATCTTCACGATGTCCTACTAGCGTTTCCCGACTCCGTCGGGAAATGCGACCTTGATCAGCTTCGCCACGGGATCGGACGGTTGCGCGCCCTTGCCGAGCCAGGACTCGACCTTGTCCTTGTCGAGCTCGATCGTCGACGGGTCAGTCTGCGGGTTGTAGCGCCCGACGATCTCGATGAACCGGCCGTCGCGGGGTGAGCGCGAGTCGGCGACGACGACCCGGTAGATCGGGTTCTTCTTCGACCCGACGCGGGTCAATCTCATTCGTACGGCCATGTGTCCTTCGTACCCCTTTGTCGGGGTGCCTCGCTGCGCGAGCCACCTAGCTGGAGCGTGAAGGCTAGCGGCGGCCGCGCGCACGCGGAGCGCCCGTCAGCTCCGGCGGAAGCGTCGGCAGCTTGCCCTTGCCCATCTGGCGCATCAGCTTCTCCATCTGCTTGCGCGCTTGCAGCAGACGGTTGACCTCCTCGATCGACGTCCCGCTGCCCGCGGCGATCCGCCGCCGGCGCGGACCGTTGATCACGTGAGGCGTGCTGCGCTCACGCGGCGTCATCGAGAGCACGATCGCCTCGACCCGCGCCATCTGCCGATCGTCGATGTCGACCCCATCGAGCTGACGGCCAAGGCCCGGGATCAGCTTCATCACGCCCTGCAGCGGGCCCATCTTCTTGAGCATGCGGCTCGAGGCGAGAAAATCGTCGAACGTGAACTGACCGGCGCGCATGCGCGCCTCCACTGCTGCCTGGTCATCCTCCGCGACTGCCTGCTCGGCCTTCTCGATCAGCGTCAGGACGTCACCCATCCCGAGGATGCGCGACGCCATTCGCTCGGGGTGGAAGAGCTCGAGCTGGTCGAGCTTCTCGCCGACCGAGGCGAACTTGACGGGCTTACCGGTGATTGCCTTGACCGACAGAGCCGCGCCGCCGCGCGCGTCGCCGTCGAGCTTGGTCAGCACGATGCCGTCGAACGCGATCCGCTCCTGGAACGCGCGCGCGACGTCCACCGCCGCCTGCCCTGTCATCGCGTCGAGCACGAGGAGCACGTTGAGCGGCTTGACCGCGTCCCGCACGCGTGCCAGCTCTGCCATCAACGCCTCGTCGATCTGCAACCGGCCTGCGGTGTCGACGATCACGACGTCGCAGCCGTCCGCGGTCGCCCGCTCGAGCCCGGCACGCGCCGCCTCCACCGGGTCCGCAGTCTCCGTCCGATAGACGGGCAACTGAAGCTGCCGCCCGAGCTGTTCGAGCTGCTCGATCGCGGCCGGACGCTGCAGGTCGGCAGCCACGAGACCCGCCTTCTTTTGCTCGTGCTTGCGCAGCCAGAGGGCGAGCTTTGCCGACGTCGTCGTCTTGCCCGAGCCTTGGAGACCGGTCATCAACACCACCGTGGGCGCGCGACCGAACGCGAGTCGCGCGTCCGAGGCGCCCATCAACTCCGTCAGCTCCTCGTGCACGATCTTCACGACCTGCTGACCCGGCTCGAGCCCCTTCAGCACGTCCTCGCCGAGCGCCCGCTCGCGGATGCGGACGACGAGGTCGCGCACGACTTCGAAATCGACGTCGGCTTCGAGCAGCGCGAGCCGGATCTCTCGGGTCGCACGCGTGACGGTCTGCTCGTCGAGACGTGTCTTGCGCCCGATCTCTCCGAGTGCGTCCTGCAGCCTCCCTGCGAGCGTGTCGAACACGGCCGAGAAGCCTACCCCCGAGCGCCGTCAAACGGCTGCGACGATCGCCAGCCAGCGCCGGCTCGGAACCGACGGGAATCGGCACGACGGAGCTCTCCCCCGGGGCGCCGACGTCCTACACTCGTGCGGTGACCCCTTGTGACCGTTGTGGCGAGCCGAACCACCAAGGCGCACGGTTCTGCGGCGCGTGCGGAAGTGAGCTCTCGGGTCGCACACAGAGGGGGATGGAAGTACGAAAGCTCGTGACGATCCTCTTCTGCGACGTCGTTGGCTCGACCGCACTCGGCGAGGCGACCGACCCGGAGACGACGCGCAAGGTGATGTCGCTGTACGCCCAGGCGATGGCCGAGGTCGTCCGGCAGCACGGCGGGACGGTCGAGAGGTTCCGCGGCGACGAGGTGATGGCCGTGTTCGGCGTGCCGGTCGTACACGAGGACGACGCGTTACGCGCGGTGCGCGCCGGGATGGCGATGCAGCGACGCCTCGATCCGCTCAACGCCGAGCTTCGCGAGACCTGGGGCGTCGAGCTCGCGTGCCGCGTCGGCATCAATACGGGCGAGGTCGTCGCCGGCGACCCGGCGACGGGTGACTCGTTCGTGACGGGAGATGCCGTGAACCTCGCCAAGCGCCTCGAGCAGGCGGCAGCAGCCGGCGAGGTCCTGATCGGAACGGCGACCTATCCGCTCGTCAAGGAGGCCGTCAAGGTCGGGCCTCGTGAGCGCTTCAGCCCGAAAGGCAAACGGGAGCCCGTCGGGCGCTTCAGGCTCGATCACGTCGATCCGACGGCGCCCGCGTATTCTCGCCGGCTCGACGCTCCGCTCGTCGGTCGCGCGGCGGAACTCGAGCGGATCCGTTCGGCAATCGACGGTCTCCTCGGTCAGGACAGATGCGGCATCGTCTCGATCGTCGGCCCGGCCGGGATCGGGAAGTCGCGGCTCGCCCGCGAGCTCGTCACCCGACTCGCGACCCGGGCGCGCGTCGCGTCGGGACGCTGCCTTCCCTACGGCTCCGGAATCACCTACTGG
>JBPCLB010000026.1:0-19351 GCA_051003695.1 Gaiella sp. | reverse complement strand
GGTGGCAGATGCCCCTCGACGGGGCCTAGCTACCGAGGGCGACAAGACCGTCCGTCACCCTCGTCTCGGGCGCCCTCGAGACACCTGTGACCTTGGTCGGGACGGGCGCGGGTCGTGAAGCTGTGCTCACGCTCGCCTGACGGTTTGCTGTGCCGGTCAGTCGTCTCCGCGGCGTGGTCGGGATCGGGGTCGACCGGTTTGGGGACGCAGCCGACGCGGCTGCCGGCCCCGAGCTGCTTCGGCTCGAGAATCCCGATACGGACGTCCGGCCCGCGGCGGCCGCGCTCGCCGCGACGCGGGCGGCGATCGACGACGACGCGGCGAACAGCTATCTCCCGTTCCCCGGAAGCGCGCGCCTCCGCGCGGCCGCGGCGGCGCACGTCTCGCGGCTCGCCGGGGTCGACGTCGACTGGCAGCGCCAGACGCTCATCTGTGCCGGCGGTCTGAACGGGATCCTCAACGTCCTGCTGGCCCTGCTCGAGCCCGGCGACGAGGTGCTGATCGCGGAGCCTGCCTACGTGGGCCTCCTCAACCGGATCCGCCTCGCCGGCGGGGTGCCGATCGGCGTTCCGCTCGTCCCGTCGGAGACGGGCTGGACGCTCGACCTCGACGCCCTCGAGCGCGCGGTGACCGCCCGCACGCGGGTCATGCTCATGATGAGCCCGTCGATGCCGACCGGTTGCGTGCACGGTCGATCCGACTGGGAGGCGATCGCCCGCCTCTGCCGCGACCACGATCTCTGGTTGGTGCACGACGCAGCTATGGAGCGCATCCTCTTCGACGGTCGCGTTGTCGTCGCGCCGGCCGGGCTCGAGGGAATGGCCGACCGGACGGTCGTGGTCGGCTCGGCGTCGAAGGAGCTGCGGCTGATCGGCTGGCGCGTCGGGTGGGTCGTGGCCCCGTCGGCGATCGTCGGCGAAATCGGCCTCGTTGCGATCTCGAACGTCGTCTGCCAGTTCGGGATCGCGCAGACGGCGGTCGCTGCGGCGCTGGAGGCAGGGGACGAGGACGTCGCGCTCGCGACCGCCGAGTGGGAGCGCCGATGCGACGTCGTCCTCGACGAGCTCGCCGGCTTACCGGTGCTCCCACCTCACGGCGGCTGGTCGTTCCTGCTCGACGTGTCCGCTCCGCGGCACGCTGCGGCGGATGCGTCGGCGCTCCTCTTCGAGCGTGGCAAGGTCGCTGCGACGCCGATGGTCGGATGGGGAGGACACCCGGCACAGTACGTCCGCTTCGTGTTCGCAAACGAGCCCGCCGAGCGTCTCGCGGGACTGGGAGCGCGCGTCCGGCTCGCCGTCGGTGCCGCATGAACGTCCTGCTCGTCGGTGGGGGTGGGCGGGAGCACGCGCTCGCCTGGGCGCTCTCGAAATCGCCGGCTCTGACAGCTCTCCACGCCGCTCCGGGCAACCCGGGAATCGCGTCGCACGCGACATGTCACCCCGTCGCGGCGGACGATGCCGAGGGCTTGCTCGGCCTCGCCGGGTCGCTCCGGATCCAGCTCGTCGTCGTCGGGCCGGAGGGGCCGCTCGTCGCCGGCGTCGCGGACGTCCTGCGACACGCCGGGATCCCGGTCTTCGGGCCGTCGGCCGCGGCTGCGGCGATCGAGGGCTCGAAACACTTTGCGAAGGACGTGATGGAGGCGGCGGGGGTTCCGACCGCGCGTCGACTACCGCAGGCCAAGGCTCCGTGCGTGCTCAAGGTGGATGGACTCGCGGCCGGAAAGGGCGTCGTCGTCTGTCACACCGCCGCCGAAGTACGCGCCGGGCTCGAGCTGGTGGAGTCGTTCGGCGGCGCGATCGTCATCGAGGAACTGCTCGTGGGTCCCGAGGTCTCGCTCTTCGCTCTCTGCGACGGACGGCGTGCGTTCGCGCTCGGGACTGCGCAGGATTTCAAGCGCGCGTTCGACGGCGACTCCGGCCCCAACACCGGCGGGATGGGATCGTATGCACCGGTCGCCTGGCTCGACTCGCCCAAGGTCGAGCATTTGCTGGAGCTGACGGTGCTCCCCGTGCTCGCCGAGCTGGAGCAGAGGGGGGCGCCCTTCCGCGGAGTCCTGTTCGTCGGATTGATGCTGACGGAGAACGGTCCGCGCGTCCTCGAGTACAACTGCCGCTTCGGCGACCCGGAGACCCAGTCCGTGCTGCCACTCGTCGATGGCGACCTGCTCGTCGCGCTTGCCGCGGCGGCAGCAGGTGACGTGTCCGACGTCACGCTCGGCCAGCGGGCGGCCGCGGCGGTCACGGTCGTGCTGACCGCGGCCGAGTATCCGGCCGGGGAGGATCGGGGGACGCCGATCGTCGGACTCGAGCAGGCTGAGGCTGCCGGCGTGCTCGTGTTTCACGCGGGAACTGCTCGCCGCGACGGCACCCTCGTGACGAACGGCGGGCGGATCCTCGACGTCACTGCCGTCGGCGCGACGCTCGAGCAGGCGCGCCTCGCGGCATACGATGCCGTCGAG
Organism: Gaiella sp.; assembly: GCA_051003695.1. Classification (GTDB taxonomy): domain Bacteria; phylum Actinomycetota; class Thermoleophilia; order Gaiellales; family Gaiellaceae; genus Gaiella. The sequence continues at coordinate 16,893 of JBPCLB010000026.1, read as the reverse complement.
CTCGTCGGCTGGTCGGGCGCGAGACGTCGCAACGACATTGCATTGCGCGCCGCGAGCGGTGGCGTTTCGTGGCCGCCGGCGATCGGCTGAGCGCTCGGAGCGCCTTTCTGTTGGGACACCCCAAACCCACCACCCGGTTTTAGTCTATCGCCGTGAAAGGCAACAGGACACCTGTCCTTCGTGCCGAATCCGTGCCGATCGCTCCACAGGCTGCCGCGCGCCGGGACCATCTCTAGAATCGACGTAGTGATCGCCCGTTACTCCCGTCCGGCGATGGCCCGGATCTGGTCGGAGGAGGCGAAGCTCGCGCGCTGGCTCGAGGTCGAGCTCGCGGCGCTTGACGGCCTGGCCGAGCTCGAGCTCCTTCCTCGGGGGATCGTGAACCGCATCCGCGCGCGCGCCGTCCCGCCGACTCCCGAGCGTGTTGCGGAGCTCGAGCGGCATACGAACCACGACGTCGCCGCCTTCGTCGACGCCGTCGCCGGGGAGCTCGACGAGGAAAGCAGCCGATGGTTCCACTACGGCCTGACCTCGAGCGACGTCCTCGACACGGCGCTGTCGCTCGGCATCCAGGAGGCGGGCGCGCTCGTGCTCGAGGGGATCGACATCGCGTTCGCTGCGGTCGTCGAGCGCGCGGAGCAGCATCGTGAGACCCTGTGCATCGGACGGACGCACGGTGTGCACGCGGAGCCGACGACGTTCGGCTTGAAGCTGGCCGGCTGGGCGTTCGCACTGGATCGCGACCGCAACCGGGTTCGAGCTGCGCTCGCTGGGCTGCGGGTCGGCAAGCTCTCCGGAGCGGTCGGCCAGTACGCAGCGCTCGACCCCGAGGTCGAGCGAATCGCGTGCGAGCGCCTCGGGCTCGAGCCGGCGCCGACCTCGACCCAGATCCTGCAGCGCGACCGACACGCGGAGCTACTGTGCACGCTCGCCGTGGTCGCGGCGTCCCTCGAGCGGTTCGCGACAGAGATCCGTCACCTGGCGCGAACGGAGGTACGCGAAGTGGAGGAGCCGTTTCGCCCCGGGCAGAAGGGGTCGTCGGCGATGCCGCACAAACGCAATCCGATCACTGCTGAGCGGATCTGCGGGCTCGCGCGCGTCGTTCGCGGCCACGCTCTCGTGGGTCTCGAGAACGTCGCGCTCTGGCACGAGCGAGACATCTCGCACTCCTCGGCCGAGCGCATCGTCGTGCCCGACGCGTTCCTCGCGATCGACTACATGCTCGACCGTTTCGCAGGGCTCGTCCAAGGGCTCGTCGTGCATGAGGCTCGCATGCGCGAGAACGTCGACGCGAGCCACGGTCTGTACTTCAGCCAGCGCTTACTGCTCGCGCTCGTCGAGTCGGGTCTCGTGCGCGACGACGCCTACCGCCTCGTCCAACGGCACGCGATGCGCTCGTGGGACGAGGCGCTCGACTTCCGTGAGCTCGTCGCGACCGACGCCGAGGTCGCCGGGCGCGTCGACCTCGCTGTCGTGTTCGACGTCTCCGCGTATACGCGCCATGTGGAGACGGTGTTCGGTCGGCTCCGCGCGTTGGTCGCCTCCGATCGGGAGTCGGCTCATGCCTGACGCGCTGCATGTTGGCTCGGGCAAGGTGCGGGAGCTCTTCGCGGTCGGGCCGGACACATTGCGGCTCGTGGCATCCGACCGCATCTCGACGTTCGACGTCGTGCTCCCGACCCCGATCCCCGACAAGGGGCGCGTCCTCACCGGCCTCTCGGCGTTCTGGTTCGCGCGCACACGGCAGATCGTGCCGAATCATCTCGTCTCGCTCGGTGAGGACGGACGCACGCTCGACTGCCGGCGGCTGAGGATGCTGCCCGTCGAGGTCGTCGTCCGCGGTTATCTGTCGGGCTCGGGCTGGAAGGACTATGCGGCGACCGGCGAGGTTTGCGGCCACCGGCTCCCTTCCGGTCTCCGCGAGTCCGAGCGACTGCCCGCACCGATCGTCACTCCGGCGACCAAGGCGAGCGCGGGTCACGACGTCAATCTCGACGAGGCCGAGGCGGCGGAGCTCTGCGGGCCCGAGCGCTACGCGGAGGCACGTGCAGCCGCACTCGCCCTCTACCACTTCGCGGCGGAGTACGTCGAGGCGGGTGGGCTCGTGCTCGCCGACACGAAGTTCGAGCTGGGCCTCGACGAGAGCGGCCGCGTCACGCTGGCCGACGAGGCGCTGACCCCCGACTCCTCGAGGTTCTGGCCCGCCGATCTCTACGCGGCTGGAGGCCCGCAGCCGTCCTTCGACAAGCAGTTCGTCCGCGACTGGTGCGAGACGACCGACTGGGACAAGTCCGACCCGGGACCCGAGCTGCCCGAGGACGTCGTCGCGGGCACCCGGGCTCGCTACGTCGAGGCGTTCGAGCGCATCACCGGGATCTCGTTCGCCGCATACCTCGTCGAGCCCCGCGTGGTGTTGTGAGAGCGACCGTCACAATCCGGCCGAAACCCGGCATCCTCGACCCTCAGGGAGAAGCAGTGCAAACGTCGTTGTCGTCGCTCGGATACCCCGTCACGAAGGCGCGCGTCGGCCGCATCGTCGATCTCGAGCTCGGCGCCGATGACGCCGCAGAGGCGCGCTCCCAGGTCGAGCGGATGGCGGAGGAGCTGCTCGCGAACCCGCTGATCGAGTCCTTCGAGATCGAGGTCGAGCACACATGAGTCTGCGACCTCGAATTGCGGTCGTCACATTTCCGGGCTCCCTCGACGATGGAGACATGCGCCTTGCGCTGGAGCTGATCGGTGCCGAGCCGGTTCCCTTGTGGCACGCGGACGAACGCCTCCCGGACGAGATCGGGGCCGTCGTGCTACCCGGCGGGTTCTCCCACGGCGACTACCTTCGCTGCGGCGCCCTCGCCAAGCTCGCACCCGTGATGCGGTCGGTGCACGCCTTTGCCACGGCCGGCGGGCCGGTGCTCGGGGTCTGCAACGGATTCCAGATCCTGTGCGAGGCAGGGCTGCTACCAGGGGTTCTGCGCGCCAACCGCCAGCTCGAATACGTCTGCTGCGACGTGACGATCTCGGTCGAGGAGACCGTTGCCACGATGCTCTCCGACCTCGAGCCGGGAACCGCGCTCGGGCTTCCGATCAAGCATGGTGAAGGCAACTGGTACACCGACGACGAGACGTTCGCCGAGATCGCCGACCGAGGCCAGATCGCGTTTCGCTATCTCGCGGACGTCAACGGCTCACGCGACCTGGTCGCGGGGGTGTGCAACGAGGCGGGCAATGTCCTCGGTCTGATGCCCCATCCCGAGCATGCCGTCGATCGCCTGCTCGGCCCCGTCGGTGGCGCACAGGTCCTCGAGGGTCTGGTGACCGCGGCACGCGACCACCTCGGCGTCGCAGCCTGATCAGGTCTGAAGCGGAGAACCCCAGCGCACTCGGCGCTCGCGCTTCGTCTTTTCGAGGCGCAGCGAGTGGCGGTCGATCGACACCTCGACCCATCGGGGACGGTCATGCTCGTCTCGCTTCGAGCGCGGCCCGAAGGCGTGGCGCTCGCTCCAGTCCGGCATGCAGCCGTTCGAGATCGCGCGCGCGGAACGTGACGGGTCCTCGGCGCACGCTTCCGTCTGTCGTGTAGGCGAACCGGACGAGCGTCTCGCCCTTCTCCGTCTCGAGCAGCTGAACCAGTGACCCGAAGCGTCGCTCGCCCGCCCGTTGGGGGACGCTCGTCTCCTCGATCACGCTCGCCTTGCCCCATGGTGTCGCTACCGCCGTCATGGAGGGCAACGTACAGGGGCGAGTGTGACGTGTCTGCGCCGACTTCGTGTCGATTGTGCGACGTCAGAGCACTGCAACGAGCCGGAAGCGCTCGCAGACCACGAGCGTGTCGTCGTCGATCGTGACTGGCGGGTCACCGAGCGCGGCGATCATCTCCGGGCACGTGAAGAAGCGAACGTGTGCGGCGCGCCACTCGACGAGTGACGCGAGCCCCTCGCCCTCGTCGAGCGCGAACTGGAGCTCGACGTCACCGAGCCGCTTGACCTCGACCTCGACGGTTTCGATCACCGCCACGCCACGCCCCTCGGAGTCGATCACGAGCTCGCGATGACCAACGGGACCCCAGTCGGAGCCGTCGCGGACGTACTCCTCGTGTAGCCCGGTCGTCGTCGTCTTCACACCGCGCAGGATGGCGGCGACTAGCCTGTCGCGGAGCGGGCCCGGAAACCCGAACTCCGCGCGGGGCAGGTCGTCGTGCACCCAACGATCGTATGCTCGCTCGATGGCCTTCGAGCTCGACTTGAAGGCGCCAGCGGGCTGGGCCGTCGACCGCGGACTCGTGCCGGCGGGTACGCCGATCGAGGTGGAGGAGCTCACCGGCGGCGACTCCGCGAGCGATCGCCCTGCGCGCGCCGTCGCTGAGCATCGCGCTCGTGCTCAAGCAGGCGCTCGCGCAGCGATTCGCTGGCCGGAGCTTGCGGACGACCTCGAGTTACTCGCAGACAGGTTTCTCGCTGCCTACAAGGCCAGTGCCGAGAAGCTGCCGGCAATCGACGAAGCGAGCCTCTCGGCCCATACGGCCTGCCTGATCCTTGCGCGAACCGACGGCGTGTCACCAGCACAGTTCCTCGACGAGCCGTCACGTGAGCAGGCACGTTCTCGTGGACGCGACCTCCTGCTCGACCCCGCCCGCGGCCTCTGGGCCTGACCCCGAAAACCGAGAGGTCGGTCTGCCTCCGCGCACCGACGCCTACTGCTTGTTGACGACGTCCCCGACTCGGATGACGCCGGGCGTGATCACCTTCGCGTTGACCCCGCGCAGGCGCAGCGCCCGCCCCGGCGGCTGATTCACGAACTTGACCGCATCCGACCCGAACCGCTCGGTGAACTTCCCACAGCCGGTGTGAGGCAGCGCGGTCACCTCCACGACCGCGTCCCCGACCGAGACGCGCGTCCCGGGAGGCAGGTTGTCGACGCTGAGGTCGAAGTCGACGTACAGCTGATCGCCCGCGAGCGGCCAGCGATCTTTCCCTTGTGCGATCAGCTCGGCGGAACGGGCATTCATCAGCGTGAGCTGCGCGTCGGGGTTCGGTGTCCCGTGCACGTGCCACATGTCGCCCACGAGCCCGAGATCGAGATCGAGCTGCCCTTCGTCGAGTACCTCGCGCTCGTTTTCGGCCGGGCGTCGGACGATCAGCTCGAGCGTGCCCTCGTCCCTCGGCGAGGCGCCGATGTGGGCGAGACCCTCTTGGAGCTCTGTCGCCGTCTGCACCGCTCGATCATAGGCTCCGGGTCGGCTTGGCTGCGAGGTCAGGCGACCGTCGGCAGGAAGGTCGTCTCACCGCGCTCGGGTGGCGCGCCGACGATGAACTTCACCGGGTGATCATTCCATCCACGGCTCCGTCACGCGAGTTGCGGTTTTGAAGTCGCGCGGCGGCCGCTCGAGGGTCTTCACCGCCATGGGAATTCGCTCCCGCGGATTCCCACGTTGCGGTAGGTCAGCCCTCGATCAGCTCGATCCGGTAGCCGTCCGGGTCGCGGACGAAGCAGAGCAGCGAGCCGCCGTCACGGATCGAATACGGGGGACGCTCCGGCTCGATGCCTTGCTCTGCCAGGGCTGCGAGCGTCTCGTCCATGTTCGCGACCGTCAATGCGACGTGCCCGTACGCGGTACCGAGCTCGTACGAGTCGACGCCGAAGTTGTAGGTCAGCTCGAGCTCCGGCTGCGGCTTGCCGGGAACGCCGAGGAAGTAGTTCATCGCCTCGTCGCGGATCGGCAGCTCGCGCCGCTTCTCCAAGCCGAGCGCCTCGTAGAACGCGACCGACCGCTCGGGGTCGGTGATGCGGTAGCAGGTGTGAATGAGTTCCATGGCTCGAGCCTAGCGCGAGCGCGCACGCGAAAGCCTCGATCTTCCGTTCGAAGCCAGTCGGTCGAGGTCGCTCGGCCGAAGGTGCGGATACCCGTACCCCCCGGCGGGATCCTCGTCGACACGCTCTCGTGGCCGTGGATCTTCTTCGTCGACGTCCCGGTCGGCATCCTCACGTTCGTGCGTTCGCTGCGGCTCGTGCCGGAGTCCAGGGACGAGCACATGCACCGGAGCTTCGATGTGGCCGGGGCGGTCACCGTGACCGGCGGCCTGATCGCGCTCGTCTACGAGCCGGGGCTCGGGTTCCTCCCGTTCACCGCCGGGATCATCATCGGCTCGGTGGGCTCGCAGAAGCTCGTCCCGGCGCTTGGAGCACGGGAGACACCCGTCGTCGGGCTCGCGCTGGCCGTGCTCGGACGGCTGCTCTTCCTCCGACTCACGTCCGATTCGTCCTACCTCGTGGCGCGCTCGGGCTCGCGGCGCTCTCGACGTTCGCTGCGAACCGAACCTCCGATACGCTCGCGTCCGCGGGTGACCGGCCGTCGCAGGCCGAGACGGCGAACGCCCTGCTCGACGCTTCCGGGCGCGTGGATCGGGAGCGCGGTGCTGCTCGGTGCGGGGGGCCTGCTCCTGCTCGCCCTGCTCGGTCGCCGAGACGGCCGAGCCGTGAGCCACGGCGAGACAAGGAGCGCCGGCCGTCGCCTGACCTGCGCGTAGGATCGCCGGCGTGGCGGTTCTCGACATCGTCCGGATCGGGGAGCCGGTGTTGCGTGAGCGCGCCCGCGAGGTGAGCGCCGAGGTGCTCGTCACGCTCGGGTTCCAGCGGTTTCTGGACGACCTCGTCGAGACGATGCGGTTCGCGAACGGGGCGGGGCTCGCCGCGCCCCAGGTCGGAGTCCCCTCGCGGGTGTTTGCCGTCGAGGTGCGCGACAACCCGCGCTACCCGTACAAGCCGAACCTCCCGCTCCGGGTGCTCGTCAACCCCGAGTTACGCGCGGTTTCCGACGAGACGTTCTCGAGTTACGAAGGGTGCCTCTCGATCCCGGATCTACGCGGGCTGCTGCCCCGTTTCGCCGAGGTGGAGATCAGCTACACGGATCGGTACGGGAACCGCGCCCTCGAGGAGATCCGTGGAGTGAGCGCGGGCACGTTCCAGCACGAACAGGATCATCTCGACGGGATCCTGTTCGTCGACCGCGTCGAGGACACGCGGACGTTGACGACGTGGGACGGCTTTCGGCGCCACCACGAGGCAGCGTTCGCGGCCGAGGCGAGGAAGCTCGTGGAGCGGTGGGGCTCGTGAGCGGCTGTGTGCCCTGCCCGAGGCAGGCGCCACCGTGACGACTCTCAATCCCCACGCGCCGCGACCTTCACCGCCTCGCTGATCGTCGGGTGCGTGTGCACCGTGGCGAGCAGCGGTGCGAGCGTCCCGCCCGGGGCGTTCATCGCGACCTGCGGACCGGGGAGGAGGTCGGCGCCGTCGCGCGCGAGGATCCCGACCCCGAGGATCATGCCGTTGCTCGCGTCGAGCACGAACTTCACACGCCCGCGCCGGTCGCCGATCGCCCTGGCCTTGCCGCGAGTGCCGACGTCCGAGCGTCGCACCTCGACGTCGTAGCCCTGCCGTCGTGCCTCGCTCTCCGTCAGACCCACCGCAGCGAGCACCGGGTCGGTGAAGATCGCGCGCGGCATCGTGCGGTAGTCCGGCTCCTCGGCGGCGCCGTCGAGCATGTTCGCGATCGCGATCGGCGCCTCGTAGGTCGCGACGTGGGTGAACTGCATCCCCCCGCTCGCGTCGCCCACCGAGAAGACGTGCGGTAGCGTCGTACGCAGATTGCTGTCGACCGTCACGCCGTACGCCGCGTGGGCGATGCCGACCTCCTCGAGCCCGAGGCCCTCGACGACAGGCTCTCGACCGACCGCGAGCAGAATCTGGTCGCCGACGACTCGCGTGCCGCCGGTGCAGCCGACGGCCGGCCGCCCGTCCACGAGCTCGAGCCGGTCCACGCACGACGAGGTGAGCACCTGCACTCCCTCCTGCTCGAGGTAGGCCTTGAGCAGATCGCCGAGCTCCTCGTCTTCTCCGTGGGCCAGGTGGGCGCCGCGCTGCACGATCGTCACTTCCGCGCCGAGCCGCCGGTAGGCCTGGGCGAACTCCAGCGAGACGGCGCCCGCGCCGACGCAGACGACGTGGCCGGGTAGCTCGGTGGCGTGCATCAGGTCGTCGCTCGTCACGGTCGGCACCGTCTCCGCCCCCGAAACGTCGAGCGCACGCGGGCGTGCCCCGGTTGCGATCAGGGCGTGGGCGAAGCGAACGCGGACGTCACCCGCCTCGAGCTCGTTCGCGGAGACGAAGCGCGCCGCCTCCCGCACGAGCTCGACGCCCCGCTCGGCGAGCAGCCGCTCGTAGTGCTCGGCCCCTTCCTCGATGATCCGCCGCACCCGTTCCATCACGGCAGGAAAATCGATCGTCGCCTCGCCGACGCGGATCCCGAACTCCGCGGCGCGGTGCTGGACGTCGTGCGCGATCTCGGCGGCCCTGACCAGAGCCTTCGTCGGGATGCACCCGCGGGTGATTCAGGTGCCGCCCACCGGGCCGGGTTCGAAGAGCACGACACGTGCGCCGCGCCGGCGCGCGGCGAGCGCCGCGGTGATCCCGGCCATTCCACCGCCGAGGATCGCGACGTCGACCGTCCCGCTCGTCTCCTGTGGCTCCGCCATCCCGGCGCGCACCCTACTCGGGTCCTGGGACGATGGAACGGTGAGGCTACCTCCGTTCCGGATCGAGCGCTGGTACGAGCGCTACGAGTTCACGACCGAGCTGATGCTCTCGTCGAGCGACTGCGAGTCGGTCACCGTCCAGGAGGTGCTAGAGCTCGAGCCCGATGCGGGCGCACGGCTCGGCGCATTGACGCTCGGCTACACCGAGGTGCCCGGCTCTCACGAGCTGAGAGCCGCGGTCGCAGCTCTCTACGCGATCGTCGGGCCGGCCGACGTGCTCACGCTGGCCGCGGCCGAGGAGGGCATCTTCGCAGTGGAGCACGCCGTCCTCGGCCCAGGCGACCACGCGGTCGTCGAGACACCGTGCTACGAGTCGGCGCTGGCGGTCGCCCGGTCGACCGGCGCCGAAGTGGACACGTGGACGCGGGCGTACGCCGACGGGTGGGGCCACGATCTCGAGGCGCTCGAGCGGCTGCTGCGACCCGACACACGCTTCGTCTACGTCAACACGCCGCACAACCCGACGGGTCTTTCGATGCCGCGGCCGGTGCTCGAGCGGATCGTCGAGCTGTGCGGCGAGCGCGGCGCCGTCCTCCTCTGCGACGAGGTCTATCGGGAGCTCGAGCACGACCCGGAGACGATGCTCCCCGCCGTATGCGACGTCTACGAGCGCGGGATCTCACTCGGGAGCGTGTCGAAGACCTACGGGCTCCCGGGTCTCCGGACCGGCTGGATCGCATGTCGCGATCCGGGACTGCTCGACGCGGTCGTCGCGGTGAAGCTGTACACGACGATCTGCTCGAGCGCGCCGAGCGAGCTGCTCGCGGCGGTCGCGCTCCGCCACCGGCACAGGTTCGTCGAGCGAAACCACACTCGAGTGCTCGCCAATCTCGCCCTCGCCGATGACGTCATCGCGCGTCATTCCGACCTGCTCGACTGGGTACGGCCGGACTCCTCGCCGATCGGCTTCCCACGGCTTCGCGTCCCTGACTCCAAGGCGTTCTGTGAGGGGCTTGCCGCCGAGATGGGCGTGCTGCTGCTCCCGGGGGAGGTCTACGACGAGCCGGGCCACGTCCGCTTCGGGCTCGGACGAACCGGCGCCGCGGAGGCGTTCGCGCGCTTCGATGCCTATCTCGGATCGACCTCGAGATCCTCGGCGACGAGTCCGTAGCGCCTGTTGACCTGCTCTCACGTGGCCGTCTCCACCGGCGCCCTTCCGCCTCGACCACGAGGATGCCGTAAGCGTCCGCTCCGCCTCGCGAACGCTCGACATCCTCGCTGATCTGCTCCGTGGTGCGCGAGCGGGAAGCAGCGAGGAACGGCGCAACCCCGGGATCGTTCACGAGCTCGAGGAGGAACGGCACGTCTGCTGGATCGACGGGCCGGAGGGACACGCTCACGGCGTCGTGCCGCGGGCGATCACGCGCGAGCGAAGCGACCCCGAGCCCAGTGCCACTCCCGCGAGGATCAGAACGAGGCCCCCGAGCGCGCTGATCGTGACAGGCTCGTCGAGGATCAGAGCGCCGTAGACGATCGCGAACCCGGGCATCAGATACGTGACGAGGCTGGCTCTGCGTCCGCCGAAGAGGCGCAACATCCGGTACAGCACGAGCTGAGCCAGCACCGTCCCGAGCAAGGCGAGCGCGAGGAGCGATGCGATCGCGTCGGTGTCGGGGGCGCTGCGCGGAAGCTGGAGCAACCCGAACGGGAGCAGCGTCAGAAATGCGGAGATCATCGCCCCCGCCGCCAGCACCGGCCCGGCTGTCGCGGACACGCTGCGTTGCCCGATCACGTTCCCCGACGCGTACGCGAGCGAGGCGACGACAACCGCCAGCGTGCCCGCAATCGCCCACCAGCCCCGGTCGGGCGCCGCCCCCGTGAGCACGCCCACGCCGACGAGGCCGATGATGATGCCGGCCCACCGCGTCGCACCCAGGGGCTCGGCCGGCAGGAACCGCAAGCCGAGCAAGATCGTGAAGATCGGGACGGTCGACTGGGCGATCGCCGCGATCCCCGAATCGACGTGCGTCTCGCCCCAGGCGACGAGCCAGAAGGGCAGGGCATTGCCGACGACACCGATCACGGCCCACTGGCGCCAGGATTCGCGCAGCTCCGCCACCGCCCGGCGGGCGCCGTGCGTCGAGGCGACGTACGCATAGAGCAGGACTGCGGCGATCCCGGCGCGCGCCGCCATCAGTGGCGCCGGCTCGAGACCGCCCTCGACCGCGACCTTGATGAACAGATAGGAGGCGCCCCAGACCGCGGCGAGCACGAGCAGCAGCGGCCAGTAGGCCCGACTCAAAAACCGACCACGCCGGCATCGTAGGGGCCGACTCCATCCGGCCCGCCGTGCAACGCGCGGTTCAGGAAACGTCTGAGGTGTTCGGCTCGGACGTGCATCGCCGCGCCGCGATGCCGGTTGCGATCGCCGTACCCCCGAGCACGAGCGCGAGGCCAAGCAGCGCCCGGCCGGACACGTCCTCGTCCAGGAGCGCGGCTCCGTACACGAGGGCGAACGCCGGCACCAGGTAGGTGACGAGGATCGCGCGCGAGGCGCCGGCACTCGCGATCAGGGAGAAGTAGAGGAGGTACGCGAGACCCGATCCGAGCGCCCCGAGCGCGGCGATGGCGGCCAGCGCGCCTGCCGGCGGCATCTCGTCGGGGAGCTGGACGAGCGCCAGCGGCGCAATCACGATCGACGCCGTCGCGAGCTGGCCGATCGAGACCTGAAGCGGTGGCAACGCCCGTACCGTTCGTCCGGCGTAGAGCACCGAGACCGCGTAGCAGAGGGCGGTGCCGAGCACGGCGAGCGCTCCCACGAGCTCCCCGCCGCGCTGGCCGCCGACGAGCAGCGCGACTCCCACGAACCCCACCACGATGCCAACGAGCCGCACCCCACGAACCGTCTGGCTCCGATCGATGCGCGATGCAAGGAGGACCGTGAAGATCGGCGCCGCGGCCTGGATCACGGCGGTCAGGCCCGAGTCGATCCGCGTCTCGGCAAATCCGAGCAGCCAGAACGGCAAGGCGTTGTTGAGCACCCCGAGCACGACGAGCGGCACGAGCTGGCCGCGCAGCGGCGCAAGCCCGCCCCGCCCTGCGAGCAGCGGCAGCAGGACGGCGACGCCGACGACGAGCCGCCCGAGGACGACCACAGACGGCTCGACCTCGTCGACCCCGAGCTTGATGAAGAGGAAGGACGACCCCCAGATCGCTGACAGCACGAGCAGCAGCAGGAGGTCACGGCGGCTCACGTCCCCGCAAGGTAAACGGCGAGGACAGCCTTGGCGCGAGACACCCATTTGCGGACTCGAGCGGTTCCGCGCCAGCCAGACCCCCCGCTAGACTCACCCACCTGAGCTCTGTCGCGGAACAGCCGCTCCACCGTCAGCTCGGCCTCACGGACGGGGAGCGAGACCGAATCGTCGAGCTGCTCGAGCGGGAGCCGAACCACTTCGAGCTCGCGGTGTTCTCGCTGCTCTGGTCGGAGCACTGCGGCTACAAGCACTCCGCGCTCCTCCTGAAGCGCCTGCCGAGCGAGGGCGAGCGCGTGCTGCAGGGGCCTGGCGAAAACGCCGGCGTGCTCGACCTCGGCGACGGGCTCGCGGTCGCGTTCAAGGTCGAGAGCCACAACCATCCCTCGGCGGTCGAGCCGTTCCAGGGCGCTGCGACGGGTGTGGGCGGAATCCTGCGCGACATCTCGGCCATGGGCGCTCGCCCGATCGCGCTGCTCGACGGGCTCCGCTTCGGCGCGCCCGACGCCCATTTCTCTCGCGCAGTTGGCGGCGTTGGCCATTACGGCAACTGCACCGGCGTGCCGAACGTCGGCGGCGAGGTCGTCTTCGACGAGAGCTACGCGTCGAACTGTCTCGTCAACGCGATGTGCGTGGGCTTGCTCGCGACGGAGCACCTCACGCGGGCGAAGGCGACCACGGCCGGAGCGCTCGTCCTCTGCTACGGCGCGACGACCGGTCGCGACGGGATCGGGGGCGCGTCGGTGCTCGCGAGCGCGGAGCTCGGAGACGACGACGCCGACAAGCGCCCGACCGTCCAGGTGGGCGACCCTTTCACCGGGAAGCGCCTGATCGAGGTGTCGGTCGAGCTGGTCGAGCGCGGGCTCGTGCTCTCGCTGCAGGACTGCGGCGCCGCCGGGCTTGCCTCGTCGCTCTCGGAGATGGCCGCCGACTACGGGATCGACGTCCATCTCGACCGGGTGCCCCAGCGTGAGGAGGGGATGGAGCCGTGGGAGGTGATGATCTCCGAGTCGCAGGAGCGGATGGTCGCGATCGTCTCCTCCGAGCGGCTGGCCGCAGTCGAGGCGGCGATCGACCGCTGGGAGCTCCACCGCGCTGTGATCGGCGAGGTGACGACGAGCGGTGAGCTGCGCGCGTTCTGGGAGGACGAGCTCGTCGGCTCGATCCCGGCGCGTCACCTGACGGAGGACTGTCCGCGCTACGTCGTCGAGCGCGAGCCACCTTCGGCGAGCTCTGCTCGGTCGTTCGACCTGCCCGCCACGGCCGAGGCCCTGCTCGAGCTGCTCGGCTCGCCGCAGCTCTGCTCGCGCGCGTTCGTCACCCGGCGCTACGACCAGCTCGTCCAGTCGCGCACCGTGCGGCGACCCGGGCTCGATGCGGCAGTCCTGCGCCTGCGCCCGGAGTATCGCGGTCTCGCGGTGACGCTCGACGGTCAGGGGCGAATCGGCTCGCTCGACCCTCGGGTGGCGGGCATGCTCGCGGTGCTCGAGGCAGCGCGGAACGTCGCCTGCGTCGGGGGCGACCCGATCGGCCTGACGGACTGCCTCAATTTCGGCAATCCCGAGAAACCCGAGGTCGGCTGGGAGCTCGTTGAGACGATCGAGGGGCTCGCGCTCGCCGCCGAGGCACTCCGCGTGCCTGTCGTCTCCGGCAACGTCTCGCTCTACAACGACACGGACGGGCGCTCGATTCACCCGACCCCCCTGATCGGCTGCGTCGGCCTCGTCGCGGATGTGCGCAGGGTGCCGGGGGGCTGGCGGGATGACGATGCGATCCTGCTCGCGCGTTCCGCGAGCCCGGTGACGTTCGCCGGCTCCGAGGCTCAATCGCGATGGGGCACGCTCGGCGGCAGCCCCGTCCTCGACCTCGCCTCGGAGGTCGCGCTCGTTCGGCACGCGCGGGACGTTGCGCCGAGGGCGACGCTGGTTCACGATGTCGCCGAGGGCGGCCTTGCCGTCGCGCTCGCTGAGGCGGCGCTCTGGAGTGGGCGCGGCGCCCGGCTCGAGCTCGATGACGATCCACTCACCCTCTTCGGGGAGGTCGGCGGTCAGGTGCTCATCGCTCTTCCGCCGGGGCAGGTCGAGGTCGATCCGACGGGCTCGGAAATCCACGTGCGACGCATCGGGACAGTCGGCGGCGACACCCTCTTCGGCGTGCCTCTCGCGGCGCTTCGACGCGCATACGAGGAGACCGGGTAGCGGCATGTGCGGCGTCTTCGGGATCCGGTCGGTCGAGCGCGACGTCGCCCGGCTCGCGTATTTCGGGCTCTTCGCGCTCCAGCACCGTGGGCAGGAGTCGGCGGGCATCGCAGTCTCCGAGTCGGGCCACGTCACCGCCGTTCGCGACATGGGCCTCGTCCCGCAAGTGTTCGACGAGGAGAAGCTCTCGGCCCTTCCCGGCGAGGTCGCGATCGGTCACACGCGCTACTCGACGACCGGCGGGGCGCACTGGTCGAATGCGCAGCCGCTCGTCCACCACGGCCGTGCCCGCACCGTCGCGCTTGCGCACAACGGCAACCTGGTCGATCCCGCTGCGCTTCGAGACGAGCTGCTCGGCGACGGCGTGCGGCTCGCCTCCACCTCCGACACCGAGGTGATCGCCGCACTCGTGGCCCGTGATCCCGCGCCGCTTGCCGAGGCGGTCACCAACACCATGCAACGACTCGAGGGCGCGTACTCGATCGTCGCGATCGCGGACGGTGTTCTCGTTGCGTTCCGCGACCCTCATGGGATCCGCCCGCTCACGCTCGGCCGGATCGGTGAGGACTGGGTGATCGCCTCCGAGACGTGCGCGCTCGACATCGTCGGCGCCGAGCCGGAGCGTGACGTGCGACCGGGAGAAGTCGTCTGGATCGACGAGACCGGGTTGCACTCGGCGGTCGCGGTGCCGGAACGTCGTGGCGCGCTCTGCATCTTCGAGCACGTCTACTTCGCCCGACCCGACTCGCGACTCGGCGGCACCGAGGTGTATGCGGCCCGAGTCCGCATGGGGATGCGCCTTGCCGAGGAGTCTCCCGTCGACGCAGACCTCGTGATGCCCATCCCCGACTCGGGCACACCCGCGGCGATCGGCTTCGCGAAAGCCTCTGGGATCCCGTTCGAGGAAGGGTTGATCAAGAACCGCTACATCGGCCGCACGTTCATCGAGCCCGACCAGGAGCTCCGGCGTCAGGGGATCCGGCTCAAGTTCAACCCCCTCGACGAGCTGGCCGGGCGCCGAGTGGTCGTCGTCGACGACTCGATCGTGCGGGGTAACACGATGCAGGCGCTCGTGCAGATGCTGTTCGACGGCGGCGCGACGGAGGTGCACGTGCGGATCTCGTCGCCGCCGATCGTCTCGCCGTGCTTCTACGGCATCGACATGGCCGACGAGGACGAGCCCGCGGCGGCGCACCGCTCGAACGAGGAGATGCGCGATCACATCGGCGCGACCTCTCTGCACCATCTCACCGTGGAAGGGATGCAGGGGGCGACCCGGATGCCAGACGGTTCCGTCTGCCGCGCCTGCTTCACCCGTGACTACCCGACGCGGATTCCCGCGTCCCGGAACCTCGCCAAGCTGCGCTTCGAGCCCGTCCCCGCGCGCTGACCCCTGGGTTGCAACAGACTGTTGCAAGGCATCAGCCGTCGGAGCTCACCCGTCCGGGGGCCGAGCGATCGTCTAGGCTCGTCCTCGTGCAGCCGGCGCCCCGGACCTACGCCGCCGCGGGGGTCTCGCTCGCCACGGCGGACTCGATCGTCGAACGGCTCCGGGCCGCCGTCGAGTCGACTCGCACGGTCTCCGTGGAGGGAGCGTTCGGCGCGTTTGCGGGTCTCTATGCGCTCGACGAGCGACGACTGCTTGCCGCGAGCACTGACTCGGTTGGCTCGAAGCTCGTGCTCGCACGGCGCGCCGGCAAGCTCCGCTGGTGCGGCGCCGACATCGCCGCGCACGGCATCAACGACGTGCTCACGACCGGCGCCGACCCGCTCTTCTTCCTCGACTACGTCGCCGCAAGCACGATCCGGCCGGACGAGTTCGCGGAGCTCGTCGAGGGTGCTGCCGATGTGTGCCGAGCGGCGGGCTGTGCGATTCTCGGCGGTGAGACCGCCGAGCTACCGGGCATCTATCGCGACGGGGAGCTGGAGTTCTGCGGCACGGTCGTCGGGCTCGTCGAGCGCGACCGGCTGATCGATGGCTCGCGGGTCGAGGCCGGGGACGTGGTGCTCGGCTTCCCGTCGGCGGGAATTCACTGCAACGGATTCTCGCTCGTGCGGACGCTCGTCGACGACGACGAGCTCGACGCGGAGCTGCTCCTACCGCCGACGATCTGCTACCTCGACTCGATTCGCGCGCTTCGCCCGCGCGCCGACGTGCGCGCGCTCGTCAACGTCACGGGTGGTGGGCTGCCGGGAAACCTGGCGCGCGTGCTGGGCGACGAGCTCGCCGCGGTGATCGACCCGAGCTCGTGGGAACGTCCTCCCGTCTTCGGCTGGCTCGCCGGCGAGGGTGTCTCGGAGGACGAGCTGCGGCGGGTGTTCAACCTCGGCATCGGCTACTGCGCGATCGTTCCCCCCGGAGACGTCGCCCCGGCCGACGTCGTGATCGGGCAGCTCGTCTCCGGCGGCGGCGAAGTCGTCTGGAGCGACACGTGATCGGTGTGCTCGTCAGCGGCTCGGGGAGCAACCTGCAAGCGCTGCTCGACGCCGGGCTTCCCGTCGTCGCTGTCGCAGCGAGCCGTGACGGCGCCGGCGCGCTCGAACGCGCCGCCGTCGCAGGCGTCCCCTGCTCCGTCTTCGCGCTGGAGCTGCACGCCGATCGCGCTGCTCGCGATCTGGCGATGGCCGACTGGCTCGAGGGGCACGGTGTCGAGTTGGTCGTCTGTGCCGGCTTCATGCAGATCCTCACGCCACGGCTGCTCGACCGCTTCCCCGGCCGCGTCGTGAACGTCCATCCCGCGCTGCTTCCCGCCTTCCCGGGAGCACACCCGGTCGAGGACGCGCTCGCAGCGGGTGTCGAGGAGAGCGGTGCGAGCGTGCACCTCGTCGACGAGGGCATCGACACCGGCGCGGTGCTCCGGCAAGAGCGGGTGCCCGTGCTGCCGGACGACACGGTCGAGTCGCTCCACGCGC
>JBPCLB010000025.1:0-8277 GCA_051003695.1 Gaiella sp. | reverse complement strand
CCCCAGCAGTGCACGCGAAGGTCGACGAGGCGTGCGAGCTCGCGTGCGAGATATTCGACGTGCACGCCCGCACCGCCGTAGACCTCCGGCGGATACTCACGTGTGAGCAGGTCGATTCTCACCCGCCAGCTCGTTCGAGTGAGGTGTGCCTCACGCGGCTATCACTTCGCCTCACCGATCACCGGACGGACGGGGTCAGGCACGAGTGCCTGACCCCCCCGGATCGTGTGGCGCCTCGACTCGCCTCACGATTCGGACACGGTGGCAGATCCCGAGGCGGCGTCGACGACAGCGCCCTTGCCGATCACGACGATTCCGTTCTCCGAGACATGAAAACGCTTTCGGTCGTGCTCGGAGTCGACGCCGATCCTCGCGCCCGCGGCGATCCGCACGTTCTTGTCGACGATCGCGTTGCGCACGACCGCGCCGCGGCCGACGTCGACGCCGTGCATCAGCACCGAGCCCTCGACCTCGGCGAAGGAGTGAACGCGAACGGACGGCGAGAGGATCGAGCGGCGCACGCTGCCACCGGACACGATCACGCCTGCGCAGACGAGCGAGTCACGGGCGGAGCCCACGCGTTTCTCGTCGTCGAAGACGAACTTCGCGGGCGGCAGCGGCTCGTTCCAGGTGAGGATCGGCCAGTCGCTGTTGTAAAGGTTGAAGATCGGATCGATCGCGACGAGATCCATGTGTGCGTCGTAGTACGCGTCGATCGTCCCCACGTCGCGCCAATAGCTGAGGTCACGTGGCGTGGCCCCCGGAACGTCGCTGCGGGAGAAGTCCCAAACCTGCGCGTCGCCGGCCGCGACGCGGGCCGGGATGATGTCGCCGCCGAGATCGTGGGCCGATTCCTCGTCCTTGGCGTCGGCGATCACGGCTTCGACGAGCGCCTCTGTGGTGAAGACGTAGTTGCCCATCGAGGCGAGCACGTGGTCGGGATCGTCGGGTAGTCCGATCGGCTCGACCGGTTTCTCGTGGAAAGCTGCGATCGCGCGTCCACCGGGGCCTGGCTCGATCACCCCGAACGCGCCGGCCTCACCGATCGGGACCCGGATCCCCGCAACGGTGACCCCGATATCGGCCTCGATGTGGTGGGCTACCAGCTGTCGCGGGTCCATGCGGTAGACGTGATCCGAGCCGAAGACGCAGATCACGTCGGGCTTGTCGTCGTAGACGAGGTTGAGGCTCTGGTAGATCGCGTCGGCCGACCCCGCGAACCAGCTCTTGCCGCGCCGCATCTGCGCCGGCACCGGCGCGACGTAGTTGTTGAGGAGCGGCGAGAACCGCCACGTCGTCGCAAGGTGACGATCCAGACTGTGGCTCTTGTACTGCGTCAGCACGGCGATCCGCCAGTAGCCGGCGTTGACGAGGTTCGAGAGCGCGAAATCGATCAGCCGATAGGCGCCGCCGAACGGGACGGCGGGCTTCGCCCGATCGGCGGTCAGCGGCGCAAGCCGCTTGCCCTCGCCGCCGGCGAGCACCATGCAGAAGACGCGCGGGTTGCGCTTCATCGCCCAGAGACTCCCACACGATGCTCCGCGCCGCCAGGCTCTATCGGATCAGGGCTGCGATTGCCGGGGCATCCAACGGATCGACACGATGCAACAGCAGCGCTGACCGCCGGCAGCCGAAGCTATCTCCCGAGGGACTCGACCGCAGCCTGCAGCCGCTGCGTCAGCGCCTTGGCCGCCGCGATCGTCGGCGTCGCGGGCTCGACCACGATCGGCTCGCCGATCAGCACAGCGAGCTGCGGCAAGCCGACCCTCCCGGCCGACAGCGCGCGGTAGGTGGCGAGCAGCCGCACGGGGAGGAGCGGGGCTCCGGTGAGCAGGGCGAGGCGCGCCGCACCGCGGTGCCACGGCCCGTCGCGGCGGACCCCGCCCTCCGGGAAGACGCCGACAGCCTCCCCGTGCGCGAGCGCCGCGCTGGCGGCTGCGAGCGCGTGCCGGTCGCCGCGACCGCGCGAGACGGGGATCGCGCCCATGTCGTCGAGCCACCACGTGAGCAGCCGGTTTCGACCCCACAGCTCCTCCTTCGAGAGGTAGCGCAGGTCGCGCGGGATCGCAGAGGCGAGCACGAACGGGTCGAGCATCGACTCGTGGTTCGCGGCGACGACGACCGGCCCCTCGACCGGCACGTGCGCGGCGCCGCGGATCTCCATCCGATAGAGCGCGCGGACGAGCGGGCCTGCAGACTTACGGACGAACGCGTAGCTCAGAACGTCACCCGCGGCGCAGGATGCGTCGGAAGCGCGTCGTTGAACGAGCGCGTCAGGACGAGCTGCATGTCCCGCAGCGAGCGGATCGCGAACCCGGCCTCGCAGAAGGCGAGATAGAACGTCCAGATCCGGAGAAACCGCTCGTCGTACCCGAGCGCGCGCACGGCATCGACGTTCCGCCAGACGTTGGCGCGCCACTCGCGCAGCGTCCGCGCATAGCCGACCCCGATCTCCTCTACGTCGAGAATCAGCAACCGGGTCGTCGCAACCGCCTTCGCAATCGACTCGAGCGAGGGCAGCAGGGAGCCGGGGAAGATGTACTGCTGGATCCAGTCCGGGCTGCGCCGGTAGCGCTCGAACCTGTGATCCGGGATCCCGATCGTCTGGATCACCGCGACCCCGTCGGCAGCGAGCAGGCGGTCGCAGGCGCGGAAGTAGGTCTCGTACTCGGCGAGCCCGATCGCCTCGAACATCTCGATCGACACGATCCGCGTGAACTGGCCGGCGACGACGCGATAGTCGCGCTCGACGATCTCGACGAGATCGTCGACCCCGGCCTCGTGGACACGCTCGCGTGCGAACGACGCCTGCGAGGGGGAAAGCGTCAGGCCCGTCACTCGGCAGCCGTACTCGCGCGCGGCATGAATCGCGAACCCGCCCCAGCCGCAGCCGATCTCGAGCACGTGGTCGTCCCGCCCGAGGCGGAGCTTCTCGCAGATCATCCGGAACTTCGCTCGCTGGGATTGCTCGAGCGTCGTCTCGCGACCGTTCCAGATCCCGCACGAGTACGCCATCGTCGGGTCGAGCATCAGCTCGAAGAGCTCGTTGCCGAGGTCGTAATGCGCATGGATGTTGTCCTTTGCGACCCTGAACGTCTGGCGCTGGGAGAGGTCGGGGCGCAGCTCCTGTCCGCGGTACAGCAACCGCTGCAGCGGCCGCTCCGAGGCCAGGTGGAGGTTGCGGCCGAGCAGCGAGAAAAGCCCGACGAGGTCGTCGCAGTCCCAGTTGCCGTCGACGTACGACTCCCCCACGCCGACGCGCGTGCGTCGGCCGATCTTCGACCAGACGGCCTCCGGCCTCCGGAGCTCGACGACGATCGAGGGGCTACGTCGGTCACCGAACCGACGACCGCGGCCGTCGGGATAGCGGAGCACGACCTCGCCACCTTCGATCGCACCGAGCGACCGGAACACGAGCCGCCTGGCGATCGCGGCGATCACCGGACGCTGCCCTTGCCCGGAAGAAATGGCGGCTTGCGGTGTACCGGCGTTCCCTTGAGCTTGAGACGGAGCGCCTGCCAATGGATCCCGGCAAGGACCCGGGCGGGCATCAGCGGATAGCGGAGCAGCACACCCCTGAGCGACGCCGCAGTGAGCTCGACCCGGCGCGCCGTGAGGGTGGCGGTGAAATCGGGCCTGCTCTCCTCGTGCACGTCCATCCGCACGCTGACCCGGTCACCCGGCTCGGAGAACCACCAGGTGTACGACTGATCCATCGGCATGAACGGCGAGACGTGAATGCGCTTGTCGGTCTCCCAGACGTGCCGCTCGGTGGCTCGAGCGGTCGCCTCCGCGGGCAGCAGCACGTACGGCAGACGCTCACCGAAGGTGTTGTTGACCTCGGAGACGATGCAAGCGAGCTCGCCGTCCGGCCGGTAGCACCACCAGAACGAGACGGGATTGAACGTGTGACCGAGCACCCGCAGATTCGTCATCACCTCTAGCCGCCCGCCGCTCTCGAGCGGAACTCCGCAGTCGGCAAGGACGGCCCGCACGTCGAGATGATCCCGGTCGTGGAAAGCCGTCACGGCCCGGCGGTTCCAGCCGAACAGCGGGAGGTCCCGATCGAGCGCGGGTAGCTCGGCCAGGTCGAGGAGCGTCATGTACACCGGGTAGCGGAAGACGTGCTCGGCCGGCTCGCGACGAGCATGCATCACCGTCCCCACGTAGAGCGCGGATCTCACGCCCCTGGCCACCTCTCGTCTGCGGCCGGCGGAGCCGACCTCCGCCGAGCGGCTGCCGCTGCTCGCAACACGCTGCTCTCCCGGCCCGTATTCGCAGACTGCTCCCTTCGGCAGCGCGCCGCGAGCACCGACCCAGGAACGAGAGAGCTGCTCACCACGTCACCCCCAGGCTCGCGGCGGCTGCAACCCCCGAACGGATCCCGTCCTCGTGGAATCCGTAGCCCTGCCACGCACCGGCGAAAGCGAGGCGGCCGGTGTTGAGAGTGCCGAGCTCGCGCTGCGCGGCGAAGGCCTCGAAGGTCATCTGCGGGTGGTCATAGCGATAGATGCCCTTGATCGCCGCAGGGTCGATCTCGGCTGTGCGGTTGAGGGTGACGCACCACTCGACAGGAGCGTCGAGCGACTGGAGCCTGTTCATCGAGTACGTCACAGTCGCGAAATCGCTCCCGACGCCGCAGCCCGGCGATTGGTAGTTCCAGCCGGATCGATCACTCGCTCGCCGCGGGAGGAAGCGGGAGTCGGAGTGGAGCACGACCTCGTTTCCGGTCACGCCGAAGGCGCCGAGCAGTCGCAGCTCGTCGGGAGTCGGCGACCCGAGCAGATCGAGCGCGGTCGGAGCGTGCGTCGCGATCACGGCGGCGTCGAAACGCCGCGCCGGTTCGTCGTCGGTCTGGATCAGAACGCAGCCTCCCTTCCGCACGACCTTGCGCACGGGCAGCCCGAGGTGGAGGGGTGATCCGATCCGCTCGAGCACCCTGCGAACGTACGCGCTGCTGCCGCCGACGACGCTTCGCCATCGGTGTCGCCGCAATCCGAGCATCCCGTGGTTGCGAAAGAACTGCACCCCGAAGGCGGCAGGAACCTCGAGCGCCTGCCCGGGCGGCGCCGACCAGAGCGCCGATGTCATCGGCACGAGGTAGTGCCAGCGGAAGCGGTCCGAGTAGCCCTCGTCCCGGAGCCAACGGTCGAAGGTCTTGCCGTCGGTCTCCGCGGTACCCGCCGTACGAAGAAACCTGACGATCTCGAAGAGCAGCCGCTTCGCGCGCCAGGGCCTGCGGCTCGACCAGGACGCGCCGCAGGCACAGCTCATCGAGAACGACATCACCGTCGGCTGGGTCTCGACGCCCAACTCGGCGAGGAAGCGGGTCAGCAGCGGATAGTTCGGGGTGTTGTGGACGATGAACCCCGTGTCGATCGCGAGCGAACCACAGTCGACCGTATGGGTATGGCCACCGGGATAGCCGTTCGCCTCGAAGAGCTCGACCTCGTGCGCCCGCGACAGCACGTAGGCCGTCGAGAGGCCCGCGATTCCCGTTCCTACGACCGCTATCTTCATCGTTGCGTGATTCGTTCCCGTCCCGTCACCGGATGACCGAGCTGGTTCCCGACACCGCGATCGCCACGGTCCGCGACCGCACGAGCCGTGCGAGCCAGGTCGTGACGCTGGTCGCGGTCGTCGTTCCACCGCTCGGGCTCCTTTCGGCCGCCGGCCTGCTCTGGGGTGTCGCACTCTCCTGGATCGACGTGGCGCTGTTCGTGCTCTTCTACATCCTCTGCGGATTGGGGACGACGGTCGGTTTCCATCGTCTCTTCACGCACAGGAGCTTCGAGACGACGAAGTGGTTGCGCGCGACCTTTGCGATCCTGGGCTCGATGACGATGCAGGGGCCGGTGACGCAGTGGGTCACAGACCACCGGCGACACCATGCGCTGTCGGATCAGGAAGGCGATCCTCACTCACCCCACGCCGGACGCGGCGAGGGCGCCTGGGCTGCGGTCAAGGGCTTTGCTCACGCCCACGTCGGCTGGCTGTTCCACGCGAAGGGAATGGAGCGTGGCGACCACTATGGCCGCGATCTCTACGAGGATCGCCTGATCAGGCGGATCGACAAGATGTACTTCGTCTGGGTCGTGCTCACCTTCGGGCTGCCGTTCCTGCTCGGCTACCTGGCCGGCGGGTTCAGCTGGGCGCTCGGCTTTCAGGCACTCGTGTGGGCCGGCGCGATCAGGATCTTCGCGTACCAGCATGCGACCTTTGCGGTGAACTCGATCTGCCACATGTTCGGCAAGCGCTCCTACCGCTCACGGGACGAGAGCCGCAACAACGGCTGGGTTGCCGCGCTGACCTTCGGCGAGGGCTGGCACAACAATCACCACGCCTTCCCCGCCTCGGCGAGACACGGGCTCGACCCCGGGCAACTCGATGCCGCCTGGTGGACGATCCGCGGGCTCGAGCGCCTCGGTCTCGCGTGGAACGTCCGGCTTCCCGGCAGCGAACAGCGCGACCGCCGCCGGCTGGCAGTCGACGAGGCGTAGCGGCTCGAGCGTGGGGGATCGACCCTGGCTGGTCGCGCGCTGCCGTCAACGCATCAAAGCTGGTGACCGGCGAACCGCTCCACTCGGTCTGCCACGTGCTCGACCCAGGCCTGCCAACGAGGGAGTCGTACGAGAGCGCCCGAGCCGCGCCTCACTGCCGCGCCGTGGACGCCACGGTGGATCAGCACGTAGCCACCTTCGACGCCGAGCGCTCGGGCCCGCTCGAAGCCTTTCTTGCTGTTCGTGGGGCTGACGCCGGGAACGAACGGGAGGTATCGATCCCACGAGCCGTGGACGACGTCGAAGCGCTTGCCCCTCAGCCCCTCGACCGATAGCCGTTCCGGCACCCACGGCGCGAGCCCCAACACCCCGCCGACGGAGGGGTGCGCCGCGACCCCGATCGAGACTGCGCCGCCCATCGAGAAACCGACGAGCAGCGTCCGCGCCGAGCCGGCGTCGCGCAGGAGGTCGAGTGCCGCCTCGGCATCTGCCATACAAGACGGCAGCTGGTTCCAGCTCTTCACCCGGTAGCGCAGCTCGGCGAACGTCAGCTGACCGAAACGAGGCGCGAGCTCGCCGGCGAGCAGCTCGCTCGTGGCGCTCCACGTCCCCCCCAGCGGCTTCGCCGTACCACCGTTGACGAGCAGCACGGCGAGCGTCTGGTGCTCATTGCGCAGGCGCAGGTCTGCGCCGGTCGGGAGCGGAACGATCCGGGCGCTCACAGGTGTCCTCCGCGGCAGAAGGGAGCAGCAAGGCTGAAGCCACGCCTCGACGCAGCGGACTGCCCGGGACGTGACTTCAGCCGCGCCCCATTCGCCAGGCGCAACGCTCCGTGCAGCCGGTTGACCGACCGGCCATGCCTCATGAGGTCGCCTCGCAGCCTCGGACGGCATCCGCGACGGCTTCGGCCCGCGCACGGTAGCCGGCAGGCGTCGCGTGCACGCCGTCGGGGGCAAGCCAGTCCGGACGAGCAGCGAGCATCGCATCCCATTCGACGAGCGTCAGACTCCGGTTGGCTCGCGCCTCCTGGAGAAGGACCTCGTTGAGCGCTTCGCCGGGGCCGTCTCTCCAGATCGTCGCCCACACGAGGCAACGCCGACCTGCGAGCTCGAGTGCCCGCCGGACGTGGCTGCGGAAACCGGGCGCATCGTCCTGCGGGTCGTTCGTGCCGAGGCTGACGACGACGACGCGCCCCAGCGAGGCTCGGTCACGCTCGAGGACGGCAAGGCCCTCGCGCGTCGCTCTGCCCACCTCGTTCTCCGCACGAATGGTCCAGCCTGGGAGCGCAGCACCGAGATACGGCTCGATTCCGACGTTCAGCGAGTCGCCGATCAGGCTCACGCTCCCCGTGGTCGACGCGCCTCCCGAATCGTCTCCCGCCCAGACAGCAGCGGCGCCTGCGATCGCGGCCGCACCGAGCACGACGATCAGGAGGGCCCGGCGCACTCGGGCATCCTGCCGAACACCCCCGGCGGACGTCGGGACGTCCGGCAGGACGCGATCCCTGGGCCGCGAACGCGGATGCGATGAGCACGGACTCGACGATCGACCGGTTTCTCGCGAGTCCCGGGCTCGCCGAAGCGACCCGGCGCGCGTATGCGACCGACCTGCGGGACTTTGCCGACTGGCTCGCGACCAGGCGACTTCAGGTCGCCGAAGTCGACGTTCGCGCGCTCGCGGCTTACACGGCCGAGCTCGGCCGAGCCAGGAGAGGGCTGGCGCCCCCGACGCCCGCGCGCCGGTTGTCGGCGGTGCGCTCGTCCCTCCGCTTCAAGAC
>JBPCLB010000024.1:0-10967 GCA_051003695.1 Gaiella sp. | reverse complement strand
ATTCAGACGCGGCTGCGCAGCGACTGCTCGATCACGGTGCGACCCGCGTTCACCGTCGCACCCGGCAAGCGGTACGTGATCCAGTTCGACCTCAACACCGAGAACGGCGTCTCGCTCCGACGCACCGTGACGATCGCCGGCTCCGGTCGGGGGTAGGGCTGAGATGCCGATGCCTCGCCCGCGCCTTTGAGGCGAACGCAGGTCGCGGCGAGCTGCTCGAGCCTCGCCGTCACGTGATCGACGAGCGCCGAGACTGCGCTTGCATCGACTGCACGCTCACGTAGACACGGGACTCAGGCGAGTTCGTCAACGAGGACGACGATGCCAAGTCGATCCGCACCACGCCGTAGTCGAGCGTCGAGCGTGGCGAGCCGGCAGCCAAGGCGGATCGCAAGCGCGACGTACTCGGCGTCGTACGTCTTCGCCCAACCGAACGCATCGGCGATCCGCCAGGCTTCGATGCCGAGGCGCTCGTCGTCAGCTCGTCGGATCGGGGCTTCTTCGAGCGCGTCTCGCGCCTCTTCACCGTCTCCCGCGGTGATCTCCCCTCGCCAGGCGAGCTCGTGGAGAGCGGAGCGCGCTTCCGACCACAGGAGTGGAGGTGCGACGAGGTCGTCGTCCGCGAGAACCGAGAAGCCGGCGGAGGAAAGGCACGCGGGCACTGCGACGCTTGCGTCGACGACGAGAGTCAACGTTCGAGTCTGGAGCGTGCGAGCGCGGCGACGACATTAGGCATAGGGCGGCCGGATCGTGTCGTCGCCCAAGCAGGAGGAAGCGAAATGTCGACTCCCTCCGCGAGGGTCGCTGCGAGATCCTCTTCCTCGATCACGTGCTGTGTCCCGATCTTGCGGGCGGCCAGCCGCCCGGAGCGAATCCAGCGTCGAATCGTCTCCGGGTCACGACCGGCTCTCCGCGCAGCCTCAGGAACGGTCAGCACATGTTGTAGTATACTACAACTATCTCGCCCGAGATCAGCCGACGTCGGTGAGCAGGAAGGCCCGCTGCTCCTTCAGCATCTCGCGCGCGATCACCAAGCGCTGCACCTCCTGGGTGCCCTCGTAGATCTGCGTGATCTTCGCGTCGCGCATGAAGCGCTCGACCGGGTACTCCTTGATGTAGCCGTAGCCGCCCAGGATCTGCACGGCCTCGGTCGTCACCCACATCGCGACGTCGCCACAGAGGAGCTTGGCCATCGCCGAAGCTTTCGTCAGCTGGGCCTCCGGCACCCCCGCGTCCGCCATCTGCCCGTAGCGGTAGAGCAGCCCACGTGCCGCCTCGGTGCGCGTTTCCATGTCGGCGAGCTTGGCCGCAATCAACTGGTGCGCGGCGATCGGCTTGCCCATGGTCTCGCGCGAGCGCGCATAGTCGAGCGCGTAGTCGGTCGCGCCCTGCGCGATCCCGAGCGCCTGAGCTGCGACCCCCGGCCGCGAGCGATCGAGGATGCGCATGGCGAGCTTGAAGCCGGTGCCCTCCTCCCCGATGCGGTTCGCTACTGGGATCCGGCAGTCCGAGAAGACGAGCTCGCCGGTCGTCGACCCCGAGATGCCGAGCTTCGGCTCGAGCCGCGCGACCTCGAATCCGGGTGTCCCTGCTTCCACGAGGAAGGCGGAGATCCCCGGATGACCCGCGTTCGGGTCGGTCTTCGCGAACACCGTGTAGAGACCGGCGACGCCGGCGTTCGTGATGAAGCGCTTCGAGCCGTCGAGCACGTACTCGTCGCCCTCGCGACACGCAGTCGTGCGCATCGCGGCCGAGTCCGACCCGGATCCGGCCTCGGTGAGCGCGTAGGCCGCGAGCACCTCACCCGAGGCGAGGCGCGGTAGCCACGCCGCTTGCTGCTCGGCCGAGCCACCGAGCTTGAGCCCGAGCGACCCGAGCTCCTGCACGGCCAAGAGCAGACCTGAGGTCGCACACACCTTCGAGATCTCCTCGATCGCAACCAGGCTCAGCAGCGTTCCGGTGCCGGTTCCCCCGACCTCCTCGTCGAAGAGCAGCCCAAACAGCTGATGCTCGCGGAAGAGCTCGACGATGTCCCACGGGAACTCGTGCGTCTCGTCGATCTCGGCGGCCCGCGGCGCAATCCGCTCGCGTGCGAGCGACCGCACGAGCTCGCGGAGCTCGCGCTGCTCGTCGCTGAGGACGTCCAAGCTCATGGGTCTAGAACACCGGGGTCTCACGCAAGGTGCCCCACGCGTCTAGAAGCGCGTCGCACATCTCGCCCATCGTCACGCGTGCGCGGGCCGCTTCGATGATCAGCGGCATCAGGTTCGTGTCGGCCGACGCCGCCTCCCGAAGGGTCTTCAGCGCTAGGGCCGAGGCGGGCTCGTCGCGTTGCGCGCGGAAAGCCTGCACCCGGTCGATCTGCTGCCTCTCGAGCTCGGCGTCGATCTTGAGGAGCTCCGGCAGCTGCTCGTCGGGCAGCTGGTAGCGGTTGAGCCCGACGATCACGCGCTGCCCCGCCTCGACTTCCTGCTGGTAGCGGAACGAGGACTCTGCGATCTCGCGCTGCGGGAAGTTCTGCTCGATCGCCGCGACCATCCCGCCGAGCTCGTCGATGCGGTGGAAAAGATCGCGCGCTTCCTCCTCCAGCCGATCGGTCAGCTGCTCGAGGTAGTAGCTGCCGCCCAGGGGATCGATCACGTTGACGACGCCCGTCTCGTGCGCGATCACCTGCTGGGTCCGCAGCGCGATCCGCACGGCGTCCTCGGTCGGGAGCGCGAGGGCTTCGTCGTAGGAATTGGTGTGGAGCGACTGAGTCCCGCCGAGCACGGCTGCGAGCGCCTCGATCGCCGTGCGCACGATGTTCACCTCGGGCTGCTGCGCCGTGAGCGACACGCCCGCCGTCTGGGTGTGGAAGCGCATCAGCAGGCTTCGCTCGCTGCGCGCTCCGTAGGTGTCGCGGAGCTCGCGAGCCCAGATTCGGCGCGCGGCGCGGTACTTCGCGATCTCCTCGAAGAAATCGAGGTGCGCGTTGAAGAAGAACGAGAGGCGCGGCGCGAACTCGTCGACCTCGAGGCCTCGTTGGAGAGCCCATTCGACGTAGGTGAATCCGTCCTTGAGCGTGAACGCGAGCTCCTGCGCGGCGGTGGAGCCCGCCTCGCGGATGTGGTAGCCCGAGATCGAGATCGGATGCCAGAGCGGCATCTCCCGCGTGCAGAACTCGACCATGTCCGTCACGAGCCGCATCGACGGTGCGGGCGGGAAGATGTACTCCTTCTGCGCGATGTACTCCTTGAGGATGTCCGTCTGGATCGTGCCCCGGAGCCGGTCGCGCGTCACGCCCTGGGACTCGGCGACGCAGACGTAGAACGCGAGCAGGATCGCCGCCGGCGCGTTGATCGTCATCGAGGTCGAGACCTCGCCCAACGGGATTCCGCCGAAGAGCGTCTCCATGTCCTCGAGGGTGTCGATCGCGACGCCCTCCCGCCCGACCTCCCCGAGGGAGCGCGAGTGGTCGGAGTCGAGCCCCATCAGCGTCGGCATGTCGAACGCCGTCGAGAGCCCCGTCTGACCGTGCTCGAGCAGGTACCGGAAGCGGGTGTTCGTCTCCGCGGCGGTGCCGAACCCGGCGAACTGACGCATCGTCCACAGGCGGCCGCGGTACATCGACGGGTACACCCCGCGCGTGAACGGAAACGAGCCGGGATAGCCGAGCTCGCGGTCGTGGTCGACCGTGACCCCGTCAGGGCCGTAGAGCGGCTCGTGCTCCAGCCCGGAGATCGACGTGAACAGCTCGCCGGCACGTTCCGGCGTCGCGCCGTAGCTCTCGCGCCACTCCTCCTCGGTCACGGCTCGACGTCCCGTCGCACTCATCTCGGTGTCCTCCTCGTCACGATGCGCTCTTCCCCGTTTCTCCGACAGTGTGACGGACGGCGGCGAGCGGAAGGTCGCGCTCCGTTGCCCACGACTCCCAGTCGGCCGCGCGGCGAGCGAGGAAAGCCGTCGCGAGCTCCGCGCGACCGGCATGGTCGGCGAGGCCGAGCGCGCCGAGCAACCGCGTCGCGAAGTGCGGCTCGAGCGCTGCCACCGCCACCCAGCCCTCGAGCGTCTCGTAGAGATCGTAGTACGGCAGCCCCCCGCCGAGGATCCCGCCACGAGCGGTCAAGCCGTGCTCGAGCGCACCGGCGAACACGGCGGCCGCATCCGCGAGCGCGACCTCCGCGTACCCACAGTCGTGACCGGAGCGTCGTGCGAGCAGCAGTGAGAGCCCGGTCGAGACGGCTCGCTCCGCGCCGCCGAGGTCGGCCACCAGTGTGCGAGGCAGCGAAGGAGGGTCGACCAGCCCGTTCACCGCGACGTAGGTGAGATCGTGCCCGGGCAGCTCTTGGAGTGGTGCGGCACTGCCGACGATCGCCACCTGGACGAGCGTCGGAAACCGTTGCGCGAGCCGATTCCGGCCGAGCCCGAGACGCTCGAGGGCGGAAGGGCGAAACGACGTGAGCAGCAGCTCGCATGCGGTCAGCAGCTCGTCGAGGGACTCTCGGCCGTCCGGGTGCTTGAGGTCGAGGCGGAGCGGACTCTGGCACGCAGTGAACGCGCGATACCAGCTTGGCGCCGCGAGCTCGAGCGGGTCACCCGCGGGAGGCTCGACCTTTGTCACGCGCGCTCCGAGTTCGGCGAGGCGTCTTCCCGCCTCGCCGATCGGGACGTTCACGCCGATCGTCACGACCGAGACGTCCGAGAGGAGAGCTCTCGTCGGCACAGCCGGGATCACTCCGGGGCTAGGGGACCGGTCGCAGGCGCCGACGCAGCTCCTCGAGGCGCTCCGTCGTCACGCCCGCCGCGCGGAGGTAGTCGGCCACGGTGCCGTGGCGCTCCTCGATGCCGGTCAGAACTCCTACCATCGCGTCGTAAGGAGTCGCGGACAGGCGCTCGCGCCTCGCCGCCTCGGCTCCGTCCCTGGCCGCCGCGATCCATGCCCGATGAACGGGAAGACGCGCGATATCTGTGGCGGCGTAGTCGTGCGCGACCTGCTCGACGTCGACGCCAGCGAGACGCAGGAGCAACGCCGCGACGAGACCTGTGCGGTCCTTCCCGGCCATGCAATGAACGACGGCCGTCCCCTCCGCATCGGCCAGTGCATTCATCGCAGCGCCGAAGTTCGCTCGATGGCGGCCGAGGAAGTCGAGATACGACCAGCGGAAGTACTCGTCCGTCGACTCGGTGGCGTCGAGCCGCTCGTCGAGATACCGACCGTACTCCGGGTCGGGCGAATCGCCGAAGAGCGGCACGTGAACGACCTCCACGGGAACGTCATACGGATCGTCGAGTGCGAGCTCTTCGTGCCAGCGGAGGTCGACGACGCGGACGACGCCGTACTCGACGAGTGCCTGCCAGCCGACGGGGGTGAGGTTGCGAAGGCTGTCAGCTCGGACGAACGCGCCGTAGCTCGTGACGGCCCCGTCAGCGAGCGCGTGGCCACCCAGATCACGGACGTTCGCGCAGCCGTCCCACTCGAGCACACGAACTGCTGCACGGGACGAGGCCACCGTTTGACCCTACCGGGAGCCCGAGCAGTTTCGCACTGATGCCGCCGCGGCCGGGGGCGAGCCCGCCGGCCGCGTGCGGCAGACGGTCTACCGGCGGTAGCCGATCCCCCCGCCGAGTGCCAGCACGATCACGACGATCAAGAGAATCCATGCCCAGAGCGGCATTGACGTCATTCCTTTCGCTTGGCCCGTGCGAGCGGGTCGCTCGCACCGGGCGTCATACCCCTCCCGGAGGGCAGCAAACTCGGTGCCGAGACCAGGGCGAATGCGCGACGCGTCGTGTCTCGGCCGAGCCAGAGAAGGCACACGGCGGGTAGGACGAGTGGCACGCATCCGTAGCCGATTCCGTACGCCGACCAAACCGTGTGCCGGGGAAACCACTCGGGTCGCAAGATGCTCACCGTCCCGACGAGCAGGACGCCGGCGAGCTCGAGCGAGGAGATCCCCACGGCGAGCCTCCACGCCGCTGGCGTTCGGCGCGCGAGCTGTGTGCAGGCGGCGAGATAGACGAGCGCAGCCCCGAGCGAGAGGCAGACCGCGAGCGGCGCCTCGTCGAACCGTGTGACCAGTTGATAGACGGCCCGGCCACCCGCAGAGAAGGCGAGGAAACCGTAGAGGAACGCGAGGGCGAACCCGAACTCGGCACGCGGTCGGGCTCCAACGGCAAGGCGCATGCGGCGATCACTACCAGATGCCGGTCGGCCCCCCGGTCGAGCGTCCAGCGAGGCTGGCTCCGTGAGGGGCGAGGCAGAGTCCCCGCCCCTCACGCCCCAACCGGTGGGGTCAGTGAACCGGCGGCTCGGTGCTGGTCGTGTCCTCCCACTCGCTCCGCTTGGACTCCGCCTCTGCACGCGCACGCTCGGCGCCCTTGGACGCGTCCTGCTTGACCTGCTCGACCGCGCCCTGCCCCTGCTGGTACGCGCCTTCGAGCATGCGCGCCGCGACCTCTCGGCCGCCGAGACCGAACGCGAGTGCCGAACCCAGCGCGATCGCTCCGATCAGCCCTGCATACGTGATCGTGACGATCGACTCCGCGATCTTCAGCTGATCGAGGATCATGAACGTGGCAATCGTCATCACGAGGATGGGAGCCACCGTGGCCACGACCCGGCCGGTGGGAGTGTCGCCCATGAATCGTGTGGCGAACGCCGCCGCGCCTGCGGCGATCCCACCCGCGACGACGAAGATCAGGAGCGCAGCGAGCACATTCGGCAGATAGGCCCAGACCGACGCAACGAGATTCTCGAGCGCGGCAACGCCGAGGACGTCGACGGCGACGGAGAGCGCTCCGAGGAACACCAGCCAGAATGCGACCCTGCCAAGCAGCCCTGAAGGCGACGAGGTCACTTTCGAGACCCATTGTCCTCCGGTGCCTTGGAGCAGCATCCGGTCGACCCCGACCCCTTTGAGCGCGCGCTTCACGACGGATGCCACGATTCGAGCGATGATCCAGCCGATCACGAGCACGATGAGGAAGCCGACGAGCTTCGGCAACCACTGGAAGAACTCGTCGAATCCTCGTTCGACGCTGTCGCCGATGTCGGCGAGTACGAACATGTCCAATCTCCCTTCGTTGTCTTGCGATGTCGTACCGGTCGTACGGCTGAACGCCTTCGCGCGCCGCTGTAAACCCGCCCACGCGTTCGCCGATCACCGAACCCGGCCGCCCTACCTGACGGGGGCCGACAGCGAAAGGTTACGCCCGTGTCGCGCTTTGCCACGAACCTCAGCGGGTACACCGCGGAGGTGACGAGCCTTCAGACTGCGACGCCCCGGATCGGGCGAGAGGCGGCGGAGCTCGACCCGGATGCAAGGCTCGTCATGCAGACGCAGGCCGGCGACGTGCGCGCGTTCGCCGAGCTGGTCAGCCGGCACGAGGACGTCGTGCTTCGCCTCGCTGCCCGGATCGTCGGGGAGGACGAGAGCTACGACGTCGCACAGGACGCGTTCCTGCGTGCGTTCCATCGCATCGGAGGATTCCGCGGCGACGCGCCGTTTCGCGCCTGGCTGCTTCGCATCGCGCATAACGGGGCGCTCGACGCGCTGGATCGCCGGCGCCGTCTGCCGCTCGCCGTCGATCCTCACCTCGCCGGGGAGCACCGTGTCGGGGCATCGCCGGTGCGGACCCCGGTCGATCGGCTCGACGAACGCGAGCGCCGCGACCGGCTGCGCGACAAGCTCCGCTTGCTGACGCCGGCGCACCGGTCAGTGCTCGTACTGCGAGATGTCGAGGGGTTGTCCTACGACGAGATCGCTGCGGTGACCGACATGCCGCTCGGGAGCGTCAAGGGACGCATCCACCGCGCTCGGCGGGAGCTCGGAGACCTGCTCCGGAACAATCAGTACGACTGGGGTCTGCCTCGTGAGCGCTGACGCGCACGAGCCAGAGCACCATCGACTCGGCAAGCTGCTCTCAGAGCTACGGGCCTCGAGGCCCGCCGCGACGACACCGCTCGCAGGCCCGCTCGGGCGACGCGTCCGCCGGCGTCAGGCCGGTCTCGCCGCGTTCGAGCTCCTGATCACGATCGGCCGCTCGCTGCCGCACGCGATCACCCTCCTTGCCTCAGGCGCGAGATCGTCACGCAGGGACCGACCGTGACCGACGCCCTCGATCGTGCGGAGGCAGAGCTCGGGGCTTGGCTGCCCCACGTCGTCGGAGCGGTCGCGGTGCTCATCCTGGGGCTGGTCTTCGCCTGGATCGCGGGCGCGCTCACGCGACGCTTGCTCACCGTCGCGGGACTCGACCGCGCCGCCGACCGTCACGGAGTGCACGAGACACTGCGCCGAGCAGGCGTCCAGCCGCCTCTCTCTCTGCTCGCCGGCCGCGTCGTCCGCATCATGCTCGCGCTCGTCGTCATCGTTGCGGCGGTGTCGATCCTCGGGATCGGGGGCGTGCAACCTGTGCTCAACGAAGCATTGCTCTTCCTCCCGCGGCTCGTCGCAGCTCTCGTGCTGTTGGGGGTCGGTGTCGTCGTCGGCCAGGTCGTCGGTGCCTGGGCCGACCGCATCGCGAGGCAGTTGGCGGTGGAGGCCCCGGCCGGACTGATTGCCTCCTCGACCGTGATCGTGCTGTTCGCCGTCACAGCGCTCGCGCAGATCGGTGTGCCGACGACGATTCTCCTCACCTTCGCCGCGCTCGTGCTCGTGGTCGCCGGGCTGACGCTCGCACTTGCTTTCGGGCTCGGTGGTCGTGACGTGGCTGCCGAGATCACCGCAGGCCGCTACGTCGCCGCGACCTACCGACTAGATCAACGAGTTGCGCTGAACGGCGTCAGCGGGACGATCGTCGCGTTCGAGTCGGTCGCGCTCGTGATCCGCTCGGCTGCGGGTGAGATCGTTCGGATCCCCAACCACACGGTGCTCGCCTCGGTCGTCAGCGCCGACCCGCCCCCAGAGGAAACGGTCTAGGCCAGCAGGCCGCGCGCCTTGCGGCTCGCGGTCTGCTGCCGCCGGTTTGCGGCGAGCTCGGCCTTCCGCAGACGGATCGAGGCGGGGGTCACCTCGACGCATTCGTCCTCGCGGATGAACTCGAGCGCCTGCTCGAGCGAGAGGGGTCGCGGCGGGATCAGGCGCACGAGCTCGTCGGCGTTCGAGGAGCGCATATTCGTCAGCTTCTTCTCCTTCGTCGCGTTCACGTCCAGGTCCTCGGCCCGTGCGTTCTCCCCGACGATCATGCCCTCGTAGACGTCGGTGCCGGGGCCGGCGAAGAGTGTGCCGCGCTCCTGCAGGCCTGAGAGCGCGAACGAGGTCGTCGGCCCGCGCCGGTCTGCGACGAGGCTGCCGGTGGGCCGCGTTCGCAACTGGCCATGCCAGGGCTCCCAGCGGTCGAAAAGGTGGTGCAGGATGCCCGCGCCCCGGGTCTCTGTGAGGAACTCTGTGCGGAAGCCGATCAGGCCGCGCGCCGGCACCAGATACTCCATCCGAGCCCAGCCTGTGCCGTGGTTGACCATCTGCTGCAGCCGGCCCTTCCGCAGCGCGAGCAGCTGCGTCACGACGCCGATGTACTCCTCGGGCACGTCGATCGAGACGCGCTCCACAGGCTCGTGCCGCTTGCCGTCGACCTCTTTCGTCAGCACCTCCGGCTTCCCCACGGTGAGCTCGAAGCCCTCGCGGCGCATGATCTCGACGAGCACGGCCAGCTGGAGCTCACCCCGTCCTTGGACCTCCCACACCTCCGGTCGCGACGTCGGACCGACGCGAAGCGAGACGTTGCCGACGAGCTCCTGGTCGAGGCGCGCCTTGACGGCACTCGCGGTGACTTTGTCGCCCTCGAGACCAGCAAGGGGCGAGGTGTTGATGCCAAGCGTCATCGAGAGCGACGGCTCGTCGACGACCGTTACCGGTAGCGGCCGCGGATCCTCCGGGTCGGCGATCGTCTCGCCGATCGTCACTCCCGGCAGGCCCGCCAGCGCCACGATCTCGCCCGGCCCGGCCTCGTCGGCGGGGATGCGCTCCAGTGCCTCGGTCACGTAGAGCTCGGTGGCGCGGGCGTTCTCGATCGTTCCGTCGGCTCGGCACCAGGCGATCTGCTGGCCCTTCCGCAGCGTGCCATGCATGACGCGCAGGAGGGCGAGCCGGCCGACGTAAGGCGACGCGTCAAGGTTCGTCACGAGCGCCTGGAGGGGGTGCTGGGGGTCGTACGTGGGGGCGGGAACGGTCCTCAACAAGGTCTCGAACAGAGGCCCCAGGTCGGTGGCGAGATCGTCCTCGGCGTGGCCTGCGCGGCCTTCCCGTGCGTTGCAGTAGACGATGGGAAACTCGATCTGGCTTTCGTCCGCGTCGAGGTCGAGAAAGAGCTCGTAGACCTCGTTCACGACCTCCTCGGCACGTGCGTCGGGCCGGTCCACCTTGTTGACGACGAGTACGACCGGCAGCCGCGCCTCGAGGGCCTTGCGCAGGACGAAGCGCGTCTGCGGCAGCGGCCCCTCGCTCGCGTCGACGAGCAGGAGGACGCCGTCCACCATCGTCAGCCCCCGCTCGA
The DNA here is from genome assembly GCA_051003695.1 of Gaiella sp. Lineage (GTDB taxonomy): Bacteria > Actinomycetota > Thermoleophilia > Gaiellales > Gaiellaceae > Gaiella. The sequence continues at coordinate 497 of JBPCLB010000024.1, read as the reverse complement.
CCTCGCCGCCGAAATCGGCGTGGCCCGGCGTGTCGACGATGTTGATCTTTGTGTCGCCGAGTCGGACGGCCGTGTTCTTGGAGAGGATCGTGATGCCCTTCTCACGCTCTAGCTCCATCGAGTCCAGGACGCGGTCGGCCACGTCCTGATTCGCTCGAAACGACCCGGACTGCCACAGCATCGCATCGACGAGCGTCGTCTTGCCGTGGTCGACGTGGGCGACGATTGCGACGTTACGCAGGTCGTCCCTGCGCGCGGGGAAGTCACGGCGAGGCACCCGCGGAGACTAGCGAGCGCGTAGCCTGCGCCTCCGATGACGAGCCGCCGCACGCTCACTCTCGCCGCCGTCGTGGCTGCGTTGGCCGTACCGGCCGGCTCTGTGGCCGCCCCCGTTCCGGTGAAGACCTATTGCAGCCAATCCGGTGACGTCTGCTTCGGCATCTTCCGGAAGAGCGGCGCGATCTTCCTCGACTTGACGACGGCGGCGAAGTACTTCG
>JBPCLB010000023.1:0-3458 GCA_051003695.1 Gaiella sp. | reverse complement strand
GCCGCTCCCACCCTGTCGGACGAGGAGGCCGAGGCGACCGCGGAGCTGTTCAAGGCGCTCGGCGACCCGGCGCGGGTGCGGCTCGTGAACCTGCTCGCGACGAATGACGGCGCCGTGTGCATGTGCGATCTGATCGAGCCGGTCGGCTTGTCGCAGCCGACGGTTTCACATCACATGAAGAAGCTCGTGGACGCTGGGCTCGTCGAGCGCGAGCAGCGCGGCAAGTGGGCGTTTTTCTCGTTGAAGCGTGATGCGGTCGACAAGCTCGCGGCCGTCGCTGACCTGAAGGGAGTGTGCTGCTGATGAGCACGACCACTGCTGACGAGCTGCGCGAGGAGGTGCGGCGCCGCTACGCGGAGTCTGCGCGCGCCGTGAGCGAAGGAGCGAGTGCGGGCTGCGGCGGTGGCTCCTGCTGCGACGATGAGAGTGACGTGGGAACGTTCGGCGAGGCACTCTACGACGCCGAGCAGCGCGGCGAGTTGCCGGAGGCGGCGGCGCTCGCCTCGCTCGGATGCGGCAACCCGATCATGGTCGCCGACCTCCATGAAGGTGAGACCGTGCTCGATCTCGGCTCCGGCGGCGGGATCGACGTGATTCTTTCGGCGAAGCGTGTCGGTGAAGACGGGCTGGCTTACGGGCTCGATATGACGGACGAGATGCTCGCACTCGCCCGCGCGAACGCCCAGGAGGCCGGGGTCCGGAACGCGATCTTCCTCAAAGGCGTCATCGAGGAGGTGCCGCTGCCGGCCGACTCGATCGACGTCGTGATCTCGAACTGCGTGATCAACCTCTCGACGAACAAGCCGGCAGTGCTGACCGAGATCGCCCGCGTGCTCAAGCCGGGCGGCAGGATCGGGATCAGCGACGTCGTCGCCGAAGATCGACTTTCACACGACGAGCGGGCTGAGCGTGGCAGCTATGTCGGCTGTATCGCCGGCGCCCTCTCGAAGGGCGAGTACGAGGCGGGGCTCGAGGCCGCCGGCTTTGACCAAATCTCGGGCGAGTCCACACACGAAGTCGCCGACGGCATGCATGGCGCAATCGTCAAGGCCATCAAGACCACGCGGCCCCAACAGCGGGGCCTCCCCGCTATCCAGCCGGCCGGCAGCGCGGGCTGCTGTTAGGTGCGGCCGATCGGACGGACAGGTCGCGGAGGCTGCCGTACGTGACGCGGCAGCCTTCGCTCGCTCGCGCGATGTTCGCGGAGCTGAGCGGGACGTTCGCGCTCGTCTTTGCGGGAGCCGGCGCGGTCATGGTCGACGAAAAGACGGGCGCACTCGGTCAGGTCGGAATCGCAATCACGTTCGGGCTTGTGATCATGGCAATGATCTATGCAGTCGGGCACATCTCGGGCGCCCACTTCAACCCGGCCGTTTCGTTCGCCTTCGCGCTGACGCGACACTTCCCCTGGCCACGCGTCGCCGCCTACTTGGGCGCGCAGCTGACGGGCGCACTCTCTGCCGCACTCTTGCTCCGCGCTTCGCTCGGCGACATCGCGGACGTCGGAGCGACTCTCCCGGCGGGATCGCACGGCCAGTCGTTCCTCTGGGAGATCGTGCTCACCTTCTTCCTGATGTTCGTGATCATGAGCGTCGCCACCGACTCTCGTGCCGTCGGTGAGGCAGCGGCGATCGCGATCGGCGCCACTGTCGGGCTCGACGCGATGTTCGGCGGCCCGATCAGCGGCGCGTCGATGAACCCGGCGCGCTCGCTCGGACCGGCGATCGCAGCCGGCGAGCTTGCGAGCGTTTGGATCTACATCCTTGCGCCGCTCGTCGGCGCTGCCGCCGGCGCACTCGCCTACCAGTTCGTCCGGGGCGAGGAGACACGTCCGGCGGAGCTCCGCCACGCCGACGCGAAGGATGAAGCCGCGTGAGCCTCTAGAACGGCCGGCGCCCCGGGGGGGGTCCCGCCCCCGGCGAGCTACGGACGGTGCGGCGACCTAGTCGTCGTCTTCGTCGTTGTCGCCGCGGTTGTGCTTGTCGTCGGGCCCGACCAGCAGGAGCAGCTGTCCGTCCTCGACCGTATTCGGCTTCGGCATCGTCGTCGGCGCGTGCGCCTGGACGTCGAACAGCCAGGTGTCCTTGCCAAAGAGCCTCGCCGTGTCGATGATCCCGCTCGTCTCCCAGACGCCCGGGGTGACCGGAATCCGGTCTCGGCCTGGCGGGTTGAGCTCGACGATGCGCAGCGCCGAAGAGACATCGACGCCGCTCTTGTCGAGGTCGAAGCGCCAGGTCGAGCCGTCTCGATTCTTACGGGTCATCTCCTGGCGGCTCGTGGTGGTGCCGTCCTCCTGGACCATCAGGTAGTCGCGGCTTGCGTCGATGTTGTCCGGGCTGATCGCGATGTCGCCACCGGCCGCGATGATCTGGTCGGCGTTGTACTCGATCGTCAGCTTCGCCGGTGCGGTCGAGTCGGAACCGCTCAGCTCGAGCGAGTAGAGGCGGCCGAGTGCGTTCCCCGTACCCTCGCCGGTCGTGACGAAGAAGTACTCATCGTCCTCGTTGGGGTTGAAGGCTCCGTCTTCGGGTCGGGCGAAGATCATTGCGTTGACGGCGTCGCTCGCCGCTTCGAGTTGCACATCGCTGAGCGAGCCGACGTTTCCGAGCGAGACCCACTCGCCCTCCAGCGACCCCCTGAGGAAGGTCGACTCGCTGTTCCGCGCCAAGTCCCGCGAGCGAAACACGTAGAGGGTGCCTCCGACGAGCCCATTGCGCTCGAGCACGCTGGCGCCCCTGTTGCGATCCTTCTCACCGACGTACATGTAGAGCTGACTGTTGGTCGCGCTCCGGTCCTGGCTGGCCGGTCCATCTTCCATGCTCAAGATCACCGTGTACTTGCCCGTGCCCGGTTGGACGAGCGCGTTCTCCCAGGCGAAGTGCCCCAGAGCCGTAAGCCCGTGCGCCTCGTTGTCGAACACCGCGACCGCGAGCCCGCCCTTGCCGTCGAAGGTGTTCGGTGAGCCGGACTCCTCGTTCGCGAAGTAGATCTGGCGATCGAAACCCACTTCGGGCCCCGCGAGGAAACCGGAGCAGAAGCGGGCGAAGCCGGGGGTCGCGTTGGCGGTGGAAGCAGCCGGTCCGACGAGCGTGTCGTCGAGGTAGACGGTGTCATAGGCACGCTCCCCAGAGAGCACCTTGCCCTTCTTGCCGAGCGTCAACTTCGAGACGAAGGCCCCGCGATTCAGCGGTTCCCCGACCACCGGCTCGGAGAGAGCGTTGTAGACGAGCTCGTGGCTCATGAAGACGGTCGATCTCGCGCCCGTGTTCTTGTAGGCGCCGAGCCCGTCCGGAATCCCGACCATCTGGTACTGCTTGGACGCGTCGCTCGATTCCGGAACGGTGTCCCCGACCGACAGCAGGCGCTGGGTGTAGTACCCGCCGTCGACTCCGACCGCGTACGGCTTGATGATCGCGATCCCCGCAACGGCCGCGCTGGTGGCGACGAGCGCCGCGACG
>JBPCLB010000022.1:0-6648 GCA_051003695.1 Gaiella sp. | reverse complement strand
GTCTACGGCTGGTTCGACCGGCGCCCGTACGACGGTGGCGAGGACACGATCTGGCTCTGCAAGCGTCCGCGCTGACACGCAGGCGCGATGAGTGAGCCGAGCGGCTCGCGCAGATCGTCCGGAACGGCCATCTGGCGCGACGCTCGCTCGACTGGCACGATTCGAGTGATGGAGGAGCAAGTCGCGACTCGGCCGGCTGACCGTCGCTCGTGCTCCGCGAAGAGGAGTAGAGTCGTGACGTGATCGTCGTCTGGATCGTGCTCGCCGTGATCGTCCTCCTCGTCGTCGGGGCGATCGTGCTCTACAACCGGTTCGTCCGGCTGCGGAATCGCGTCGACAACGCGTGGGCGCAGATCGAGGTGCAGCTCAAGCGGCGCTGGGATCTGATCCCGAATCTCGTGGAGACGGTCAAGGGCTACGCCGAGCACGAGCGAGGGACATTCGAGGCAGTCACCCAGGCGCGCGCCAACGCACAGGCAGCCCGCGGCCCGGAGCAGACCGCCGCGGCAGAGGGGATCCTCGGTCAGGCACTCGGGCGGCTGTTCGCCGTCGCCGAGGCATACCCGGAGCTGCAGGCCGACGAGAATTTCCGACAGCTGCAGACCGAGCTCAGCGAGACGGAGAATCGAATCGCGGTCTCCCGTCAGGTTTACAACGACACCGTGCTCACGTTCAACAACGCGATCCAGACCTTCCCGGGTGTGCTCCTCGCCGGCCCGTTCAACTTCGTGAAGCGCGAGTTCTTCGAGACGGACGAGACGCAGCGCGCGGTACCGCAGGTCGACTTCTCGCCCGCCGCTGAGGCGGCAGCGCCGCCGGTGCCTCCACCGGCAGCACCCGGTGGCGCCTCGTAAACGCTTGACGTTGGTCGCCGCGCTCGTCGCGGCGTTGACCTTCGTAGGGCCTGCAGCCGCACAGACGTACGAGCTCGTCACGAGCGACGTCCAGGCGGAAGTAGGGAACGACGGCGCGGTCACGATCGTCGAGGCGATCAGGGTCGCGTTCGACGGTTCGTTCACCTACGGTTTTCGCGAGATTCCCTACCGCGACGGAGAGCGGCTCGAGGGGATCTCGGTCAGCGAGAACGGCCGGCAGTATCGACCGGGCGCCTCGACCTCACTCGAGCCGGGCGGACCACCCGAAACGTACGGCGTGACCGATCTCGGCGGGCGTGTCCGGGTCGTCTGGCGTTTCCAGGCGAGCGGATCACAGACACGCACGTTTTTCGTCCGCTACCGCTTCACCGGGCTCGCGGTGGGCTACGACGACGTCGTCGACGTCAACCTCAAGGTCTGGGGCGACGAGTGGGAGCAGCGGCTCGGCTCCCTCACGGCGACGATGGTCGGACCCACCGACGTCGTGAAAGCCTGGGGCCATCCGGTCTGGGTGCGCGGCGACGTCACGCTGAAGGGCCAGCGCGCGGCACTTCGAGCGCTCGACGTCTCGGCGGGTCAGTTCGTCGAGCTGCGCACGCTCTATCCCCGGTCGGCGTTCACCTCGACGACCGGGCTGAAGGTACGCGACGGCAACGGGCTCGAGGCGATCACGGCGGAGGAGCTAGCGGACGCGCGAACCTACGAACGCGACCGCGAGCGCATCGACGACGCCCTCGATCATCCCTGGCGCAGCGCGCTGATCGTCCTCGCGCTCGGCACGATCCCCGCGCTCCTGCTTTCGCTTCTCACCTTCTGGCGCTTCGGGCGCGAGCAAGAGACGGGCTACGACCGTGAGTACGAACAGGAGCCTCCGAGCGAGACCGAGCCGGCGCTCGTTCCGATCCTCGTCGGTCAGGGCGGCAACGCAGGCTCGTTCGAGTTCACCGCGACCCTGTTCGACCTGATCCGCCGCGGCTACTACAAGGCGACGCCGACCACGACCGAGCGGAGCATCTGGGGCGGGCTTCGGAACGAGACGGTCTCCGACCTCGAGCTCTCGCGCGGCGAGGACGTCGAGCTCACGTCGTGGGAGAAGGCGGTCGCCTCGGTCGCGAACTCGGTGCTGGACGGCGGCAGCCAGCGACTCTCTCGGTTCCGCGAGGAGATCGAGGACAACCGCACGTCGATGAGCACTCGCTTCACGACGTTCAAGTCGGCGGTCGACGGCGAGGTCGAGCGGCGTGCGTGGTTCAGCTCGATGGGCGTGCTGCCGCTCGGCGTCGGGATCGCCGTGCTCGGCGGGATCGGAGCTGTGCTGGCGTGGATCGCGATCGACGGCTGGCGCTCGGTGTACCCGCGGTGGAGTGATGTCGTACTGCTCGGGCTCGCGTTCGCCTGCTTCGTGAACGTCGCGGTGCTGGTCGGAGCCCTGACGCGACGCAAGCTCTGGCGAAGGCGTGCGGGGCCGGCGGCGGTCGAAGCCGAGCGCTGGGAGGCGTTCCGGCGATACCTCCAGGACTTCCCGCGGCTGCAGGAGGCGCCCCCTGCGACGCTCGCGCTCTGGGAGCGCTACCTGGTCTACGGGATCGCGTTCGGGATCGCAGACCGTGTCCTCCAGGCCGCAAACCTCTACATGCCCGAGGCATTGGCGCAGGCGAGCTCGATCTACTGGATCTCACCCGGCGGCAACCTCGGATCCGGTGCGAGCGCGATGTCGATCGGTGACCTCGCCTCCGGCTTCGGCTCGGCACTCGCGCCCCCGTCGTCGGGCTCGGGCGGCGGCGGAGGCGGCTTCTCCGGTGGTGGCGGAGGAGGGGGCGGCGGCGGAGGCGGAGGCTTCGGTTAGCGGCCTGGAACGGCTCTCGATCGAGAATTAGTGAGAGCGCGACGCCTCGTAGAGCGCGATCGCACCGGCCGCGGCGACGTTCAGCGACTCCGCACCGCCGCTCAGCGCAATCGTGACCTTGCAACAGTCTGTTACGAGTGGCTCCGGGAGCCCGTCGCGCTCGGAGCCGAGGAGGAACGTCACCGGGGCGCGCAGATCGGCTTCTGTGAGCGGGACACCGCCGTGTGCGACGAGGGCGATCCGCCGACCCGGCGCGGTTGCCCACTCGACGAGCGGGACGGAGAACACGGCTCCGACCGACGCCCGCAGGGCTTTCGGCGAGAGCGGGTCGGCGCACTCGTCGGAGAGCGCGACCGAGGCGCCGAACGCATCAGCGGTGCGGATCAGCGCCCCGACGTTCCCGGGGTCGGAGAGACGCCACAGCCCAAGACAGCGGTCGCGGGCGCCCGACGGCAGGTCAGCGCGTCGGTAGACACCGATCGCCCGCGCGGGGTGAGGCAGCGTCGACACCGACGCGAGCAGCTCGCCGGACACGGTCTCGCCGGCGACCAGCAGGTGGACGGGCCGGATGCCGGCTGCTGCCGCGGCGGCGACGAGGTCTTCGCCTTCGGCGGCAAAAAGTCCCGTCTCGTCGCGGTGCTTCCGCTGGCCCAGCAGCTTCCGTACGAGCTTCAGCGTCTCGTTGTCGCGTGAGGTGATCATCGCGAGTCGCGCCACTCGAGGCAGCTGTCGTGACGGTCGGCAGAGAGCCGCGCGCCGAGGGCCTCGAACTGCCGCGTCGGGCGACTGTTACACCTCGGCGGGTGGGTCTCTTCCGGAGAGCACCCGAGAGCGAGGCAAACCTCGCCCCTACCCTTGCCCGCAGATCGGGATCCGCTCACGCAAACCCCGATCGCGAAAACCCCTGAAGTCGTAGGGACGAGGCAAACCTCGCCCCTACGCCGCCTTTGCGTCGCCCGGAGACTCGAGCGCGGCCTTCGCCTGCTCGGCCACGAGTGAGAACGCAGCCGGATCGCTGACGGCGAGATCGGCGAGCGACTTGCGGTCGAGCTCGATCCCCGCCTTGTGCACGCCGTTGATCAGCTGGTTGTACGAGAGGCCGTTCGCGCGCGCGGCCGCGTTGATGCGCACGATCCAGAGCTGCCGGAAGGTGCGCTTCTTGTTCTTCCGGTCACGGTAGGCGTAGACGAGCGAGTGCTCGACCTGCTCCTTCGCGTAGCGGTAATGGGTGCTCTTGCGCCCGTAGTACCCCTTCGCCTGCTCGAGTACCTTGCGGCGCTTCTTGCGCGCGGCAACCGACCGCTTCACGCGTGGCATCGCTTACGACCTCCCCAGGAGCTTCTTCACGGCCCTGAGGTCGTTCTTCGCGACCGGGAAGGCCTTACCGAACGCGCGCTTGCGCTTCGACGACTTCTTGCTCAGGTTGTGGCTCTTCATCGCGTGACGGCGCGTCAGCTTCCCCGAGCCGGTCAACTTGAAGCGCTTCTTCGCTCCGCTCGACGTCTTCACCTTCGGCATCTCGTCTCACCCCTGCGTTCTTTGTCGGCCCCAGCACCATGACCATGTTCCGGCCGTCGAGCGTGGGCTGCTGCTCGACTTGCCCGAGCTCCTTGACATCCTCGGCGAGACGCTCCAGCAACGTCCGACCTCGCTCCGGATGCAGGTTCTCGCGTCCCCGGAACATGATCGTCACCTTGACCTTCGCCCGCTGGTGCAGAAAGCGGACGACATGGCCCTTCTTCGTCTCGTAGTCGTGGATCCCGATCTTCGGTCTGAGCTTGATCTCCTTGATGTTGATCGTCGACTGGTGCTTGCGGGCTTGCTTCGCTCGCTGTTCCTGCTCGTACCGCCACTTGCCATAGTCCATGACGCGGCAAACGGGCGGGTCTGCGTCTTTCGCGACCTCGACCAGATCGAGGTTCTTCGAGTAGGCGTACTCGAGCGCCTCCGGCGTCTGCTTGATCCCGATCTGTGCGCCGTTCTCGTCGACGAGCCTCACACGCGGGACGCGTATCTGCTCGTTGATCCTGTCCTGATGGACAACGGGACGCGTCCTGTCCTCCGGACGACGCCGCGGTCTCAAAGGCCGGTCACCAAGTCGAGTCGATCCTCCTGTTCGTGGAATACGCCGCTACGCGCAGCAGCGGCTCTCCCTCGTCGGTTTCGACTCGGTTGAACCCCGCGCGACCGAGGGCCGGCGAGGTGAGGGGCGATTCCGCTCCTGCTTGCAGGCCGTGAATGTAGCAACAGGTTCGAGGCTGCGCCTCGAACCCGTTGCGCGTAGGGGCGAGCATGCCTCGCCCTCCATCTGCGATCTGCGGCTCAGGTAGGCATCGCAGCGGCGATCTCCGCGACCAACTCGTCCACCGACAGCATTGCTTGCCCCGCCCCACGCCGCCGCACGGCGACAGCCTCGTCCGATTCCTTGTCGCCCCAGACGACGACGAGCGGAACCTTCTCTAGCTCAGCGTCGCGGATCCGGCGGCCGAGTGTCTCGTCGCGATCGTCGACCTCGACACGTGCTCCTTCGTCGCGCAGCCGGGAGGCGAGAGTCTGCGCCACGTCGTGATGGTCGGCGGCAATCGGCAGCACTTTCACCTGAACCGGCGCGAGCCACAGCGGGAACGCTCCACCGAAATGCTCGACCAGCATGCCGAGAAACCGCTCGAACGACCCGTAGAACGCGCGGTGAACCACGATCGGCGTGTGCTCGCGATTGTCCGACCCCATGTAGGTCAGCCCGAACCGGCCGGGCATCTGCATGTCGTACTGAATCGTTCCCATCTGCCACGAGCGTCCGAGGGCATCGTCCATGAACAAGTCGATCTTCGGTCCGTAGAACGCACCGCCGCCCTCGTCGACTGTGAACGTCATCGCGTGTCGCTCGAGTGCTGCGCGAAGCGCTGCCTCGGCTCTCTCCCACTGCGCGTCGTCTCCGAGCCGATTGTCCGGGCGCGTCGAGAGCGTCGCGTGCGGGGCCATCTCGAACAGGCCGTAGAGGTACTGCGCGAAGTCGATCGCCGCGTCGATCTCGGCGGGCACCTGCTCTTCGGTGCAGAAGATGTGGGCGTCGTCCTGCGTCACGAATCGTACGCGGGTGAGCCCGTGGAGCGTGCCCGCGAGCTCGTTGCGGTGGAGCGGCGCGGCCTCTGCGTAGCGAATCGGAAGGTCCCGGTAGCTCCGCAACTGGCTCCCGAAAAGCAGCATATGTCCGGGGCAGTTCATCGGCTTGATCCCGTAGGTCGTCGCGCCGTCCTCGCCCGGGATCAGGAACATGTGCTCACGGAACTTCTCCCAGTGACCCGACGTCTCCCAGAGCGCCTTGTCGTAGATGAGTGGCGTCTTGACTTCGTCGTAACCGCGCCGAGCGTTCTCTCGCCGACGGACGTCCTCGAGTTGGTTGTAGATCGCCATCCCCTTCGGATGCCAGAACGGCGAGCCCGGAGAATGTTCGTCGAAATGGAATAGATCGAGCTGGCTTCCGAGCCTGCGGTGATCCCGCGCACGCGCCTGCTCGAGCCGCTCGTGGTGCTCGTCGAGGTCCTGCTGCGTGAAGAACGCCGTGCCGTAGACGCGCGTCAACTGCGCGTTGGTCGAGTCGCCGCGCCAGTAGGCGCCCGCGAGCGAGGTCAGCTCGACGGCCTTGATCGGCGTCGAGTCCTGGAGATGAGGGCCGCGGCACAGATCCGTGAACGCCCCCTGGGTATAGAGCGAGATCGGGCCCTCCGCGCTCCCGACGAGCTCGACCTTGTACGGCTGGCCCTCCGCCCGGAACCGAGCGACGGCCTCGTCTGCGGTGAGCTCCTCGCGCGACCACGTACGCCCCTCGGCGAGCTCTTGCCGGATCTCGTTCTCGAGCGCGGCAAGGTCGTCTTCCCCGAGGGGCTCGGGAAACTCGAAGTCGTAGTAGAACCCGTCGTCGATCGC
>JBPCLB010000021.1:0-5426 GCA_051003695.1 Gaiella sp. | reverse complement strand
GGGACGCACAGGCGACGCGAGAGCCGCGGTCAATCGCCGCCGACCGGCTTGGTCGCTGCCGCCGCGTCGAGCTGGTTTGCGTGGTAGAGCACGGCCGCCTCGGCCGTCCGGGCGGCGGAGCGATCGTGATGGGTAGCGACAGCGTGAAGCAGCTCGCTCAGCACGTCCGGCTCGAGACCCGCTGCGTGCTCCTCCACGATCCGCAGCCCCAGGTGGACGTGACCGAGCAGACGCCCCCCGGTGGTCGGACGGTAGGCCGGGCCGCGACCCAGCTCCCTCACACGGCCAACGTCGTGGAGGAGCGCCGCGCCAACGAGCAGATCCGTCCGCAGTCGGGGGTGAAGCTGCGCCGTCTCGCGGCAGAGGGTCGCAACGCCGACCGTGTGCTCGAGCAGACCGCCGGCGTAGCCGTGATGGCCCTCGGCTCCCGCGGCCGGGAGCAGTCGCAGACCCGCCCGGATCTGGGTGTCGGCGAGCACAGCTCCGACGGTGGCGGCCAGGCCGGGGTGAGCGATCTCTCCCGCGAGGAAATCGAGGAACCCCTCGAGCTCGTCCGCGTCCCGCCGCAGCGCGGGCGCGAGGTCGGCGGGGTCGGCGTCCGAGCGCTCGATCGCGCGCACCTGCACCTGCAGCCGTCCCTCGAAGCTCTCGACCTGCCCGAGGACGCGCACTGCGTCGCCCTCGTCGAACCTGCGCTCGAGCAGCTCGACGTCGCGCCACACCCGTGCCTCGACCCTCCCGCTCGGATCGACGAGCTCGAGCGCGAGATATGGCCTGCCGCCCTTGGTCGTCAGCCGCCGCTTGCGCGCCACCGCGTACGTGCCCTCGACGGTGCGGTCGGCGACGAGCTCGCGGATCGTGGCCATCGCGAGAGTCTAGGTCGCTAGGCTCGCCGCGTGGCCGACGTCCAGCCGTTCCGCGCGATCCGCTACGCCCGACCTTCCGACAGCGTCGTCGCCCCACCCTACGACGTGCTCGACGGTGCCGCAGTCGACCGCTACCGCACACTCGATCCGTACAACGTCGTCCACCTCACGCTCGCACCCGACGAGGCCGAGGCCGGACGCCGGTTCCACGCGTGGGTCGCGGAGGGTGTTCTCCTGCGGGACGAGGAGCCATCCGCGTGGGTGGTTGCGCAGGACTACGTCGGGCCCGACGGCGTCGCGCGTCGCCGGGAGGGAATCGTGGCGTCCTTGCGTGTCGAGCCCTACGGCACGGGCGCGGTGCTGCCTCACGAGCGAACGCACGCAGGCCCCAAGGAGAGCCGGCTGCGGCTGCTGCGTGCCGCGCGCGCGCAACTCGAGCCGATCTTCCTGCTCTACGACGGCGCGCCGCCCGTCGTCGCGCCCGACGGGCCTGCGGAGCTCGAGGCCGAAGGCACACGTCTGTGGCGCATCGACGGGACCGGCCTCCAGGAGTTCTTCGCCGAACGGCAGCTCCTGATCGCCGATGGCCACCACCGCTACGAGACCGCGGTCGCCTATGCACAGGAAACCAGAGGCGCGAGCGATCGGATGCTCGTCGTCCTCGTCTCGACCTCGGACCCGGGGCTCGAGATCTTTCCCACGCACCGCGTGTTCGCGGGACGCCCGGACGTCGATCCGCCGGGCGAGGAGCTCGGGACCGCCGAGAAGGCACTCGCTCGCTTGGAGCGTGAGCCCTACGAGCGGTCGGCTGCCGTCTTCGCTCGCGAGCGAGTCGTCAGGCTCGTGCACGGCGAAACCGGTGAGCTCGACGTGGAGTTCGTCGACCGGTTCGGTCACGACGGCCTCTCGTACACGGCGAGCTCCGAAGATGCGCTGGCGAGGATTGCGAACGGGGACCGGGTTTTCCTGCTGCGGGCAACGCGGATCGAGGACGTGTTCGAGCGCGCGCGCGGCGGCGAGGTCATGCCGCAGAAGACGACCTACTTCTTCCCCAAGCTGCTCTCCGGCCTCCTGTTTCACCCCGTCTGACGCGCGCCTCCCGCCCCTTCTTTGCGATCCGTGGTTCCTGCGCTCGCGAGGTCTCCCGGCCGACTGAATCGGCCTCCGGGCGCAGCATCGAGCAGAATCAACGGAGAACCCGGGCTACATGGAGCACGGTGCTGGCGCGCCCTCACGAGGCCGATAGGCGAAGATGGCGCGGTGATCGACTGGCTCGAGCTCTGCCGCGGGTGCGTGCGCGACATCGATGCGGTACTCGGCGACCTTCCTACCCGGGTCGAACGCGAGCCTGTGCTCCGCCTCGGGGAAGGTGGCGACGACACGACGGCGATCGACGCCGCGGCCGAGGACGCGGTCGTCGCACGGCTCGAAGCCCTGGTCGGCGACTTCATGCTCGTCTCGGAGGAGCTCGGCGAGCGCAGCTTCGGCGGTGGCGGCGAGTTGCGCATCGTCGTCGACCCGATCGACGGCTCCGTCAACGCCAAGCGCGGCATCCCGTTCTTCGCGCTCTCGCTTGCTGTTGCCGAGGGACCGACGATGGACGATGTCGTCTTCGGATTCGTCTACGACTTCGGCGCGGGCGAGGAGTGGACGGCGACGCGCGCCGGCGGCGCGTGGTTGAACGGCGAGCGGCTCGAGACGCCTCCGCCGAAGGATCCAATCGAGATCCTCGCGTTCGAGGGCACGACGACGACGGCGATCGCGCGCCACGCGTCGGCGATGGAGGCGGTCGCGGCGCGCCTGCGGATCATGGGATCGCTCGCGCTCTCTCTGTGCCACCTTGCCGCGGGCCGGGTCGACGCTGTGTGCTGCCTCAAGCCTGCCCGCTCGATCGACATCGCCGCAGCGCAGCTGCTCGTGCGCGAGCGCGGGCTCGCAATCGAGCTCTTCGAGGCCCCGCCGTTCGGTGAGGCGCCACTCGACCTCGGGCAGCGCTCGCGGGTCGTGGCCGCCGCGACACCTGCGCTGTGCGAGCAGGTCGCGAGCGCCCTCCGCACGGCGTAGCGTCGTGGTGAACCGCGCTCGTGTTGAATGAACACAAGCGTTGTCTGACGTCGGGCTGCGTTCGTGTCGTCAGTCCCTCGAGCTCGTCGAGGCCTAAGGCTCGCACAGGGCCTCGGCTTGCTTGGGACGAGGATACTGGCGGGCCGCTCGCTTCCAGCCGACGCGTAGCCCGAGGGGAGGTGGCTACAGTGACTCGATGCTCCCCGACCGCGACGCGATTCTCCGCGCGCTCGAGCAGGTAATCGATCCGGAGCTGAAGCGGCCGGTGACCGAGCTCGAGATGGTGCGGGACGTCACGGTAGAGGCCGACGGGTCGGTCGACGTCACGATCGCGCTCACGGTCGTCGGTTGCCCGCTCCGCTCGAGCTTCGAGGAGCAGGTCGCGCGGCACATCGGTGGGGTCGACGGCGTGACCGGAACCCGTCTCCACTTCGACGTGATGTCGCCGGACGAGAAGGCTGCGCTCGCGACGCGACTCCGAGGCGGGCGTCCCGAGAAGACGATCCAGCTCGACCCCGCCACGCGCGTGGTAGCCGTCGCGTCCGGGAAGGGCGGGGTTGGCAAGTCGACCCTCGCGGCGAACCTCTCGGCAGCCCTTGCGCTGCGCGGTGAGCGCGTCGGCGTGCTCGACGCCGACGTCTACGGGTACTCGATCCCGCACGTGCTCGGCATCACGCAACGACCGATCGTCGTCGACTCGATGATCGTGCCACCGGTGCGCGGCGAGCTGAAGGTGATCTCGATCGGGCTCTTCGCCGAGGACAACGGACCGATCATGTGGCGCGGGCCGATGCTGCATCGCGCGCTCGAGCAGTTTCTCTGCGACGTCCACTGGGGCGAGCTCGACACGCTCGTCGTCGACATGCCGCCCGGTACCGGCGACATCGCGATCTCCCTCGGTCAGCTGCTGCCGCGCGCCGAGGCGATCGTCGTGACGACGCCGCAGCCGGCAGCTCAGCTCGTCGCGGTGCGAGCGGCGGGAATGGCGAAGCGGACCGGCGTCAAGGTGATCGGGGTCGTCGAGAACATGTCCTGGCTCGTCGGCACGGGCCAGGAGCTCTTCGGTAGCGGTGGCGGGCAGGCGCTCGCCGACGAGATCGAAGCGCCGTTGCTGGGCCAGGTTCCGTTCGACCCGGCGCTGCGGGAGGCGGCGGACGCCGGGAGGCCGGTAATCGAGGCGGCGCCCGAGAGCGAGGCCGCGAACGCGATCCTTCAGCTCGCGGATGCGGTGCGCGCGAAGCGACCCGGCGGGATCCGCAAGGCGCTCACCGTGCTCGCCTGACCGGGTGACCGCGGACGAGGGACGCGCTCGGCTCGCAGCGCTCGGTTTCGACGGCGATGTGGTCGGGACGCTGTGGGCCCATTTCGACGATGCGGAGGGACGTGGGAAGATCGGGCACGGCCACGCCAGGATCGCGTGGCTCGAGACCCAGGCCGTCGATCCCGCCCCCCGGCCAGTCAAACAGGAGTCGAGCCCCGGTCTCGATCGCTGGGCGGGTGGCGGTGCGCTCGGCTATCTCACCCTGCAGGCGATATGCGACGACCTGACTGCGAGCCCACCGGAGGGAGCCCGTGTCGTGGTCGCCTCGGCGTGCTTCCCGACGGGTGTGCTCGGCTACTGGGCACGGCTGCTCGCCGAGCGTGCCGGGCTCGTCGCCTTTGTCACGGCGACCTCGCCGCGCCGTCTTCCGCATCCGTCGGGCGGGCCGCCGCTCACCGGGACGAACCCCATCGCGATCGCGATCCCGAGCTCCGACGGCCGTGCGCTCGTGAGCGACGTCTCGATGGGCGCGGTCACCCACGGCGACGTGCTCGCCGGGCGCGCCTCACCCGAGCAGCTCGTCCCGTTCGGCGGATCCCATGCTCACAATGCCTTCGCGCTCGCGGCGGGGCTGGAGCTGCTCGTCGGGGCGCTCGCGGGGCTCGAGCCGGGCGCGGTGATCGTGACCGCGCGGCCCGAGCACGATCCGGTGCCGGCGTTCCGCGCGCTCGCGGGGGAGCTCAGGCTGCCAGGCGACGCGTAATAGCGTTCACGCGGCCAGCCGACGCTTGAGGCGCGCGGAGAAGCCGAGCTCGGCTCGTCGCCGCTCCTCGCGCTCCTCGGCGATCTTGGACTGGTGGAACGCCCTTCGCTCCTCGACCAAGCGGAGCGTCTCGTCGATGCGGAGCTCCCGCTCCCGCGATCGTCACGCGCGTGTGACGGCTTCGTGCCGAATCTGTGCCGAGCTCGTCCCCGCATGCGCACTCGCGGAAAGCGAGTTCGTCGGTGCGCCTCGGCTTGCTCACGACGATGCGCCGCGCAGTGCCGCGAGCACTACCGGGTCGACGGCTTCCGCACTGTCGGCCCGCTCCTCGAGGTTCTCGACCCCGGCCCAGTCGGCAAGCGTGCGGTGGCCGAGCCGGCCGAGGCGCTCGTCGAGCTCGGCCCGCAAATGAGCGTCGACCTGCACCCACTCGTCGCGCGAAGTGACGCCGAAGAGCGCGCGGTGAAGCACG
>JBPCLB010000020.1:0-8725 GCA_051003695.1 Gaiella sp. | reverse complement strand
TCGGCGAGGTCGAGCTCGTCGCAACCCGCGCCGGATCGGTCGATCCCCGGCTTGCCCCGGGTGAGCGGTTGCAGCTCCGCCACAGAGCCTGAACCCGACGACCGACGTTTCATAGGGCCGTCCGGATCCCTTGCTCCGGTCGTGAGCAGGTGGTATGAGGGGCGGATGACAGCCGGGTGCAGATGGGTGATGCCGATCCCGGTCTCGCCCTTTCTGGCTCGATCCGGGAGGCGGTGCCTGCCCATTGCGAGCGGTCATGCGTAGCCTGGGTTGCGGCACTCTCGTCGTCTCGGTCGCGGTGGCCAGCTTGGCGACCTTTCCTCCCGCCGCCGGCGCCTCCGAGCTGATCGCCCGCAACGCGTCGGAGGTACGGTTACAAGTCGATGCTCGCGGACGAGCCCTGATCACGTTTCGCTCCGAAGGGCAGCTTCGCCAGCTTTCCGCCTGGGGCGCGGTAGACGCGCGGAGGCCGAGCCTGTCCCGCCCGCAGGTCGCCTTCGAGCTGGCGTATGGCGGCTCGATCGCGGCCGATCGCTGCGGGGCCTATCGAGGGCCGCCGCTGGCATGGCAGGTCGCGGCGTGCACGGCTCCCGACGGGACGCACTGGGCGCTGCAGGCCTGGCAGCGGATGCTGCCCAACTACGGCGTCACCCCGACGCCCGAGCAGGCGGCCTGGGAGCTCCGACTCTCGCATTGGTCGGGGCCAGCCGCCCAGCTCGAGATCTGGACGGATTGGTCGTACGGCAGGTTCCATCACCTCTACGGGCGGCTGACCTACCAGGGTGGCGGGGTCCACGGGTTCCGCTCGACGCGATTCGGCGTGCCGCTGGACTCGTACGGGCGCAACATCTACGTGGACACGTCGAACTCGGCGTACGGGAGCGGGTGGAAGCGCGAGAACAGCTTTCTCACCCATCGCCCGACGGGGGCGTTCTGCTACGGCTTCTACCCACACGGCACCCACCCGGTCGGCAACGGCAAGAGCTACCGGGCGACGGTGATCGGCCCAGGGGTCACACCCGATGTCAGGTGGGAAGGCTCCGCGCCGGGGCCGTACGACCGAGCGAGGGACGCGGCGGCCAACGAGGAGCAGAGGAAAGTACTCGGGCCAGATCCGCTCTGCAAGGTCAACTGACGGGCCTGCCGAGCCCCAGACACATCCGGCACGTCCGAGGCGCTTGGCTCGGCGTCAGCCGGAAAGCGCTCGTGGGGCGGTGTCCTCCGCCACGAACTCGGCAGTCCGATGACTCGCGTCGCAAAACGGTTTGTTCGCCGACCGACCGCAGCGGCAGAGCGCGACGGCGCTTCCTGCCGGTACCTCGAACGTGCGCCCGTCAGGATCGAGGATCGTGATCGGTCCCGTGACTTTGTAGGGTCCGTTCTCGCGGACGACGATCGTGACCTCGCTCATCGCACGAGCGTACCGCGGCGAGCAACGGCACAATCCTCGGCAAGGTGCGCATCTGCCTCGTTACCCCGTTCGCGTGGCCGCAGCCGCACGACGTCAACGAGCACGTCGCGGGGGCAGCGGACGGCCTCCGAAGGCGTGGTCACGACGTCACCGTGATCGCCCCCTCGACGCGCTCGACCGACCTTCAAGCTGGTCGGCGCGCCCTCCAGCGAGGTGAGCTACCCGAAGTGCTCGCGATCGGCCAGGCCCTGCCCGTGTCCCGAACCAGCGCGCTCGCAGTGCCGGTGGGGGTGCGCGCGAACCTCCGGCACGCACTCGCCGTCGGACGGTTCGACGTCGTCCACGGCTTCGAGGCGGGTCTGCCGAGCCTCTCGTATGCGGCGCTGCTGGAAGCGGAATGCCTCACCGCCGCGACGTTCGTCGCTCCGGAGCGGCTCGGGAGCCTGCGCAAGGCTGCCCGCGACCGGCTGCGGGCTCGGGTGGACGTGTTGCTCGCGACATCGTCTGCAGCAGCACTCGCCGCCGAAGCGGAGTTCGCGAGCGACGTGCAACTCGTGCCCGCGGGTGTCGACACCGACCTGTTCCGTCCTGCGAGCAAGCAAGACCTGCTCGCGCTCCAGCTCGAGTCCGCAGCCCGTCCGTTGCTCCGAGCAGCGCTGCGAGCGCTCGACGAGCTCCCGGACTGGAGCGCCATCTGCCTCCACACGAAGCCACTCGGCGTCCGTCCGGCCGTTCCCGCGCGGCTGCGAGGCAGGGTCGCGGTGCGCTCGACACGTCGCCCGCACGAGCGAGCCGAGCTCCTCGGGGCCGCCAACGTGTTCGTCCCGCTTCCCGGTGGGCACACGCGGCTGTGGCTCGAGGCGGCAGCTGCAGGCTGCGCGATCGTCGACCCGCCAGGGAGCGACGGCCAGCCCGAGCTCGTCACTGCCGCGATCGCCCGGCTCGGTGAGAACCCTGCGCACCTCGCAGATGAGGCGGGACGGGCGCGCGAGGCAGCCGAGCGCGAGAGCTTCGCTCGACTCGCCGAGCAGCTCGATACCGCCTACCACGACCTCGCTCGCAAGCCACGGCGGCGGGAGAACGAGCGCCGTCCAGCCGAGGCACGCCCCCGGATCCTCGTCGACCTGCACATGCACACGAGCGCCTCGCACGACTGCTCGATCGAGCCGGCCGAGCTCGTCGAGCACGCGCTTGCAATCGGGCTGGGTGCGATCGCCGTCACCGATCACAACGTCTTCTCGGGTGCCCTGGAGACCGTCGCCGCGGCGCGCGCCACCGACCTCGTCGTGATTCCCGGCGAGGAGATGAAGACCGACGCGCAGGGAGAGGTGATCGGGCTCTTCCTGCGGGACGAGATCCCCGGAGGGCTCACGTTCGCAGACACGATCGCGGCGATCCGCGAGCAGGAGGGGATCGTGTACCTGCCCCATCCCTTCGACCGGCGACATGCGATCCCAGCCCCCGCGACCCTCCATCGCCATCTCGCCGAGATCGACGTGCTGGAGGTCTACAACGCCCGGCTGCTGAAAGAGGCCTACAACGACGAGGCGCTGCGCTTCGCCCGCAAGTACGGGCTCCTGCAGGGAGCCGGCTCCGACGCGCACGTACTGCCGGGGGTCGGGACCGGGGTGTTGCGGATGGCACCGTTCGACGGGCCTGAGGAGTTCCTGCTCGCGCTGCGGACCGCCGAGGTGCTGCGGCGACCGAAGTCCCTGGCGTACCTCCAGTCGCTCAAATGGGTGGCACAGGCGCGAGATCGGCTCACGACACCGAGTTAGCTCTCGCGCCGACAGGTCTCTCACAGCCCCGAGGAGCTGTAGACGATCGCCTGCCCGACGCGGATCCGAGTCGTCCGTCCGGCAGGATCGCACGCCGTCGAGACCAATACGTGTAGGGACGCGGAGCGTCCCCTCACCCGTGCAGAAGACCGACGAGATCCAGGAGCGCTATCTCCGCAGGGCGATCGCCGAGATCAACGAGCTCGGCGACGAGTTGCTCGCGCTCGGGGACGAGACGCACGTCCCGGTGCTCGGCTCGGGTCATCCCCTTGCGGATGTCTTCCTGCTCAAGTACCGCCCGATTGCGACGGAGATCCAGGAGGGTGTCGCGTTCTTCGGTCGCGCAGGTCAGGCGCTGCTCAAGTCCCTGCAGCGGCTCGATGTCGACCCGCTTGCCGTGTACGGATCGAACTGCTTCAAGTTCGGTACGGAGGAAGCCGGGGACGCACAGCGCTGGCTGACCCGGGAGCTCCACATCGTCCAGCCGAAGCTCGTGGTCGCGATGGGGGCCGAGACCGTCGCCTTCGTCAACGCTCTGCGGTTTCCGCTCGCCGACGAGCTCGACCCCGACGCCGTCGGCTCGATCCAGCGCCTGACGCCGACGATCGACGCGCTCGTCACCCCGGACATCGACGGCTCGCTCGACGAGCAGGACGCGAAAACCCGGTTCTGGAGCGCCTTCAAGGCGCTCGGCACGTGGTGGGCCGAGCTTCCCCCCTACTGAGCCGACCCGGCACGGCCGCGCTCACGGGGCTGCTCGGCGCGCTCGTCCTGTGGGAGGCGTTCGCAGGCTCGGCGCCCGAGGTCGCGGATCGGTGGGACGTCGCCTGGATCGCCGTCGTCCTGCTCCCGCTCACATTCGGCGTGGTCTGGGCACTCGCTCCGCTCGCCGACGCACGCGGGCTCGTGCCCGTCGCGGCCGCGACCGGCGTGCTCGCGGTCCTCCTTTCGCTCGCCGGCCTCGGGGCGCTCTTCAACGTCGCGAAGCTCCTCGGCTACGCGCTCGCCGGCTTTGTGTTCCTCTCGCTGTTCGAGGCGCTCTCCTGGGTCGTGCTCGTCAGTGTCCTCGTTCCCCTGGTCGACATCGGCTCCGTCTACAGAGGCCCGACGAAGGTCGTGGTCGAGCAGGAGCCGGGGCTGTTCGACCGGATCTCGATCTCGTTCCGCCTGTCGGGCGAGGACGCCTCCGCGAACATCGGCCCGCCCGACATTCTGTTCTTCGCCCTGTTTCTCGCGACCGCGGCGCGCTTCGGGCTCCGAGTTCTCTGGACCTGGATCTCGATGACCACGCTGCTTGCGCTCACGCTGGTCGCCACGTACGCCCTCGATCTCAACGGTCTGCCTGCCCTGCCTGCGGTGTCACTCGGCTTCCTGCTGCCGAACGCGGATCTGCTCTTGAGCCGCTGGCAGCGCCGCAGTGCAGGGCGTGAAGGCCGAGGCTGAAGCCACGCCGCAGAAGCCCACGTTCAGCCAGCCTCCGATCCGACACGTTCGAGCACGGAGACGCTCTCGATGTGCGGTGTGTGCGGGAACATGTCGACCGGGGTGCAGCGCAGCAGCTCGTACCCGTACTCGTCCCTGAGCACGGCGAGGTCGGACGCGAGCGTCGTCGGGTTGCACGAGACGTAGACGAGCCGCGGCGCCTCGAGGGCGCCGGTACGGCGCAACGCCTTGCCGGCGAGACCAGCGCGCGGCGGGTCGACGACGACGACGTCCGGCGCCTCCGACCGCTCGCGCAGCTCCTCGAGGGACTGCCCGACGTTGCCCGCGAAGAACGAGGCGTTGTCGATCCCATTCGCGGTCGCGTTTTCGATCGCGCACGCAACCGACTCCTCGGAGATCTCGACCCCCCACACGCGATGGGCAGCGGGGGCAAGCGCAAGCCCGATCGTGCCCGTCCCGCAGTAGAGGTCGTACACGGTCTCCGATCCGGTGAGAGCGGCAGCATCCCGAGCGAGTGCGTAGAGCACTTCGGCCATCTCGGTGTTCGTCTGCATGAAGGCGTTGGGCCGTACGCGAAACCGTAGTCCGAGCAGCTCCTCCTCGATCCAGGGCTCGCCCCAGAGGACGCGCGTCGGGAGGTTCGTGATCTCGGACGGCTGGTCGTTGATCGCCCAGTGGATCGATCTGACCTCCGGGAAGCGACGCAGCGTCTCGACGAGATAGTCGGCGTCGAACCGCTCGCCGGCCGCCGTGACGAGCACGACGAGCGCCTGCCCCGTGTTCCGTCCCTCCCGCACGACGAGGTGGCGGAGATACCCGGAGCCGCTCTCCTGGTCGTACGGCTCGAGCTGCTCCTCGCGCGCCCACGCCTTGACGGCCTCGCGAATCGCGTTGCCAACATCCGTCGTGAGCAGGCATTCCTCGACGTCGATCACCTGATCCCAGCGTCCTGCGCGGTGGAAGCCAAGGGAGAGGGCCTCCTCACCCGGCGCGAACGAGTACTCGAGCTTGTTGCGGTAGTGAAACTGCGAGCGCGCGGGCACGATCGGCTCGAGCGGCGGTTCGGGGTAGCCGCCCAGCCGGACGAGGGCTTCGCGCACCTGGCGCTCCTTCGCCTCGACCTGACGCTCGTAGGCGTAATCCTGGAACCGGCAGCCACCGCACACGCCGAAGTGCCTGCAGGGCGCCTCGACCCGGTCGGGGCCAGGCTCGAGGAGCGCGGTACGCGTCGCCTCCGCAAAGCCACGTTTGACTTTGGTCGTACGTGCGCGCACGAGGTCGCCGGGTAGACCACCGCGCACGAAGACGACGAACCCGTTCAGGCGAGCGACTCCGTTGCCGCCGTAGGCGAGCGAGTCGACCCGAAGCTCGAGCTCCTCTCCTTTGCGAACCGGTGCAGCCACCCGGCGAGGGTACCGGCGGCTTTGCCGAACGGGGTCAGGTGACGTCGCGGCGGTGTGTCCGCAGGATCCCGAGCCCCGTCGCGACGACGAGATACGCGAGCGCTGCCGCGAACGCCGTTCCGGTCCCCGGCCCATCGTCGGTGTGGAAGCCGAGTGAGTTGAGCGCCGCGCTCGGGAGGTGGTCGGCCACGCTGTCGAGGTCGAGCCGGCCGAGCACGACGCCGACCAGCGGCTCAGCGACCAGGATCCAGAGAAACGCACCCACGATCGCCCCAACCTGTGCGTGCACGACTGCGCCGACTGCGGCGCCGAGCGCGCACCAGAGCACCATCGCGAGGATCACGCGTCCCGCGCGCCCCCAGAACGCCGAGCCCAACTCGAGCGTCTCCCCGAGGATCGCGAACCAGGGGAGTGCGACCACCAGCACCGTCACGATCGCAAGCACCGCCACCGCGGCGCCGATCACCATCGCAGCGGCGAGCTTGGCGAGCACCGAGCGCTCCCTGCGCGGGGTCGCGAGCAAGGTCGGCGTGATCGTCCCGTGACGCCATTCGCTCGTGACGATCACGAGGCCCAGCAGCAGCGCGACGATCGCCGCGAATCCGGAGACATCGACCAGATCGACCCCGAACTCCGCCGTCGCCCGTTCCTCGCTCGAAGCATCGCCCACGCTCGCCGCTGCACCGAGCCCGCACATCGCGACGACCGCGAGGAAGTAGCCGATCAGAGAGCGACGGGTGGTGGCGAGCTTCAGCAGCTCCGCGCGCACGAGTCTCATGTGCCTACCGCCGAGGTGAGCCCCAGGAAGACTTCTTCCAGGCTCGCCCGCTCGGGGGCCAGCTCGTGGAGGACGACACCGGCGGCCGCGGCCAGCTCGCCGAGCTTCGGGGCCTCGGCTCGCGCAAGGAAGGCGCCATCGTCGGATCGGTCGAACCCGATCCCGGCGGCGGCGAGCGCCATTGCCAACCGTTCGGGGTCGGGCGAGCGCACGATCGTGACCGCGGTGATCTCGCTTTGAAGCTCCGCAACGGAGCCCTTGCGCACGAGCCGCCCGCGATGAATGATCACGACCTCGTCGACGACCTGCGCGACCTCTGCGAGCACGTGGCTGGAGAGGAGCACCGTCCGGCCTTCGCCGGCGAGCGTGCGGACGAGGTCGCGGAGCCAGCGGATCCCCTGGGGATCGAGCCCGTTCGCGGGCTCGTCGAGCACGAGCACCTCGGGGTCGCCGAGCAGCGCCGCGGCGAGCCCCAGGCGCTGGCGCATGCCGAGCGAGTACCCGTTCGTCCGTCGGCGGGCATCGCCTGTGAGCTCGACGAGCTCGAGGACCTCCTCGACACGCGAGCGCGGGATCCCCGCGGTGCTCGCGAGCACGCGCAGGTGGTCGCGACCGGAGCGCCCCGGATGGAGATGGGAGGCCTCGAGCACCGCCCCGACCTGCTCCAGCGGCCGCGGCAGCTCGGCGTAGGAAACGCCGAGGATGCACGCCGTGCCGCTGTCGGGACGAATCAGACCGAGGAGCGCACGCAATGTCGTCGACTTTCCGGCCCCGTTCGGCCCCAGGAACCCGGTCACGACGCCCGGTTGCACCGAGAACGAGAGCTCGCTCACCGCCTGAGTGCGCCCGAACCGCTTGCCGAGCGCTTCGACCTCGATCACGCGAGCTCGCGCGGGGGTGGAGCCATCGAGCGAGGGTAGCGGTGAGAACGGGAGACCGAGAGTCGAAGTCCGGGGGGCGTCACGCCGGCGCCGGTCAGGGCAGGAAGAGGCTCCCGACTGTACGCCTTCGTCCTCGAATCGTTCAGGCGAGCACCGACACGTGCACCGACCGCTCGCGAGGCCCGTCGAACTCGCAGAAGAAGATTCCCTGCCACGTTCCGAGCGCCATCGTCCCGTCCTCGCGCAGGGGCACGATCACCGACGGTCCCATGAACGCCGCGCGGATGTGCGTGGGCGCGTTCTCCTCCCCCTCTTCGACGTGCTGCCAGGACCAGTCGGCCGGCACGATCCGCTCGAGCGCGGCCTCGAAATCGCGCGCGACCGCCGGATCGGCGTGCTCGTTGATGGTCACTCCCGCCGTCGTGTGCGGCACGTAGACGAGCACGGCCGACCCTGACGCGCCTTTACCGATCGCGCCGGCCACCTCGCTCGTGATGTCGACGAGCTGGCTCTGCCGCTCGGTGCGGACGCTGATCGACTTCATCGGTCTCCGTCCGGCCGAGTCACAGCGATCCCGGCCTTGCGCGTTACAGCGCGCCGCCGGCCGCAGGCGGCGAGCCGGCCTCGAGCGGGTTCGTGCCACCCGACTCGCGGGCGAGGTAATCCTCGACGTGCATCACGTTGTCCCGGGACCGCTCGACGACGTCGAGCAATCCGGACATCGAGGAAACCTCCTCGCGTTGCTCCTGCAAGAACCAGTGCATGAACTGCTCCGCGACGAGATCGCCCTGCTCGCGCGCGGTGAGCGCGAGCTGCTGGATCTGAGCGGTGACTCGCTTCTCCTGCTCGAGCGCAAGTTGCACCGGCGAGACGAGATCGGAGAACGTCGTCTGCGGCGCTTCGACCGCGGGCACGATCACCTGCTCGTCGGCATCGAGCAGGTACTGCACCATCATCATCGCGTGATTTCGCTCCTCGACCGACTGTCGGTAGAAATGCGCGGCGAGCTGCGGCAGCGTCTGCGCGTCGTA
>JBPCLB010000019.1:0-5749 GCA_051003695.1 Gaiella sp. | reverse complement strand
GCGAGCGCCGGCCCGGTGCTCCCACCCGTGTACTCGACGACGGTCTCACCCGGCGAGAGCAGCCCGTCCCGCTCGGCACCCTCGACCATCGCGAGCGCCATCCGATCCTTCATCGACCCGGTCGGATTGCGGTACTCGAGCTTCAACCACAACTCGGCCCCGTTCGCCGGCGCGCAACCGCGCAGGCGAACAAGGGGTGTGTTCCCGATCGCCTCGAGGATCGACTCCACACCGCGATCATTGCGCACCCGCCTCGCTGCGGCAAGACGCGCCCGCGGCCCAGTGTCTTCGACTGAGGCGCACCGGATCGCGCCGCGCGAGCACGAATGACGGTCTGACCCGGGCGGGGCGTTCTTCTTTTCGGACACCGAGATCGAGTCGGGGCGTCCGCGTCACTGGTGCGGTCGGGTCCTCAGCGGATGCGATGATCGCGCGGTGTTGCCTGTGCAGCGGGTTCTCCCCTCCGGAACCGTCACCTTTCTGTTCACCGACGTGGAGGGCTCGACAAGGCTGTTGCACGAGCTGGGTGCCGAGGCGTACGCCGAGGCTTTATTTCACCACCGGCGGGTATTGCGCGCGACTTTCGGCGCGCACGGTGGCGTCGAGGTCGATACGCAAGGAGACGCGTTCTTCGTTGCCTTTCCAACTGCGCCGAGCGCGCTCGCGGCCGCTGCCGCGGCGCTCGAGGAGCTCTCAACGGGCGCGATCCGAGTGCGAATGGGCGTCCACACGGGCACGCCGCATGTGGGCCGAGAGGGGTACGTCGGCGTCGACGTGCATCGCGCGGCGCGGATCGCGGCGGCGGGACACGGCGGGCAGGTGCTCATCTCGACGTCCACGGCTGCGCTGCTCGGCAACGACGGGCTGCGGGACCTCGGCGAGCACCGCCTGAAGGACCTGGCCGCGCCCGAGCGGATCTACCAGCTCGGCGACAAGGAGTTCCCGCCGCTGAAGAGTCTCTACCGAACGAACCTGCCGATTCCGGCGACGCCGTTCCTCGGCCGCGAGCAGGAGCTAGTCGAGGTGTCCGGGTTGATGGAGCATGCTCGCCTTCTCACCCTGACGGGGCCGGGAGGGACGGGCAAGACACGTCTCGGGTTGCAGGCGGCCGCGGAGGCTGCAGAGCGCTACCCGGACGGGATCTTCTGGGTGTCGCTGGCGCCGCTGAGTGACCCCAAGCTCGTCATGGTGACCGCGGGTCAAGCGTTCGGAGCCGAGGACGGTCTAGCGGAGCACGTTGCCGGGAAGTCGCTGCTGCTTCTGCTCGACAACTTCGAGCACGTCATCGAGGCAGCACCCCGCCTCTCCGAGCTGCTCGCGTCCTGCCCCAACGTCCATCTGCTCGTGACGAGCCGCGAGCTGCTTCGCGTTCCCGGCGAGCAGGCCTATCCGGTCCCGCCGCTCGAGCCAGGTGACGGGACGGAGCTCTTCGTGGCGCGGGCAAGGGCGGCGCTGCCGAGCTTCGTCGCGAGTGATGCGGTACCGGAGCTCTGCGCGCGGCTCGAGAACCTGCCGCTCGCGCTCGAACTGGCGGCGGCGCGGGTCCGAGTACTCTCGCCCGAGGCTCTCATCGAGCGGCTCTCGCAACGGTTGGATCTGCTCAAGGCTGGTCGCGGCGTCGACCCTCGCCAGCAGACCTTGCGCGCGACGATCCAGTGGAGCCACGAACTGCTCGACGGGGACGAGCAACGGCTCTTCGCACGACTCGCGGTCTTCGCGGGCGGCTGTAGGCTCGAATCGGCCGAAGCGGTGTGCGGCGCGGATCTCGACACGCTCGAGTCGCTCGTCGACAAGAGCCTGGTTCGCGTCCGCGAGGGCGACCGCTTCTGGATGCTGGAGACGATCCGCGAGTACGCGCTCGAGCGGCTGGAGGAATCCGGTGAGGCCGACCGGTTACGGCGCCGACACGCCGAACACTTCCTTGCACTCGGCGAAGAAGCCTGGCTCAACACCCACGTGTACTCGGGCGAATGGATCGGACGGCTGGAGCAGGAGCACGACAACCTTCGCACAGCGCTCGATCACTTCGCATCCTCAGGGGAGAACGAGCTTGTCCTGCGGCTGGCAGGTGCGCTGGCGGACTTCTGGCACTCGGGGGGCCATGTCGCCGAGGGCAGGCACCGTCTCGAGAGTGCGCTCCAAGGCCAAGAGCGTCCGACAGCGGCCCGCGCCAGGGCTCTCACCGGAGCAGCCTTCATGGCGTACGGGAGCGGAGACGTTACGGCAGCCAGATCGATCGCGGAGCGGGCGCTCGAGCTCCATCGCGGCCTTGGCGACCCGCGGGGCACGGCTCTGGCTCTCAACCTGCTCTGTGTGGCCGCCATCGAGGAAGGAGACCTCGAGCGGGCGCAGCAGCTCGCCGAGGAGAGTCTGGCGCTCTTCCGCCAAGCCGGCGACGAGTACAACACAGTCGCTGCGATGCGCACTCTCGCATTCACCTACCACAGTGGCAACGACCTCGAGCGCGCACGCGCACTACACGAATCGAACCTCGCTGAGGCGCAAGCACTCGGCTACAAGGACACGGAGGCGGCGACGTGGGGTTCGCTGGCGATGATCGCTTTCGAGCAGGGCCGGGTCGAGGACGCGCTCGCGCTCGGGAAACAGAACCTTCTCGCCTGTCGCGACCTCGGCTCTCTCCAGGGGATCGCGCAGAGTCTCTGTCGCAGCGCCAGTACCTTCGCCGTGCTCGCCGGCAAAGCCGATACGGCCGCCCGGCTTCTCTCCTGCTTCGAGGCTCTGCGAGAGCAGATCGGCGTCAGCGAGGCCTGGGTCACGAGGATGAACGAGCAGACGCTCACAGCGATCCGGGCCCGGATGACGCAAGACGCCTTCGCCGAAGCATGGAAACAAGGCCGGGCGCTGACGATCGACGAAGCCGTCGCGCTAGCCCTCAAATCACACGAATGACCTAGCGTCGTTACCGTCCCGGCGCACCATCATCCGGATCGTGGTGCCTGGGCCGTCGGCGTCGATCTCCAGTTCGTCCACCAGCCGGGAGATCATCATCAGCCCGCGGCCGCGTTGGTCGAAGTCGGGTGGTTCGTGCTTCCACTGGCCGTGATCACTGACCTCGAGCACAATCAGGCCGTCGTCGGTCCGGGCGCGCACCGTGATTTCGGAGTTGGTCTGGCTGTGCTCGATCGCGTTGGCGGCTGCTTCATGGGTAGCGAGCACGATCGCTTTCCGTGTCTCGTCGTCGCACCCTTCGGTTTCGAGCCACGCGTCCATCGAGCGACGGATGTCCTGGAGGTGACAGACGTCGCTCCCGAGAGTGATCGTGAGAGGCCACAGGTGCGTCTCGATCACCTCACTTCCGGTCGCGGGATCTCCGGTGAGACGGCGACTGCCGCATCACCTCTTCTCCACCTTCCCCGGTGCGCGCGACTCGAAACCGGCGGTTAGCTGTCCGGCTGGAGAAGTGCCTCCTCACGCGAGCCTGCGCAGTCGAGGTGCTCGAGCAGCCCGCTCACCTCGAGCGCCTGTCGCACGATCGCCGCAGTCCCCATCTGTAGAACCAGCCGCTTCCCCGCGTCTCGAGCATTGCTGTCGGCTTTGACCAGGTTGTGCAGCACCGAGGAGTCGATGAACTTGGCCCCCGACACGTCGATCACCACGAGCCGATTCCTGCCTGTCAGCTCTTCCAGCAGGCGCCCAAACTCGATGTCGGTACACGAGTCGTGCTCACCCTGCAACTCGACCACCGCGACACCGCCTCGCGGTCGGCTCACGGTGACATCCTCGATCGCGCTGCTGTCGTCAAGACCTGTGCTCGGTGGCCTACGCCCCCCTGACCCGACCTGACGCTCCATGGAATCCTCCCGAACGAGTCGAAGTACTCTTCCGAACGCCCGCCGAACACCCGGTCTGAGCCTTCGGCGCACGTCTTCCATGTCACACCGGCAGCGACCCGTAGGCGAGCCGGCGCCGAGCCAAACGATCAAACGGCCCACTTTTTACACCGCGGTTCGACGGAATGCAACCCCCACACGAGGCCCCGTAAAACGACCGTACGATCGCTCGATGATGCTGGCTCGCAGCCGCGTAGGCGACGAGCTCAGCCTCGAGCTCGCACACCGAGTTGACGATTCCACCTTCGCCACCCGGCTCGAAGACTGCTACCGCCCGGGGGATCCTGTCCCGTCGTCGATGGGAGCGTCAGACGGGCCGGCCCACCTGGGTAGCTTCCGTTACCTCCTCGAGGGCACCGGTCTTGACGTTGTAGACGTAGCCGTAGATCGGGATGCGCGGGGGCACGAGCGGATGGTCGCGAATGCTGCGCACGTCCTCCACGACACTCTGCTCGCGATCGGCGATCGTTAGCCAATCGATGTCTCTACCGGCTGTCGATCCGGGGCCTGCGCCTGTGTCTCGGAAGCCGGTTGGGCCAAGCGCTGCCGTCTCGAGGCTCTGGGAGAGCAGGTCGCCCATGAGGTCGTTGGTGAAGAATTCCATTCCGCAGTCTGAGTGGTGAATGACAAACCATTCGGCGGTGCCGAGAAGCTTGTAGGAAATGACGAGAGACCGGATCGCGTCATCGCTTGCACGACCTCCCGCGTTGCGGATCACGTGAGCGTCGCCTTCGCTCAGACCCGCGTATTTTGCGGGGTCTAGCCGGGCGTCCATGCAGGTGAGGATCGCGAAGCGCCGCGCGGGCGGGAGCGCCAGTTCGCCTTTGTTGCCGAAGGTGCGGACGTATTCCTCGTTCGCGGCGATGACCTCTTCGAGGACGGACATGCGTGACTCCTTGAGGGGATGGCTCGAGGCCCAACACTATACAAACAAAAGCGACTATCGAATCTGAAGCAGAGCCGGTCGCACCTACCGCCGACGAGGCCCACTTCTGACGAGGAGGCGCGCCGGCTGTGGGAATGGGGCCAGGTCGGTCACGCGATCCCGCGCAAGATCTGGCTCGGCCCGAGCTGGTTCGTGGGGTCGGACAGCGGGCGGCGCCTGAAGATCGCTGCGCACGAGGCGTTCAACCTCCTTCAGTACGAGGTCACGCGCGAGGCGCAATGGTTCGGCGGATTCGACGTCCGGCCCCTGGTGGCTGCTCGAGGGCGCACCGGAGTACTTCGCGTTTCTCGCGGTTGTCGAGGGTGGCACCCTGCGGCTCGCAGACGTCCGGCTCAATTGCCTACTTCGAGGCGGTCGGCAGCGGGACGGCGTGGCAGACGGCCCTCGCAGCCTCGTTCGGGCGATCGGCGGACGCGTTCTACGACGAATTCGATTCCTACCGGCGGGGGTTGGAGTCGGCACTCTCGGAGCGGCAGCCCCAGTTGCCGAGGCTCCTCGCGGCCCGATCGTGAATCCACTCCTGCCTCTGCCTGACGCGAGGACACGCGTCCCATCGAGACTGGAGCCCCCACGGCCCTCGGAGTCGAAATGCCACCCTGGGCGTCAGGCATGGGCAGCCGGTCAGCTCTCGCGTTCGGCCGGCGAGCGAGAGTGGATAGGCGTCAAGTCTGTCGTAACGGCGGCCGATAGTAGATGACGCATGCAACGGTGTCGCTCTCGGCAGGGTCGGCTCCGCCGCGCGAGCTGGCTGTTCGATCGGGAGGCGACGATCGCCGAGACCGCAAAGCTCACTGCCCTCGGCGAGGACTCGATCAACTTCCAGAACCGCTATCGCCACCGTGACGGCACGTATCGGTGGCTCGAGTGGATGGTTCGACCAGACGAAAGCTCCGCATCGCTGTACGCGGTCGCACGAGACATCACCGCGCGGCACGAGGGCGAGGAACGCCTC
>JBPCLB010000018.1:0-5884 GCA_051003695.1 Gaiella sp. | reverse complement strand
CGACCACGAGTCCGATAAAGACCGAGATCCCGGAGCCCACGATCCCGACGACGAGCGATGTCCGCGCGCCGTAGAGCGTCCGCACGAAGAGATCACGGCCCGACGCGTCGGCGCCGAACCAGAACTCCGTGTTTGGCCCTTTCGGAAAGCCGAACTCGTCGGTCATCGTTGCGGAGTACGGCTCGTTCTGCGGATGGCCCGTGATCCTCTCGGCAATTGGCCCGCCGATCAGGGCGAGCACCACGAAAATCGCGATCACGACGATCCCCGCGAGCGCTGCGCGATCTTGCTTGAAGCGTCCCCAAAAGAGCTGTCGCGGAGTTCGCCCCCGAGCGATGCCCTGCCCGACGAGGGCCCCGGCAGTGCTCAATTGCACCCAATCCTGAACCGAGACGCGACCCGACGCATCGCGCGAGTATAGAGTCACCCCGCCTGGCGTCGCGAGTTCCCGCAAGCTGGTCCGTCAACTCAACGCGTCGGCCCCGGCGACCACTTCGAGGATCTCCTGCGTGATCTCGGCCTGGCGGGCCCGGTTCATCTCGAGCGTCAGCCGGTCGACGAGCTCCTCGGCGTTCTTCGAGGCGTTCCGCATCGCGGTCATCCGCGCGCCCTGCTCCGAGGCCGAGGACTCGAGCAGCGCACGGTAGATCTGCGTCTCGACGTAGACGGGGAGCAGCCGCTCGAGGATCTGCTCGGGCTCGGGCTCGAAGATGAAGTCACCGTGGAGCGCGTCCTGCGCGCGCTCATCCTCGTCCGCCTCGAGGATGTCGGCGGAGATCGGCAGGATCTCCTGCTCGGTCACGGTCTGCGTGAGTGCCGAGACGAACGTGTTGTAGACGAGGACGACGCGATCGACCTCCCCCTCGACGAAGAGCTCTGCGGCACGGTGAGCGATCGCCTGCGCGTCGGCGTAGCGGGGGCTGTCGGTGAAGCCGACGAATGCCCCGTCGATCGTGCGCCGCCGAAAGGTGAGGGTCGAGCGCCCCTTCTTGCCGACGGCGAGGAAGCGCACCTTCGCGCTCTCCCCCTGGAGCTTCCGCTCCAGCGCGAACGCGCGACGTGACACCTGCGCGTTGAACGCACCGGCAAGCCCGCGATCGCCGCTGAGCGGGACGATCAAGACGTTCTCGACGCTCTCGCGCTGCTGGAGCAACGGGAGCCCGCGCACCGAGCCGGCCGCGCGTCCGACGCCCGCGATCAACTCGTTCATCGTGTCGGCGTACGGCCGCATCGCCTCGATGCGGCTCTGCGCCCGCCGCAGCTTGGCGGCGGCGACGAGCTCCATCGCCCGCGTGATCTTGCGCGTGTTGCGAACGGACCGAATCCGGCGCTTGTAATCCTGAACCGATGCCATCTGCTCCCGGGCTCCTGCCTAGGTGATTCTCGCGAAGCGAGAAGCACCCCTAGACAATGCCCTTCTCCTCCTCGATGTTGAACCCGTCCACGAACTTCTTCAGCGCCGCGTCGAGCTGCTCGACGGTGTCGTCGGCGACGTCCCCTGAGTCGCGGATCGTCTGGTACACCGTTCCGTCGGAGCGGAAACTCTCGCGGAGCTCCTCCTGGAAGCGGGGCACCTGGGCGACGGGCACCTTGTCGAGGTAGCCGTTGATCCCCGCGTAGATCGCGACGACCTGCTCCTCGACGGCCCAGGGCTGGTACTGCGGCTGGTTCAGGGTCGCGACCATCCGCTCGCCCCGGGCGAGCGACTGCTGCGTCGAGGCGTCGAGCTCGGAGCCGAACTGGGAGAACGCCTCCAGCTCGCGGTATTGCGCGAGATCGAGCCGCAGACGGCCTGCCACCTTCTTCATCGCCTTCGTCTGGGCGTTTCCGCCGACGCGGGAGACGGAGATGCCGACGTTGATCGCCGGACGGATCCCCGAGTAGAAGAGGCTGGCCTCGAGGAAGATCTGCCCGTCGGTGATCGAGATCACGTTCGTGGGGATGTACGCGGAGACATCGCCTGCCTGGGTCTCGATCACGGGCAATGCGGTCAGCGAGCCCCCGCCGAGCTCGTCGTTGAGCTTGCATGCGCGCTCGAGCAACCGGGAGTGGAGATAGAAGACGTCGCCGGGGAAAGCCTCGCGACCCGGCGGCCTTCGCAGCAGGAGCGAGAGCTGCCGATAGGCGTCCGCATGCTTCGTGAGGTCGTCGTAGATGACGAGGGCGTGCTTGCCGTTGTAGAGGAAGTGCTCACCGATCGCAGCGCCGGCGAACGGGGCCATCCACTTGATCGGCGCAGCCTCCTGTGCGGGCGCCGAGATCACGACCGTGTAGTCCATCGCACCCACGTCCCGCAGCCGCTCGACGACCTGGACGACCGTCGACGCCTTCTGGCCGATCGCGACGTAGATGCAGATCACGTCGCCGCCGCGCTGGTTGATGATCGTGTCGACACCGACGGCGGTCTTGCCGGTGCCGCGGTCGCCGATGATCAGCTCACGCTGGCCGCGGCCGATCGGGATCATCGAGTCGATCGCCTTGAGCCCGGTCTGGAGCGGCTCTGTCACCGGCTTGCGCTGGATCACGCCGGGCGCCTTGAACTCGAGCGGTCGCGTCTCGCTCGTCTCGATCGCACCGAGCCCGTCGAGCGGATTGCCGAGCGGGTCGACGACGCGCCCGAGTAGCCCGTCGCCGACCGGAACGCTCATCACCTCGCCGGTGCGCCGGACGGGCTCGCCCTCCTTGACGTGCTGCCACTGGCCGAAGAGCGCGACGCCGACGTTCGCCTCCTCGAGGTTGAAGGCGATCCCGACGACACCGTGCTCGAACTCGAGCCGCTCGAGCGAGACGCAGTTCTCGAGCCCGTGGACGCGGGCGATCCCGTCACCGACCTGCAGGACGCTGCCGACCTCGGAGAGATCGGTCTCGACGTCGTACTGCTCGATCCGCTGCTTGAGGATCGAGGTGATTTCCTCGGGGCGTAGCTTCACAGTTGCTCCTTCGATGCTCTTTTGTCCGGATCAAGCTTCTGTCTCGGCGGAGCCGGGCTTTGCCCGGCGGGAGCCGTCATACCACGTCGGAGTCCACGAATTGCGAAGGAGGGGGCTCGTGGGATGGGTTCACCCACGCACGAGGAGGTCGCGGCGCAGACGATCGAGCCGTCCACGCACCGAGGCGTCGACGCGCATCGAGCCGGCCTGCAGGATCACGCCGCCGAGCAGGCCAGGGTCGACCGAGCGCGAGGCATCGACCGACCGTCCGGAGGTCTGCTCGATCTTGCGCACGATGTCGGCAGCCTCGTCGTCGGTGAGCTCGTGCGCGGTCGTCAGCTCCACCGCGATGCGACCCTCGGCCGCGTCGGCGATCGAGTCGAACTCGACCGCCATTGCTCGCAGCTGGGCGGCCCGGCCCTTGCTCGCGACCAGCCGAGCGAAGTTCGAGACGAGTTGATCGGCGCCGTCGGTGAGCTCGCCGAGCACGGCGGACTTCGCCGCGGTGTCGACCTGCGGATTCGCGAGAAAGCCTTCGAGCTCGGGCGAGCCGCCGACGGCGGCTGCGAGCTCGGCGAGCTGCTGCCGAACCTCCGCGACTCGTCCGTGGTCGCGCGCAGCCTCGAAGAGAGATCGCGCATACAGCCGGTCGGCAACCGCCATACGGCTAGTTCCGTCCTCGCTCGAGCGCGGAGAAATCGAGCCCTTCGATCGCTTCGTCGACGAGTCGCCGCTGATCCTCGGCGTCGAGCACCCTGCCGATCACGCGCTCGGTCGCCTCGATCGTCAGCTCGGCGACCTCGGCGCGGATCTGACCGAGTGCGCGGGTCGTCTCGGCGTCGATCTGCTTCTTCGTGTCCTCGAGGCGCCGCTGGCGCTCGACCTCGGCCTCCTCCTTCGCACGGGCGAGCTGGGAATCGGCCACCTTGCGTGCCTCAGTGAGTATCTCCCCCGCCTCGGACTTCGCCTGGGCGAGCACGGCACGGTTCTGCTCGAGCAGCTCGCGCGCCTCGCTCCGGGCGTTGTCCGCCTCGTCGACAGCCTGGCGGATCCGCTCGCGCCGATCGTCGATCGTCTTCTGGATCGGGCCGAACGCGAACTTCCGCAACACGAAGAACGCGATCGCGAAGCAGATCAGCGTCCAGATCATCAGGCCGGGGACGACCTCGATCAGGCCGCTCCCTCCCTCGTCCGCCCCTTCGGCGGTCTGTGCGAGCAGATTCAGCATCGATGCGCTAGATGAGCACGAAGGCGAGCAGGCCGCCGATCAGGCCGTAGAAGACGACAGCCTCGGTCAGCGCGAACCCGAGCCACTGGATGCCCTGGAGCTCTCCGCGGAGCTCGGGCTGACGGGCGACGGCCTGGATCATCGACCCGAAGATGTTGCCGATCCCGACGCCGGCGCCGAGGGCGCCGAGGCCGATCCCGAGCGCGAGTGCGATCGCCTTGCCGGCGTCCGCGACGTCACCGGTGGTCTCGGCGAGAAAGAAGAACGAGGACAGCATCGGGTGATTCCTCCTTAGTGTTCCGGCTCGATCGCCGAGCCGATGTAGATGGCGGACAACGCAGCGAAGATATAAGCCTGAATCGAGACGACGATCACGACCTCGAACAGGTAGAAGACCGTGCCCATCAGCACCGAGAAGGGGAACACGGCCCAGTGGGTCAGGAAGATGAGGCCGATGAACGTCAGGATCAGCATGTGGCCGGCGAGCATGTTGGCGTAGAGCCTGACGCTGAGGCTGATCAGACGCATGAACTGCCCGAGGATCTCGAGCGGCACGATCAGCGGCAGCATTGCCCTCGGTACGTCCGGGATCCAGCTCTTCAGGTATCCGCCGACTCCGTTCGCCCTGATCCCTTCGACGTGGGTGAAGATCCAGGTCATCAAGGCGAGCGCCAAGGTCACGGACAGGGTCGACGTCGCGGCGAAGATCCCGAGCGTCGGTAGGTCGAGCCCGCCGATCTCGACCGTCTCGTCGGAGAGTGGCAGGGGAATGAAGCCGAGCATGTTGACGACCCAGATGAAGATCATCAGCGTGGCGACGTACGGGAACCAGCGGCCGATCGCCTTCGTCGGCAGGCCTTGCTCTGCCACCTGCACCTGCGCAACCTCGTAGACCATCTCGCCGAGCGCCTGGCGCTTGTCGGGATCCCGTCCGAGCTTCACCCGCATCAGGAAGATGCCGAGCAAGCACGTCACGATCGTCCCGAGCATCACATAGGCGACGGCCTTGTTGACGTCGAGCCCGAGAGGGAGATCGATCCAGGTCTGCAGCTCCCACTCGTGCGCCGGGTCGAACTCCTCCTCCGCGCCCTCCGTGGTCGCCGCGAGCGCGAGCGACGGCAGCGCCAGCAAGAGGCTCGTGGCGACGACGAAGAGCCGGGTCATGCGCGCGCTGCCGAGCCGAAGAACACGATCAGCGAGACCGCCAGCTCGAGCGAGAACGCGAGCGCGTATAGCAGGGCGGCGGCGATCCCGACGCGCTCGTCGGAAACGGTGACCGCGACGAGGGGAATCCCCACCGCGAACGCTCTGAAGCTGGTGCCGATTCCCCGCATGCTCGCGGCGGCGAGGTTACCGGGGTCGAGTGGTAGCCGCGTCAGTAACATCGCGAGGAGCTGCCCTGCGACCCACAGAGTCGCCGCGAGCGCCCAGCCGCCGAAGGGCAAGCCGGCAACGAGGAACACCGGCAGCGCGAGCGCGATCACGAGCGAGCCCGCGAGCGCGGGAGCGAGCCTGCTCGGCACAGGCCGTCGCGTGGAGATCACGTCCGCGATCATCTCGGGCTTCGCGTGTAGACGATGTAGACGACCGCGACGGCGAGCGGGATCCCGACGATCGCGCCCACGAGCAGTCCGATCCCCGCCCCGCCCGCGAGCCAGCCGATCAGCGCGCCGAGAGCCATGGAGAGGCCCGTCGTGCCGAGTAGCAGACCCGACGCGGTCGCCAG
>JBPCLB010000017.1:0-10435 GCA_051003695.1 Gaiella sp. | reverse complement strand
GGATTCTCGCAGCGTCCGAGCTCGCGCGCGCCGCGACCGGCGAATGCGCGAATCGTGGGGTCCGACCCGAGGGTCAGACCCCACCTCCCACCCGGCACGTCGCAAGAGGCGAATGTCTCGCCCTTAGACTTCGACCGAATGGGTGACTGGTATCCGGTAGGGATCGCCGTGGGGCTCGGCGTGGGGCTCGGTGTCGGGGTCGCGGGTCTCCTCGCCGCGCGACGGGGGGGAATCGCGGTCGCAGCGGCGGTCGCAGTCGCGATCGGCGCCCTCGTCGGCTACCTGATCCAAGGCTGGCTTGGTCTCCCGGGTGGAATGCTCGGCGCGGTCGTGGGAGCGATCTCCGCTGCGGTGGTCGTGCGGGGCGCGCTGCGCCGCGGCGCGACTGCGGGCGGGACCGCGCTTCTGCTCGGAGGAGCAGCGCTCGTGCTCGCGGCGCTCGCCCTCGTGCCGCTCGTGGGCTATCTGATCGCACTCCTCGTCCCAGGGGCGGCTGCGCGCAGGGCGCGTCGCGACGGTGAGCGCTTCGCAGGTCTGCGCACACTGGCGAAATGAGCTCGAAGCGCAAGCTCGTCCTCGCCGTGATCGACGGGCTCACCCCGTCGATGCTGGAAGGCGCGATGGCGGACGGGTCGGCTCCGCGGCTGGCGGAGCTCGCGGCCGCCGGGGCCTACGGGCGTGCGATCTCCACGTTTCCCTCGTTGACGCCGGTCTGTCTCTCGTCGATCGCGACCGGTGCGCACTCCGACGTGCACGAGATCCCCCATCTCGTCTGGTGGCACCGAAACGAGCGACGACTCGTCGAGTACGGGTCGTCGTTCGGCGCAGCACGAGCCGCGGGACTCACGCAAACGCTGCGCGACACGCTCGTTGGCCTCAACGCCGATCATCTCGGCCGGTCTGCCGTGACACTCTTCGAGGCACTCGCGGACGCGGGCCTGCGCACCGCGGCAGTCAACTTCACGGCGTACCGCGGCAGAACCTCGCACCGCTCGCTGCTGCCGTGGCTCGGCACCGTGCAGGGGCCGGAGGGGTTCTTCTTGTACAACCTGTTCGCGTCCGACCGAACCGGCGCGCCGCTCTCGTTTCGCAATCGGCCGGCCGGGTCGATCGACGCGTACGCCGTCGCCGTCGGACGCTGGCTCGTCACGCGGGACGCTTTCGACTTCCTCCTCTACTACCTCTCCGACTACGACTACGCGTCGCACGCCTCCGGACCCGATACCGCAGTCGACGTCCTGACCCGCTGCGATGCGGCAGTCGGGGCGCTGCTCGACGCGGCCGGGGGCATGGAGCGGTTCCTCGAGCGATATGCGATCGTCGTGCTCGCAGACCACGGCCAGACGAGAGTCGATCGGACGGCGACCCTCCGCGATCACTTCCGTCACGACGACGGGATTCTCGTCACGGCGGCGAATCGAGCCGCGCAGATCTATCGGCTCGACGCGAAGGCACCGGCGGTCCGAACCGTCGCGGAGCGGCTCGACGCCGAGCCGGGCGCGGAGCTCGTCGCGTTCCTCGAGGACGGCGAGGCGGTCGCGCGCCGCGGGGGCGAGGAGCTGCGCATCGGTCACACCGGATCCGAATTCGAGCCATTCGGGGACGCTCGAATCGTCGACCACCCCGACGGTGTCGCTCGGCTCTGGGCGGCGCTGCACTGTCCGAACGCAGGAGAGGTGCTCGTCTCGGCCACGGAGGGCTGGGAGTTCTCGGACATGGCGGGCAGGCATCACCGTGGCGGGGGCTCGCACGGCTCACTCGTGCGCGGCGACTCCGAGGTGCCGATGATCACGGTCGGACTCGACCGGCTACCGCGGAGCATCGTCGACGTGGCTCCGCTGGTGCTGGCCCACTTCGGCGTCGACGTCCCTGCGTACGCGCTGGACCGTGCCGCCTGACCTCGATCGTCACCGCAGGCAGATGGTCGCGCGCCAGCTGCGGAGGCGAGGGATCCGCGACTCCCGCGTCCTCGCTGCGATGAGCCGCGTCCCGCGCGAGGCGTTCGTCCCTGCGGCTAGTCGGCATCGGGCCTACGACGACGGCGCGCTCCCGCTCGGGCACGGCCAGACGATCTCGCAGCCCTACGTCGTCGCGGCGATGTGCGAGCTGCTCGAGCTGAGAGGTGACGAGCGCGTCCTCGAGGTGGGCACGGGCTCGGGTTACGCGGCGGCGGTGCTCGACGAGCTCGCTGCGCTCGTCGTCTCCTTCGAGGTGATCCCGGAGCTCGCCGCCACAGCGCGGGTCGCGCTGGTGGAGACCGGACACGCCGACGTCGAGGTGCGCACGGGCGACGGCTCGTTGGGAGACGCCTGCGAATCGTTCGACGCGATTCTCGTCTCGGCTGCGGCCCCGGAGCTGCCAGCGCTGCTGGTCGAGCGCCTGGCTGACGGCGGCCGGCTCGTCTGCCCCGTCGGTCCGCCGAGCGGCCAGCGGCTCGTCCTCGTCGAGCGGCGCGGAGACCAGACGACGACCACCGCAGGGCTCCGGTGCCGCTTCGTGCCGTTGCGCGGCGTCGCCGGGCACCCGGACTGACGCGAGGTCTGACACGACGTTCCGGAAAGAATCGCTACCCTCGCCCGATGCCTCGAGACGAGCCGGCCGCAACGACCGCCCAGCTGCCCCGGCCGCCCCTCCGGGACGCCCTTCGCATGCGCGCGAACTGGGAGCAACTCGCCAAGTTCTGCGCCGTCGGCGCGAGCGGTTACGGCGTCAATTTGCTCGTCTATACGGTGCTCTTACGAGGCTTCGAAGCGCACTATGCGGTCGCCGCAATCGGCTCGTTCCTCGTCGCGGTCACGAACAACTACGTTCTCAACCGCCACTGGACCTTCCGCGAGCGCCGGGCCAGCGTCGTCTTCCAGGGCCTGCGCTTCTTCATCGTCTCGGCGCTCGCGCTCGTCGCGAACCTCGTGGTGCTGTATCTGCTCGTCGAGGCGGGCGTCGGTGAGCTCCTCGCCCAAGCAATCGCGATCGTGCTGGTGACGCCGATCAACTTCGTCGGCAATCGCCTGTGGTCGTTCCGGCGCCAGTAATCCGGCGCGTCGCTGCCCTCGCAAGCGTTGTCGTCGCAGTTCTCGCCGCGCCCGCGGCCACGGCAACGGGGTCACCGTCGCTGACAGAGGCACGAGCCGTCGCCGGGGTGCTAGCGCACGAGCAGGTAGCAGACTGGCTCGACCGGTATCCGCCGGGGCCGCGGACGGACGCGAGCTACGACGAGGAGCGCGGCACCTGGACGGTGCACGTCTGGTCGGGGGAGGCGGGAGAGGTCGCGACGGGAACGGTCGACGACCGGACCGGGTTCGTGACCGAGGCGTGGACAGGTCCCCAGGTCGCATGGAAGATGGCGCGCGGCAGACCGGGGGCCTTCGGCGGCGAGACGCTCACGTCGTGGCCGGTCTGGCTGTTGCTGACGATCGTCTTCGTGGTCGGGCTCGCCGATCTCCGGCGGCCATGGTCGCTGCGGAAC
Organism: Gaiella sp.; assembly: GCA_051003695.1. Lineage (GTDB taxonomy): Bacteria > Actinomycetota > Thermoleophilia > Gaiellales > Gaiellaceae > Gaiella. The sequence goes on along the minus strand of JBPCLB010000017.1, from coordinate 6,969 downwards.
CTCGATCTTCTCGCGCTTGCATCGTTCGGTATCTCACTGGCGTTCTTCAACGACGGCAAGGTGTTCCAGTCCGGCGCACTTGCGGTGCCACCTAGCCTGTACTTGGTGCTCCGCGCCGCGTGGATCGGGTTCCGCGGTCGCCCTCTTCGTCCTGCGACCGCGGTCTGGCCGATCTGGCTGCTCGCCGCGGCGACGCTGTTCCTCGTCGGCTTCAGGGTCGGCCTGAACGTCGAGGGATCGAGCGCGGTGATCGACGTGGGCTATGCGGGAGTGATCGGCGGGCACAGGATCCTCGACGGCCAAGCGCCATACGGCCACATGCCGGTCACCGACGGAAGAGAGCCGTGCGGGGCCGAGGGCGCCGACGGCCGCATCAGGGAGCGCATTCAGGAGAACGGTCGCTGCGAATCCGCGAACGCGCGCGGGGACACCTACGGGCCTTTCGCCTACCTCGCCTACGTTCCTGCTGTCGCAGCGTTCGGCTGGGACGGCAAGTGGGACCGGCTCCCGGCGGCTCGCGCGACCTCGATCGCGTTCGACCTCTTCACCCTGCTCGGACTCGTGCTCGTCGGTCTGCGGTTCGGCGGCAGCCGGCTCGCGGCGGCGCTCGCATTCGGCTGGGCGGCGTACCCCTTCACGGCCTACGCGCTGCTCGCGAACACGAACGACGCGATCATGCCGGCCACGCTCGTCTGGGGATTCTGGCTCGCGAGCTCACCGAGCGCCCGCGGTGTCGCCGGTGCGCTGGCAGGGTGGACGAAGTTCGCGGCGCTGCCGGCAACGCCGCTGTGGCTCACCTACCCGGCTGGCCCGACACGACAGACGGCGTTGCGGTTCGGACTCGGCTTCGGGCTCGCGACACTCGGGGTCTTCGCCGTGCTGCTGCTCGAGCCGTCGCTCGGTGAGGCGCTGAAGGTGTTCTGGGAACGGACACTCGCGTTCCAGATCGGCCGCGAGTCGCCCTTCTCGATCTGGGGCTGGGGGCAGTATCACGCGACCGGGATTCCAGACCTCGCGATCCCGCAGCGCGTCGTGCAGGGCGCTGCGCTCGTCCTGGCGGGTGTCGCAGCGGTGCTGCCCCGCCGCAAGGGGCCGCTCGAGCTCGCCGCGCTGACGGCGGCGATCCTGCTCGCCGTGCAGCTCTCGCTCACGCACTGGTTCTACCTCTACCTTCCCTGGGTGCTGCCGTTCGTGCTGCTCGCCCTGCTCCTGCCGAGCACCCGCGATCGTGCCGGGTAGCGCCATCGGGCGGTCGCTGGCCGCGGCGATCGCTGCCGCGGTCTTCGTGGCACTCTCATCTGGAGTCGCCCTCGCCTGGGAACGCTCGGGCGAACAGATCACTGACATCACTCTTTATCGAAGCTACGGCGAGCGAATCGCCGCCGGCCAGGTTCCGTACCGCGACTTCCGGTTCGAGTATCCGCCCGGCTCCCTGCCCGCACTGGTCGCGCCCGCGCTGCCGACGTCGAGCTGGGTTCCGTACCGGCTCGTGTTCGGCGGTTTGATGGCTCTTGCGGGTGGAGCGGGCATCCTGATCGTCGCCCGCGTGCGCAAGAGACTCGGGTACCCGGCCAGGGAGACGTACGGCGTCCTTGCCGCGCTCGCACTTGCGCCGGTCGCGCTCGGCGCGCTGTTGCTCGACCGATTCGACCTGCTGCCCGCCCTCGTGACTCTTCTCGCTCTGCTCGCTTTCGTACACGATCGTCACCGGCTCGGAGCGTGCGTCCTCGGACTCGCGATAGCCGTCAAGCTCTACCCCGCGGTGATCCTCCCACTCGCCGTGGCGCGCACATGGCGGCACGTCGGGCGACGGGATGGTCTCCTCGTCGCAGCGTGTGCTCTCGGCGTCGCGTCTGCCGTCTACATCCCCTTTGCAGTCGTCGCCCCGGATGGCGTCGCCTCGAGCATCGGGCGTCAGTTGGGACGTCCGCTGCAGATCGAGAGCCTCGGCGCGGGGGTCCTGCTCGCGACTCACCAGCTCACCGGGTTGGAGCTCGACTGGAGCTCGGGCAACGGCTCGCAGAATCTCACCGGGGGCCAAGCGGTCGCCGTCGCGGCGCTGCTCTCCGTCGTCCAGATCGGCGCGCTCGGCTGGATCTGGGTACGTTTTGCACGGTCGCCGGCGAGCACGGAGCGTTTCGTGGTCGCGGCCACTGCGTCGGTGGCGGCGTTCGTCGCGCTCGGCAAGGTGCTCTCGCCGCAGTTCCTGGTCTGGCTGTTACTGCTCGTCCCGCTGGCTACCGGCAGGCTGCTGAGGTGGGCGGGTGCGCTCTACGTCCTCGCGTGCGGCCTCACGGCGCTCTGGTTCCCGGCGCACTACTGGGAGCTCGTCCGGGAATTCGATCCCTTCGCGTCATGGCTCGTGCTCAGCCGTGATCTCGTCCTGGTCGCGCTGGTCGTGGTGCTCGCCAAGGTAGGCACGCGGCGACCCCCACGAAGCTCCTTCCCGGATTCGGCTTCCGCGACAGTCGCAGCGGAACCGCGAACGTTCAGGGCCAGGGGAGGCGCAGGGGCTCGATCGCCGTCGCACGTCCCGTAGCCGGGTCGCACGTGACGATCGCTCCCTCGAGGCGAACGCCTCCGGAAGCTGTCTCGAATCGCACGGGCATGCCCGTCCGCATCCGATTGATCGCGAGGTCTGCCTCGACGCCGATCACCGAGTCGTGCGGACCGGTCATTCCGACATCGGTCAACGCCGCCGTACCACCGCGCTGGATCCGCGCATCCGCGGTCTGTACATGCGTGTGGGTGCCGAGCACCGCCGTCACCCGCCCGTCCAGCCACCGCGCGAGCGCGATCTTCTCGCTCGTCGCCTCGGCGTGGACGTCGACGATCACCACCGGTGTCGCGGCCCGCGCCTCGTCGACGAGGGCGTCGACGAGCTCCCACATGCTGCGCGCCGGCTCGAGGTACAGCGAGCCGAGCACGTTGAGCACGGCGACGGTTGTTCCGTCTCGACCCTCGACGAGCGTGAGACCGCGGCCGGGCGCGGCGGCAGCGAGGTTCGCAGGCCGCACGACGTGCTCGGACTCCTGCAGATATGGGGCGATCTCGATACGCCGCCAGGTGTGGTTTCCGAGGGTGATCGCGTCCACCCCGGCCGCCAGCAGCCGCTCGGCGAGACGTGGTGTGATGCCCACGCCGTCGGCGACGTTCTCGCCGTTTGCGACACAGAGATCGATGTTCCGCTCATCCCGCAGTCGCCCCAGTAACCCTTCGACAGCGTCCCGGCCGGGACGCCCGACGACGTCGCCGACGAAGAGGATCCTCACGCCTGCGCGCTCAAGCGCCTAAGGAAGTGACCCGGGCGAGGCGTAGACGGCGATCGAGACGTTGTTTCCGTCACCCCGCGTATGCGCTGCCAGCGACTGTCGCTCGACGCGCGCGATGTCGATCGCGGTGCCGAGCTTCGAGCTCGCTGCCAGCACCTGCGACCCAACCGCGATCGCCGGGTCGGCAGCGACCTGCGAGAGCGACACGACGACGGACGGCGCCGCCGCCGGGCGGATGTCGATCCGCGAGCCGATCGTGCGACCCCCGATCACCAGCTCGTCGATCCCGACGACCGAGCCCTCGACGGGCGCATAGACATCAGTCCCCGGAGCGGCGCCGATGTCGACGACCTCGGTCGACGGATCGCCGTCAAGCAGGTACCAGACGAGGCCGTCGTCCGGCACGCTCGTGATCCGATGCCACAGCCGCGCGAGCAGGCCCTCGTTCCCCTGTCGGCCGACCGGTCGCAGCTCGAGGGCACCGTCGCGAGTACCGTGGAAGCCGATCCCCGTCACAGCCGACTGCGCGATCGGCAGCTCGAGCCGGAGATTGCCGATCGTCGCGATCGGCTGCCGGTTGGGCCTGCCCGTCGCGGTGTCCGGGAGGACGACGAAGGCGGCCGCAGGCTCGGCCGTGCGCGCTGTCCCCGGGTCGAACGCCGTGAGCAGGAGCGTCACCAGCCCCAGCACGCCGAGCGCGACGAGCGCAACGAGCGCTCGGGCGCGCTGCTGCGCGCGGCGCCGTCGAGCGCGCACACGAGCCACGTGCCGGGAACGCGGCGAGGCCATCGGAGCACCGTAGCGCATGTGCCGCCGGACCTCGCGATCGGTTCCCGGGAGCGGCAAGGTTACGATCATCTGCGTGGACGAGGCTCCTCCGACGATTCGAGTGCCCCGTTGGGTGCAGCTGGTCGGGCTCCCCGTGATCGCCGTGCTCGTGTTCCTGCTCGCGCGCACGCTCGGCCACGTCCTCTTCCTCTTCCTCACCGCGGGTGTGATCGCCTTCACCCTGAATCCCCTCGTGCGAGACCTCGCGAGGCTCCGGTTACCGCGGGGGATTGCGGTGTTCGCCGTCTACATCGTGTTCCTCGCCCTCGTCGTCGGCGTCGTCGTCGCGTTCGGCGCGGTGGTGGTCAGCGAGGCTCGCTCGGCCGGGGAGCGCGTCGACCGCTACCTCACCGAGGAGAATCCAGCCCGAGGTGAGACGGGCGCGCAGGTCGACATCGACAGATTGCAAGCCTGGCTCGACGACCACGGGCTCGAGGGGGTCAGGATCGACGAGGAGCTCGACCAGTTGACCTCGAACATCGGCGCCGGCGAGATCTCGGGCTATGTGCAGGACGCGATCTCGTTCGCCCAGGGTGCCGCGTTCTCCCTGATCGTGTTGCTCTTCTCGCTGATCCTGATCATGGTGATCTCGATCTACATGCTGCTCGGCATGAACCGGCTCGAGGCCGGGATCGACCGCCGTTTCCCACCGCGCGGCGGGATCCCGCTGACCCAGCGGATCGAGCGAGCGCTGTGGGGATACGTCAAGGGTCAGGCAATCCTCTCGGTCGTGATCGGCTCGAGCGCCGGCGCGGGGATGTGGCTGCTCGGGACAGCTGACCTCGTCGACGGCGCAGAGCGCTACGCCCTGCTGTTCGGCGTCTGGACGGGCTTCATCGAGGTGATCCCCTACATCGGCCCGTGGCTCTCGTCGGTGCCGCCGGCCCTCTATGCGATCGTGGTCGATCCCGTCGGCTTCTTCTGGGTCGCAGCGCTCTTCGTCTTCATCTACCAGATCGAGGGCCACGTGGTCGTCCCGAACGTGATGGCCAACGCCCTGCGCTTGCACCCGTTGCTCGTGATCTTCGGCTTGCTCGCGGGTGGCGAGCTGTACGGGATCGCCGGGGTGTTGATCGCGCTGCCGACGATGGCGGCCGGCCGGGCCGTGTGGGAGTTCTTCCGCGAGCGCCTGCGGCTCGAGTCGTGGGACGACGCCGAAGGGGGTGTCGTGCCGATCGATGTCGAGCTCGAGCCTCCGCGCGCCGTCGGTTCTTCCTAGTAGTCAGGTGCCGCGCGCCAGCGCGGCGTGCTTCTGCTCGTCGGCGCGGTAGCTCGAGCGGACGAGCGGGCCGGCGAAGACCGAGCCGAAGCCGAGCGCCTCGCCCTGCTCGCGGAGCCAGCCGAACTCGTCCGGATGCACCCAGCGGTCGATCGCCACGTGCTGCTGCGACGGCTGCAGGTATTGGCCGATGGTGACGACGTCGACGCCGTGAGACCGGAGATCGCGCATCGTCTCGACGATCTCGTCGTTCGACTCGCCGAGCCCGACGATGATTCCCGACTTCGTCAGCACTGGGTAGTCGGCGAGCTCCCTCGCCCGCCGCAACAGCCAGAGCGCCTTGTCGTAGCTCGCCTTCGCCCCGCGCATTCGGCGGTGGAGCCGCCGGACGGTCTCGATGTTGTGGTTGAAGACCTCGGGACGCGCCCCGGTCACCGTCCGCAGCGCCGCCTCCTCGACGCCGAGGAAGTCCGGCGTCAGCACCTCGACCGAGCAGCCCGGCAACTTCGTGTGCAGTGCGCGGATCGTGGCAGCGAAGTGGCCCGCCCCGCGGTCGGGGAGGTCGTCGCGGTCGACCGACGTGACGACGACGTGCTTCAGGCCCATGGTTGCCGCCGCCTGGGCGAGGCGGAGCGGCTCGAGCGGATCGGGCGCGTGCTCGGGCCGGCCAGAGTGGACGTAGCAGTACCGGCACGCGCGAGTACACGTGTCGCCGAGGATCTGGAACGTCGCCGTCCCGCGGCCCCAGCATTCGCCGATGTTCGGGCAGCGAGCCTCTTCGCAGACGGTGACGAGGCTCGCGCCGTGGAGGAGCTTCTTGACGTCGTAGTAGCGGCCGTCCGCGCTCGGCGCCCGCACTTTCAGCCATTCGGGACGGCGTGGTCGCTCCGCGACGGGCAGCGAGGTCTCCATGACGTCAGTGTAAAGCGCGACGGCTCAGCCGATCCCGAGCCTGTCATGTACCGGTTGGGCCCACAGGCCTGCCCCGGCCTCGGCCGGGAGCTCCTCGAACGTGAGCCCGAACACCTCGCCAAGCGCTGCCACAGCAGCCGGGCGAACCTCGGCGAGAGACACAGGACGACCGAGCTCGAGGGCCATCGAGGTGAACCTCGTGTCCGTGAGCCCGCAGGCGGTGATCCACTCGGTGAAGGGTGTCGGGTCGAGATCGACGTTGAGCGCATAGCCGTGGGTCGTGACCCAGCGCGAGGCGTGCACGCCGATCGAGGCGATCTTGCGTGACGGCGGAGAGAGCCAGACGCCTGTGAGCCCGTCGATCGGCTCCCCCACCAGATCGAACGACGACAGCGTCTTGATCAGAGCCCGCTCGAGGTCGCGGACGTAGCGTTTGAGATCGCGGCCGTGACGGTTGAGATCGAGGATCGGGTAGCAGACGAGCTGCCCCGGACCGTGGTAGGTCGACTTGCCGCCGCGGTTCGTCTCGACGATCTCGACGTCGACACCGTCGGGCAGGTGCAGCTCCGCGTCCTGATCGGTTCGTCGCCCGAGCGTGATCACCGGCTCGTGCTCCAGCAGGATCACCGTGTCGGGGATCGCCCGCTGCGAGACGGCGCCTGCGAGCGAGCGCTGTAGCGCGAGCGCCTCGGAATAGCGGACGAGTCCCGGGAGCTCGAAGAGGTAAGCGCCGACGCT
>JBPCLB010000016.1:0-3663 GCA_051003695.1 Gaiella sp. | reverse complement strand
CGGTGCGTCGGAGCGAGACGCCGTTCTCGGTGTTGAGGTCGAACTGGATCACGTACCGCTTGCCGGGTGCGACGGTGAACGCGGGTCGCACCGTGATCGAGCAGTCGCTGCGCAGCCGCGTCTGAATCTGCCCGACCTTGACGAGCTTGCCGGCGAGACGCGCGCGATAGGTCATCCCGACGGCGGTGCCCTCGCCGTTGGTTGCGCAGATCTCCCTTGTCGTCAGATTCACCTCAGGCGCTCCTTGCCCCCCGCGCGCGGACAGACTGGGGTTCCTCGCGTCGACGGGGGGTGCGGTGCTCGCCCAGCGTGCGAGCGCCGGCTTGCGTGTCCCGTTCCTCCGGTAGAGCCCGCTCTGCCAGCTCGAGCCCAGCGAGTCGCGGAACACGAACCACACGAACATCTCCACCCGTCGGTCTCGTTTGGCGAGCGCGACAGCCTGCGGGAGGTAGTCGGCCTGCTGGGCCTCGGTCACACCGAGCGGCTCGCCCGGCTTGGTCTCGTGACCGTACTCCGTGATCCAGATCGGGATGTTGTCACGCCGGAACCAGGTGGAGAGCGATCGCTCGAGCCGCGGCAGCGACTTGAGCGAGACGTTGGGCCAGCGAACGAGCTGCGTGGGCTTGAAGAACACCGGATACGGATAGGGGTGGTGCGCATACGCGTCGAATTGGAGCCTCGGGTTCGCCTCGGCGAGCAGGCGCGCGAAGGTGCCCGGCGAGGTCGAGTCGGAAAGCTTGGGGACTTGCTTGTCGCGACCGTGCGACGAGGTCTCGCCGATCGCGACGAGAGACCGCGGGCTTCCGGCCTTGATCCCCGCATACGCGGCGGCAGCCAGCTTCGCGTAGTTGCGCGGGGCGACGATCTCACCTCGCGCATCGAACTGCGGGGCGAGAAACCGGGCGAGGTTCGACTCGTTCCAGATCCCGTAGAACCGCACGAACGGGTAGCCAGGGTAGCGCCCCGAATACCGTGCCGAGAGCGCCTGCGCGAAGCGGCGTAGCTCGGTCATGTTCGTCGGGACGTAGTTGGGTGTTCTCCCCCCGTTGGCCCAGCGCGGCGTCCCCCAGATCGTGATCAGCACTTCCATGCCTCGGTTCTGGGCGTTGCGGACGAGCTCGTCGACGTCGTCGAGCATGTAGGCCGGATCGAAGGGGTTCGACGGGTTCGCGGGCCTTCTCGGCGCTGCGTTCGCCCAAGTCACGAACGTCCGCACGATCGTTGCGTTGGTCTGCGCTGCCGCATCGAGCTCGTCGATTCGGCCGGCATCCCAGCGGAGAACCGGGTCGTCGTGGAAGCCCATCCACATGCGTTCCGCCGCGTGTGCCGCTGGAGCGGTGGTCACGGCGACGAGCGAGACGACGAGGATCAGACGAGTAAGGGCTGACACGCGACTCCTTCTCCGAATCGAGACATTGCGGCCAACCTAGCGATCGGGTATGACGAGAGTGTTTGGCTACGTGATGTGCGACGCGCCGTTGCGTCTCCGTGGCAGGAGCGCCGGTGGGGCATCGAGGGTGCACTCGCTGTCGTGCTCCTCTTCCGCGCGCGCGCATCTCCCGGACGGAACGGATCGCTTGACGCGCGCGTCCGGGGAGTGGCGCCTCTGGCTTCAGAGTGCGGCTGGGGCTCGCGGCCGCGAGGATGCGAGTGGCGAAGCGGACGTCGACCCTGTCGCGCTCGTCGAGCCCGCCGGCACGTCGCTCAATCGGATGGTGGGTCTGGTGTGCCCGTCGAGCCGGAAAGCTCCATCGAGTCGGAGTCCACCATGATCGGGGTGCCCTCGGCCTTGGCGAGCTTTCTCGCGTCGCGCTTCTCCTGCTTGCGTGCCCTGCGCTCACGCACGGACTGCTCGCGCGCGAGCTTCGCCATCGTGGTCTGTCTCTTGCTTGCAGCCATCTGTTGACGTCCTTTCGTCGTATCTCCGGTATCTCCGGTCAGGCTTCGACGAGTGCAGTCCCACAGGAGGCGCAGCTCGTCGCAATCCGCCACCTGCCTGCGCTCGTGCTCGGGTAGTGCCGCCACCCGCATTGGCCGCAGTCGATCCAGGGTGCCGGGACGACGCGTTTGGCGGCAGTTCCCGGCTGACTCAGGTTGTACTTGCCGATCGTTGTCTCGCGTGTGCCGCTTCGCTGCGGCCGCTCCTCCGGAGTCACCCGTCGCACCCTGTGTGCGCTGGCGCATGGAAAGAATGCGCTACTCCGGGTTGGCGTCTGCAGCCGTCGACCGTTGGCTTACCCATCGCGGACCTCGATCCTGTCAGCTGGCGATCCGAACTCGAACCGTGATGATGGACGAGCTCGAACCCTTGATCGGCCGGCGCGCCCGCACGCGGAGTCGTTTCGGCCGAGGCTCAGGCTACCAGCCGGCCTCGCGCGGTACGCCCAGCGAGCGCCGAGCCGGACTGCGTTGGCACGCGTGCGACGTACATCCTTCTGCGATCGACGGGCGCGCGGAACCGCTCTCTGACGATCGTCGAGCGAAACATCCGAGGTCTTCTCTCGACTCGCGCGTCCTACCGAGCGACGCCGGTTGTACGATCGACGAGATGAAGATCGTTCGCTGGCACGGGGACCCGGTCGAGGAGCTGAGCCCGGGCCTCGGTCGCCAGATGCTCCATACGGAGCTGATGACCGTTGCGCGGATCACACTCACCGCGGGAACCGGCGTCGCACGACACGCGCACGCGAACGAGCAGGTGGCAACCGTGCTCGAGGGACTGCTGCGGTTCATGATCGGCGACGAGGTGCTCGTCGCAAGCGCGGCAGAGAGCGTGGTGATCCCGCCGAACGTCCCGCACGAGGTCGAGGCGCTCGAAGACTCGGTCGTGCTCGACGTGTTCTCGCCGGTGCGCGACGACTGGATACGTGGCGACGACGCCTATCTGCGGCGCTGAGTCGTGGGTCGCGGCCCTGGCTTGCGGCGCGCGCCCAGCCGCTCCCGATCTGGTCGCCCGCTCGGCGCCTTCGGCTGGTCGATCGTCGCCCAGGCGAACCGTTCGAGCGGGCCGGGAGAATCTGAGTGCCGATCGAAGACCGGGACAGCTCGCTGGCGTCCCTTGGCTGAGCGATCGCGTCACGCTCGAACGGGGGATCTGCAGGGGGCGGCGGCATCCCGACGATGAGATCGTGAGCCGAACCGGCATCGTTCTCCGACTGTGTGTCTTCAGCTCCTTGCTCACTGTCGTGTCGGCCGTGACCCTTGCGTCGCCGGTTGAACCTGGCTGGAGCGCGAGTACGTCCCTGTGCGGCACGGCGGAGGCCCACCAGGCTCGGTGGCAGAATGCGCACCGGAAGCTCCTGGGCACCTGGGCGCAGGGGAACTACGAGCGAGCTGCACTCGTCGCGGGAACGATGAGCGGGATCGCGCGCGAGGCGTTGAGCGACGCACGGAGCGCACCGGCCCGAACCCGGAGTGCGCGTGCGTTCCGGTCGCGAATCGTTGCCGTCCACGCAGGCCAGCGCTCTGCTGCGGCGCTTTTCGTCGACGCGATGATCGCCGGTGGGGCGGGTCGCATGGGGGCGGCCGGACGCGCCTACGCGCAGGCCAACATCACGCTTCTGCGTGCCGGCTTTGTCGGCGACTACTGCTAGTCCCGAGGCAGGCAACCCGACGCGCGGGTCCTCGCGAGACCGGTACGCGCAGCACCGTGCTCTCGAGCAG
>JBPCLB010000015.1:0-3817 GCA_051003695.1 Gaiella sp. | reverse complement strand
CATGGTGGATCCGCCAGGCTGTCACGCGTGCGATCGCGGACAAAGCGCGCACGATCCGGATCCCGGTGCACATGGTCGAGAAGCTCAACAAGGTCGTGCACATCGAGCGCCAGCTCGTGCAGCGTCTCGGTCGCGAGCCCCGCCCGGAGGAGATCGCCGAAGAGCTAGAGATGACGACGGCGGAGGTGCGCGAGATCCTGCGGATGGCCCAGCATCCGATCTCGCTCGAGAAGCCGGTCGGTGAGGAGGAGGACTCGGCGCTCGGGGACTTCGTGCCCGACGAGCAGGCAGAGTCGCCGTTCGACACCGCCTCGCTCTCGCTCCGCCGGGAGGACATCGATTTCGCCCTCGCCTCGTTGCCGGAGCGCGAGCGCAGGGTGATCGAGCTCCGCTTCGGTCTCTGCGGCGCCCCCCCGTGTACCCTCGAGGAAGTCGGCCGCGCATTCGGTGTCACGCGCGAGCGGATTCGCCAGATCGAGAACAACACGCTGAAGAAGCTCGAGGATCTCCCCGAGGCCCAGGCGCTGCGCGACTGCGTCTAACAGCACGGGGAAAACCATGTTTCCCCTTGAGCCCCCTTCTTCGCGATTCGTGGACTCTGCGATTCGAGGCCTCTCGGGCGAGTGAATCGCCCTTCGGCCACAACGGACACGTGGAACGACGAACAGGGCAAACCTGGCGGGGTTTGTCCCTCGCGGACTGACGCCGTTCTAATCGGCGATCTGTCGTCAGGCTGCCAGCAGCTTGCGCTCGGCTAGGGCACCGACGACGGCTTCGCGGACGTCGCTCGTGAGCTGGGCGACGTTGGCGTTGAGCGGTGCGTACGCGGTGACGTCGAGCCACAGCGCTCCCTCGGCGATCTGACCGACCGTCACGCGTGATTGGTCGGCGAGGGTTCCCGGGATCGACGCCACCGCTTGGAGCGCGGCATTCCGGGCGTCGGTGATCGACGCGTCGAGCCGAATCGGGAACGTCGCGCTGACCGCACGTCTGGGATCGCGGATCGTTCGGTTGACGATCGTCGAGGTCGTGAGCTGGCTGTTCGGGATGAACACGCGACGGGCGTCGTCGGTCACGAGCGTCGTGTAGATGAGGCTCATCTCCTCCACGAACCCTGTGTGATCGGAGATCGTGACGCGGTCGCCGATCCGCAGCGGCTGGGCGACGGCGACGAGCAGCCCGGAACCGAGGTTCGAGAGCGGCGTGCTGAACGCGAGGCCGACGAAGAGCGCGAGCACGGCGCTCGAGGCGAGCATCGTGCTGACCAGTTGATCCGTCTGCGGGTAGAGCGACAACACCTGCCAGGCACCGATCACCGCCACCACCGCGACGATCACGCGGCGGGCGAATCCGAATGTCGTCCGTCGCCGAGCCGCCGCGGTCGGGTCGTTTTCGCTGAGTCTGCGCTCGTAGCGCGCGAACGCCTTCCCGAGCGACCAGCGGACGGCGAGCACCACGACGAGCGCGATTGCGCCCGAGATCAGCGCGTCGACCGTGCGATCGCTCACGGCTCCGGTGTTCGCCGCAGGTCGCCGCGCGCCTGCCGACCTCGCTCCTACATCGTCGGCTCGGGCTCCGGCGGGCGCTCGAGCGCGAACGCCGCGTGCAGCGCCCGGACAGCGTCCGGAATCCGGGCGCGGTCGATCATGCAGGAGATCTTGATCGGCGAGGTCGAGATCATCTGGATGTTGATCTCGAGCTCCGCGAGTGTCTTGAACATCGTCGCAGCAACACCGGGGTGGGAGCGCATTCCGGCGCCGACCAGGGAGACCTTGCCGAGCTCGTGGTTCTCCTCGACGGCGAATGCTCCGAGCTCTGCGCGGGTGCTGTCCAGCGCTCCCCGCGTCGGCGGGACGTCGTCGGCAGGGACCGAGAACGAGAGCTCGGCGCCGCCGTGGACGACGTTCTGGATGATCGTGTCCACGTTGACGCTCGCGCTCGCGACGACGTCGAAGATCATCGCAGCCACCCCAGGCCTGTCGGGGACGTCGCGCAGGGTGAAGACCACGTCGTTCTCGCTGTGGGTGACCGCCGAGATGATGGCGTCTTCCATCTCTCCTCCTTCCTGCACCCACGTGCCCTCTTCGTCCGAGAACGTCGAGCGGGCGTGGATGCGAACGCCGTGGTTACGAGCGAGCTCGACCGAGCGCAGCATGAGCACCTTCGCACCCGACGATGCCATCTCGAGCATCTCCTCGTACGAGATGAAGGGGATCTTTCGCGCTTCCGGTACGAGCCGTGGATCTGCCGTGAAGACCCCCGGGACGTCCGAGTAGATCTCGCACGCGCCTCCGAGCGCCGCGGCGAGTGCGACCGCCGTGGCGTCTGTCCCGCCTCGACCGAGTGTCGTGATGTCCATCGTGTCGCGCGAGAACCCCTGGAACCCTGCGACGAGCACGATCTTGTCCTCGTCGAGCGCGGCGCGCACGCGATCGGCCCGGATCTCCCTGATCTTGGCCTTGGTATGTACGGCATCCGTCAGGATCCCGGCCTGCGAGCCGGTAAACGAGACCGCGTGCCCGCCGAGATCCTTGATCGCCATCGAGACGAGCGCGCAGGCGATCCGCTCGCCGGTCGAGAGCAGCATGTCGAGCTCTCGTGGATCGGGGGCAGGCGAGACGGCCTGCGCGAGCGCGATCAGCTCGTCCGTGGTCTTGCCCATCGCGGAGACGGTGCCGACGACTCTGAGACCCTTGCGCTTCGCCTCGACGAACCGGCGCGCGACGAGCCGCACCTTCTCGGGATCCGCGACCGACGAGCCGCCGAACTTCATCACGATCGTGTCGTAGCCGGGAAGCTGGTTCATGCCGAGTCCTACGTCGTGAAGCCGGGCCGCCGGTAACGCATGGCGTACGACGGCACAGGAATCTCGGGTCGAAGGTCGGGGTCGGGCACGGGATCGAGCGCAGTTGTCACGAGCGGGACGTGCCCGGCCCAGACCTCGAGGTCGGTATCCGGGGAATCGCCGTCCTCGGCCCCGCCGGTCCGAATCTTCGCCGAGGCCTCGTCGAGCGGCATCCGCAGAACACCTGTGGCCCTGAGCTCCTTCGCGGTCGGCTGCCGGGCGTCCGCCCAGCGTCCAGGAAGCAGTTGCTCGGTAAGGGCCTCGAGCGCGGCGCGCTTCTCGTCGGGATCGACGATCGCGGTCGCCGTTCCCAGCACGACGACCGAGCGGTAGTTCATCGAGTGCTCGAACACCGAGCGCGCGAGTACGACGCCGTCGAGCAACGTCACCGTCAGGCAGGCGGGAATCCCGTCGCCCACGGCGCGGATCGCGCGGCTGGCCGACGAGCCGTGGAGGACGACCTCGTCACCGACCCGGGCATAGAGCGTGGGGATCACGAAAGGCTGGCCGTCGTGAACGAAGCCGAGGTGCGCGACGAGGCCCGCGTCGAGCACCGCGTCGATCGCCCCGCGGTCGTAGTGGCCGCGCTCGTGGATCCGCCGGACCCGGCTGCGCGCTGAAGGGGAAGTCGCAGCGCGGCGGGTCATCGACCGTGAATCTATCCCCGAAGCTGCCCGGGGGCCGCGCCACACACGGCCCCCCGGCCCTGACGTGGGAGTGCTGGTCGAGGTTTCTCAGCTTTGCGCTCGCGAGCGTGCTTCGCTCTCGGCCGTGGCTCGGTTCGCCGCTAGGCCGAACATCACCCGTTCGTGCACGGCTCGATCGGCGCAGGAGCGTGGCGAAGCGGGTAGCCTCGGGCGCCGATGGAGCGACTCGCCCACCTGGTCGTTCGCCGTCGTTTCGTCGTGATCGCGGCTTGGCTCGCGCTCTCGGTATTGGGGGCGTTCTCCGCAGGCCAGCTCGCCGACCGCT
>JBPCLB010000014.1:0-10232 GCA_051003695.1 Gaiella sp. | reverse complement strand
CACCTCTCGCAGCAGCATGGGGGCGAGTCTACGCGACCCGTTCCCTGACACGTCACGCCACGGTCGCTGCGGATCGCCGGTCGATCGCCGGTCTCAGCGGCGCGGTGTGAAGAGCTCGATCGCCGGTTTCGGCGATGAAAGGGTCGAACCCCTACCGTTCGTTCCCGCTGCGGTCAGGAGCGTCCAATCGGTCGCAAAGCGAACGTCGGTACTCGACGTCGAGCGGATACGGGGGGAACGGGACCGCGCGCGTCCGTCCCGTCTCGACCCATCCCCGACGCTCGTAGAACCGGCGTCCGGCTGCATTTCCCTCGAGAGTCCAGAGCCTGGCGTCCGGAACGCCGGTCTGTCGCACTCGCTCCAATGCGTAGTCGTGCAGAGCAGTGCCCGTCCCAGCACCCCACCGGGACGGGACGACGTAGAGCGTCCGGAGCCACTCGTCCTCGACCGCCACCGAGCCGACCACGGCGCCGTCGAGCTCGGCGACGTAGACCTCGACCCACGGGTCGGCGAGTGCGGCGACCCAGCCGTCGCGAACCGGCTCGTCCGGGAAGGGATACAGGTCAGGCGGGAAGATCTGGCCGAACCTGGCCACCGCCGCGTCACGCTGGATGCCCAGCAGCACTTCGGCCTCGTCGGCGCGTGCCGGCCGAATCCTCGCGTCGCCTCGCTGGTGGAGAACCAGGACGGTCAGAACGCCGTCCGTGTCCGTCGAGCGGGAATGGAATCCCTGGCTGCGCCAGAACGCGAGTGCCGTGTCGTCCAATGCGCGACCTTCGCGCGGAGCTCGCTGTGCCGTCTGCTCGACACGCAGAAGCGCGTCACCAACGTGATGGCTTCGGCGCCGACGTGACGTCGTCGGGCACTCGGGTCAACGTAGAACTCGGCGATCTGCCACGCATGCCCGAGGTCTCGGAGCAAGCAGAAGCCGACAAGCCGGTCGCCCAGCCAGACCCCCAGCGGCGTTCGCGCCTGCTCCTCCCAATATGCGTCGAAATAGGCATATGCCGGCTGGCCATCCAAGCCGAGCTCGGGCTCCGTACCAGCGATCGCGGCGAACTCTCCGAGGCAATCCGAGAGGAGCGCGCGGAGTGACGGCTTCGAGGCGAGTCGCACGCGTCGCAGCTCGATCGGAGGACATGCCTCCTTGCTCATCTCGCCCGCCTCGCTCGACCGTCGGCCGCGAGCTCGACGAAGCCGGACGCGAGGTCAGCGGCAACCGTATCGCCGAGCACCGCGAGCTCCTGCCACGCATGAAACGAGACAGCGACGCGAACGGCGGCACCGACGCGCAGACGCCGACGGCCGCGAGTGCCGACCGGCTCGGTCAAGATCCGGCGAATCGTTTCGAGATACGTTCCCAGGCCACGCTCCAGGACGAGGCCAAGGGCGGGAACGAGTTCGGCGTCCCGCAGGATGTTCTTGGTCATCGGCTCGGTCTCGCGGAACCAGGCGTAGAGCTCGCGCAGCCCCACCCGCAGCCGCTCGCCCAGGTCTTTGTGCTCGAGCCAGCGTGTTGGATCGGGCGGCGGGTGGAGCGCGAGCCAATGAGCCGAGCACGCCGAGAACAGGGATTCCTCGTCGGGGAAATGGTTGTAGACGGTCACCCGCTGCACGCCGGCGCGACGGGCGATCTCGCTGATCTGCGTCGCCGCCGGGCCAACGGTTCGGTGGAGCTCGACGGTTGCCTCCGTGATTCGGCGTCGCGTCTCCTCCAGGCGCTCCGCGCGCTGCTTCAACTCGTATCGACGTTTCTCAGCCATTTCGATGTACAGAACGATAATTGAATTTGACAGACTCGAGTCACGCTGCAATTATCGTTTAACACGGCGTCAATCGAAAGGAGCGGCGAGAGATGCAAGTGACAGAGGCGAAAGTGTTAGGCCCTTCGGACGGCATGTCCGGATTTCTCGGAAGCATCGGAGTGCGGTTCATGGTCGACGGCAGCGAGTCCGGCGGCGGATTCTCGCTCGTCGAGCACCCGATGCCGGCGCGCGCCCTCGCTGCCCCGTTGCATCGACACACCCGCGAGGACGAATACAGCTTCGTGGTCGAGGGACGTGTCGGCGCGCTCCTCGGTGACGAGGTCGTGATCGGCGAGCGCGGCGACCTGATCTTCAAGCCACGCAACCAGTGGCACACGTTCTGGAACGCGGACGACGAGCCGGCTCGGCTGCTCGAGATCATCTCGCCGGCAGGCTTCGAGCAGTACTTCGCGGAGCTGATCGAGCTCGGCGGCCCCGCCGCAGCCGACCCCCAGGCTCTCGCCGCGCTCTGCGAGCGGTACGGACTGGAGCTGGATCCGAGCTCGATCCCCGGGCTGCTCGAACGCTTCGACCTGCGGCTCGGCAGTCCGACGAATCAGCGCTGACCGCTCAAACTCGTCGAAGCGCCTCTCGCATGGCACCGATCGGCGCCGCGACCCCCGTCCAGCGCTCGAACGACGCGACGCCCTGGTGGAGAAGCACGTCGAGCCCGTCGATCACGACCTCGCAACCGGTGGAGCGCGCCGCCACGACGAGCGCGGTCGGTGATCCGTCCGCGTTGTACGCGAGATCTACCACCTGCATCGCTCGGCACGGAGTCACGACCAGCTCGTTCTTGACCGGCGTGCAGTTGACCAGAACCTCGACCGCGTCATCGGCGGGAGGCCAGCCTGAATCACGGCGCGAGACCATCTCGACGTGCGCGCCCGCCACCCTGAGTGCGTCTGCGACGGCTCGCGCGGCACCGCCGGCGCCGAGCACGAGCGCACGACGCCCGTCGGCATCGACCTGATCGGTGACTGCAGCGCCGTCGGTCGAGGAGCCGAGCACTCGACCCTCCTCGACGAGCAGCGTGTTGACGGAGCCCGCTCGTCGAGCGATCTCGTCCAGCTGGTCGCAGTGCTCGATCACGGCTTGCTTGTTCGGGATCGTCACGTTCGCGCCGACGAATCCTGTCGCCACCAGCCCCCGCACCGCCTCGCCGAGACGCTCTGGAGGCGTCGGGAGGGGCACGTAAGCCCAGTCCAGTCCAAGTTCTTCGAAGCCCGCGTTGTGCATTCTCGGTGAGAGCGAGTGCGACGTCGGCCAGCCGAGCAGCCCGACGAGCCTCGTCGTGCCGCGAATCTCGATCACGCGACGAGGGGTGTGCCGTCGAAGGCGAGGTACGCGTCGCGGATCGGGCGATGCGCCGGCGTGAGCGACACAGCTCGCAGCTCGTCGCGGGAAACGACGCGAAACTCGAGCGATTCCTCGCTGAGCCGCGGTTGCGAG
Organism: Gaiella sp.; assembly: GCA_051003695.1. GTDB lineage: Bacteria > Actinomycetota > Thermoleophilia > Gaiellales > Gaiellaceae > Gaiella. Next base: position 6,975 of record JBPCLB010000014.1, on the reverse strand, counting down.
CCGGAGACGGGTTCGACGGCGAAAGCAACGGTCAGGAGCGGCCAGACAGACCCATCGTCATAGCCGATCAGGCGCGTCGGGTCGGAGAACACACCGATCAGCGTCGTGCGCGCGACCTCGAGACCGGTCTCCTCCCGAAGCTCGCGCGCGAGCCCGTCGGCAACGGTCTCGTCGTCCTCGAGCGTCCCTGCGGTGAACGCGAGTGCGCAGTCGTCGCTGCGGCGGTCGATCAGTACGCCGCCGTCCAACTCGACGATGAAGCAGACGCCAACCTTTCGCGGCCGGTTCGGCCTGGGCGCATCGGGATCGCGGTACCAGCTGGGCATCGAAGAAGTATCTCTCCACCGTGCCTCGGACAGCTCCACCTCAATCGCAGGCGTACCCGTATTCGCACACCTTGCGCAGGAACTCGCTCTCGCTCGCAGTGAAGAAGTGGCGCTTGGTGCCGGGGACACGGACGTAGTACACGTAGTCGACCTTCGCCGGGTTCGCCGCGGCACGCAGCGACGCGAGCCCCGGGTTCGCGATCGGAGTCGGCGGCAACCCCGGAAAGCGGCGCGAGTTGTAGGGACTGTCGCTGCGGATCGCGGCCTTCGTCAGCGACTCGGTGCCGGGAATGCCCAGCCCGTAACGAAGCGTCGCGTCGATCCCGAGCGGCATCCGGTTGCGCAGGCGGTTGTAGATCACCGCGGCGACGAGCGCCCGCTCGCGTGGCACCACCGTCTCCTTCTCGATCATCGACGCGATCTTGAGGACGTCGTACGGTGTCAGATTCCGGCGTTTCGCCTCCGCGAGACGGAGTGTGGCGAAACGCTGCCGAAACGCCGTCAGCTGGTCGGCGACGAGCTCGCGCGCCGTCGTCTGCTGAGTGAATTCGTAGACCGCCGGGAAGAGAAACCCCTCGAGCGAGCCGCGTTTCCAGTCGGCGAGAAACGGCCTCGGGGGTGACGCCTCGCCGACGGCGCGCCGATATCCGACTCCCGTGAGGCGCGGGATCACACCCCGCTTCACGATCGCGATCTTCCGAACAGCTGCGACCCGGTCGCTCATCTCCTCGACCGCGAATCCCTCGGGGAAGATGATGCGCAGGCGCTCGAGTACGGGAGCCGTCGCGGTCGGCTCGACGGCCGGGTCGTCGCTTCCGCAACCAGCGAGGAGGATGGCAACTCCGACGAGGATCGCGGCGAGCCCGAGCCTCATCCGCTCGCCCGGTCGAGCCAGCCCTGCAACAGATGCGCGGCTGCGAGCGCATCTTCGGGCGCCTTCGACGGCGTCCGCGCGGCAAGCGTCGTCGTGAACCGCTCGTCGTAGGTCTCGACGGGCACTGCGACCCTGCCGCGCAGCTCCTCGACGAATACCTCGGTCGCGATCGCCTGCTCCCCCCGGACGCCACGCAGGGTGAGCGGCAATCCGACCACGATGCGCTCGACCGCATGCTCGTCCACGAGCGCGGCAAGGTGATCGAGCCCATCGGGTGTCCCGGCGCGCTGGACGATCCCCAGAGGCCGCGCGAGCGTCTGCGTCGCGTCGGAGACGGCCACCCCGGTGCGCGCGAGGCCGTAGTCGAGCCCGAGCACTGGCATCAGAGCGCGGCGTCGAGCAGCCGCCCGGCCTCAGCGAGCGCCGCCTCGAGCCCGGCTGGATCCTTTCCACCTGCGCGCGCCAGCGTCTGCCTCCCCCCTCCTCCTCCGCCCACGAGCGGCGCCGAGCCGCGGATCACATCGGCCGCACTGACCCGCTGGGCGACGGTGGGGTCGAAGTTCGCGACGAGGCTCACTTTGCCGTCGTCCGCGGACCCGAGCACGACGGCCGCGGGAGCATGCTTCTGCTTGAAGCGGTCGGAGAGCTCGAGGAGTGCATCGCCGTCGAGACCGTCGACCAGCTGAACGACGACGTTCACGCCCCCGACCTCGCGAACCGTGGCCGCCACCTCGACCATCGGCGCACCGGTCTGCGGCTTGCGGTTCAGCTCCTTGCGGACGTGCTCCAACTCGGCGCGGAGCAGATCGGCCTCCTTTGCCCGCGCACGCATCAGCGCCCATGCTTCGCCCGAGGTGACCGCCTCGATTCGGCGAGTACCACCGCCGACCGATCCTTCGGAAAGAATTGCGAACGCGCCGATCTCGGCAGTCGAGCGCACATGCGTGCCGCCGCAGAGCTCGGTCGTGGCGCCCGGCACGTCGACGACCCGCACGAGCTCTCCATACTTCTCGCCGAAGAGCGCCATCGCGCCGAGCTTCCGCGCCTCTGCGAGTGTTGTCTCGAACGTCCGGACGGGATGGTTGCGAAAGATCTCGTCGTTCACGTTCCGCTCGATCGCCTCGCGTTCTTCTGCCGAGAGCTGACGCGTATGGCTGAAGTCGAACCGCAGCTTGTCCGGGCGCACCGCCGAGCCCGCCTGGTGGACATGATCGCCGAGCCGCTGGCGTAGCGCCGCCTGGAGCAGATGTGTCGCCGTGTGGTTTGCCATCGTCGGGAACCGGACGGTCCAGGGGACGACCGCGCGGATCCGGTCGCCCGCGGCGAATCCTGCGCCGCGCAGGAGTAGCGCCTGGTCGCCGTCGAAGCGATACGCCTCGACGAGCTCGGCGCGGGTCCCGGGCTCGCCGTCGCGCTCGATCCACCCCTGATCGGTGACCTGGCCGCCGCCTGCCGGATAGAACGGCGACTCGCGCAGCTTGGCGAGAAAGGTGCCGTCGTCGAGCTCTTCGAGCGCCGCGAGTTGCGTCAACACGTCCGTCTTCGTGTAGCCGACGAACTCTGTGACGAAATCCGCAGCACCCGCGAAATCGGCTGCGCGTTGCGTACCGCTCTCACCCCCGGCGCGAGAGATCTCGCGGTGCTCGGCCATCGAGCTTCGATAGCCGTCCACATCGACCGGCTGGCCGCGCTCTTCCGCCAGCTCGACTGTCAGCTCGATCGGGAAGCCGTGCGTGGCGGCGAGCGTGAATGCTTCCTTGCCGCTGATCGCCTCCTGGGCGGCGAGCTCGTCGAACACCTTGAGCCCGCGCTCGAGCGTCTCACGAAAGCGCTCTTCCTCCGCACGGACGACATGCTCGATGCGCTCGGCGTTCGCGAGGACCTCGGGGTACCACGGCCCGACCTGCTCGACGATCACCGCCGGGAGCCGGTACACCTGCTCGAGTCCGATGCGCCGCGCCTGGACGACCGCCCGTCGTATGAGCCGGCGCAGCACGTAGCCGCGTCCCTCGTTCCCGGGGACGATGCCCTCGGCGACGAGGAACGTCATCCCGCGACCGTGATCGCAGAGCACCCTGTGCGCCTTCGTCGCGGTCGCCGAGCTCCCGTACGCGACGCCCGACTCCCGCTCGATCCAATCCATGATCAGCCGGAAGCCGTCGGTGTCGAAGATCGAGTCGGCCTGCTGGAGGAGCATCGCGCCGCGCTCGAGCCCGAGGCCCGTGTCGATGTTCTGCTTGGGCAGCGGGGTCAGCGTGCCGTCGGCGTGGAGGTCGAACTCCATGAAGACCAGGTTCCAGAACTCGAGGAAACGCTCGCACCGTGTGCACCCCGGTGCGCAGTCCGGCTCGCCGCAGCCGTGCTCCTCGCCGCGGTCGTAGTTGAGCTCGGAGCACGGGCCGCAAGGCCCGGTCTCACCGGCCGGCCCCCAGAAGTTCTCCGACCGCGGCAACGCGACGATCCGCTCCCGCGGAATCCCGATCCGCAGCCACCCCGCGACCGCAACCTCGTCCACACCGAGACCGAGCTCGGGATCACCAGCGAAGACCGTGGGCCAGATTCGCTCCGGCTCGAGTCCCATCTGCTCGGTCACGAACTCCCACGCGAGATCGATCGCACCGTCCTTGAAGTAGTCGCCGAACGAGAAGTTGCCGAGCATCTCGAACATCGACGCGTGCCTCGCCGTCAGCCCGACCTCGTCGAGATCGGTGTCCTTGCCACCCGCGCGCAGCACCTTCTGGACCGTCGTGAACCGGGGCGCCGGAGGCTGCTTCGCTCCGGAGAAGTACGGCTTCAAGGGCTGCATCCCGGCCGAGACGAAGAGCGTCGATGGATCCTCCGGCGGTGGGATCAGCGACCACGACGGAAACCGGAGATGCCCTCGCTGCTCGAAGAAGGCAAGAAAGCCCTCACGGAGCTCGGCCGTCGTCCGCATCGCGCGATCGTAGCCGGGATGAGATCGGGATCCGGCGGCCGGACGGTCGGCGGCGGACCCTCAGGCGGCGGTCAGGTCGTCCGGTGACGCAGATGCCGCCGCGGGCTTCGTGACGGGCTCGGGTCGAGGCCACGGATCGGGTTTCGGCGCCTGCGACGGCCACGGTGTCGGGGCGGGGCGGGGCGCGTCGGGGGCGGTAGGACCGTCGCCGCGGAGATCTTCGGCGAGATCGGCCTCGCGACGGCGTGCGGCCTCCTTCGCCGCGGCTTTGGCCTCGCCGAAGTCCCGGTACTTGCGAAACGACGAGATGCCATGCGAGAGGCCGGCAGCGAGACCCGAGACCTTCTCGACCGGCTTAGCGATTGCCGTGCTCACAGCCCGCACGGCGGTATCCGCACTGTCGGCCATCGAGACCGCGCTGTCGGTCACCGTGTCCATCTTGTCGAGCTGGTAGTTGACCCGGTCGACGGTGCCGCCCGTCTTGACGAGGACGGGAAGCAAGTCCCGCTCGGTCCCGCTGACGAAGGACGTGACCTTGTCGAACAGGCGGCCGAGCTTGTACAGCGCGAAGCCGGAGCCGACACCGAGAAGAACGAGGAACACGGCCAGGCCCCAGCGGGCGGCGTCTCCGGCAGAGAAGGCGACACTCATCGCGGGGATCTTACCCCGACGCGGAGAAGATCACGCCAGCTCCGACGACCGCATCCTCGATGTAGAGCACGGCGACCTGACCGGGGGCGACGGCCTCGACCGGCTCGTCGAGCTCGAGAGCGAAACCCGCTGCCGTCGGCTCCACGGAGGCGGGCACCGCGGGCGAGCGGTAGCGGAGCTTGGCTTCCACCCGAGTGGCGGGCCGATAGAGGCGTCCTCGTGCTTCGACCCGCGTCCTCCCGAGCGAGCTCCTCGGACCGACCACCAGCGTGTTGGTGCGCGGGTCGCCCGAGAGGGCATAGAGCGGGTCGGGGGCGGTGAGACCGAGACCGCGCCGCTGGCCGGGGGTGAAGCGCCAGAGACCGTCGTGGCGGCCGAGTTCCTCTCCGTGCTCGTCGACGATCGGTCCGGGCTTCGCCGCGACGCCTTGTCTCGAGAGGAACGAGCGGTAGTCATCCCCTGCGAGGAAGCACGCCTCCTGGCTCTCGGGACGGGTCGCCGCATCGAGCCCGGCAGCGGCCGCCTCGGCTCGTACGACCTGCTTCGTGTCCGCGCCCAGCGGGAAACCGACCGTCTCCAACAGCTCGGGGTCGACCGTGGCAAGCATGTACGACTGGTCTTTCCGGGAATCGGCGGCTCGTGCGACGAGGCGTCTCCCATCACGCTCGACCAGGCGGGCGTAGTGACCCGTCCAGAGCGCTGCCGCTCCGGCGCGCCCGGCGAACTCCACGAGCTCACCGAAGCGGAAGGCGCCGTTGCACCGGATGCAGGGGTTCGGGGTCACGCCAGCCGCGTAACCCGCGACGAATGGCTGGACGACCTGCGCGCGGAATCTCTCGCGAAGGTCGAGCGTCACGTGCGGCAGTCCCAGGCGATGACACGTCTCACGCGCGCGGATCACGGACGCGGGTGAGCAGCAGACCCGCTCGCCGTCGGGGCCTTCGGGATCCACCCACAGCCGCAGCGTGACGCCGATCGCGTCGGGGCGTGCCCGCAGCAGCGCGACGGCCGAGTCGACGCCGCCGCTCATCGCCACCGCCACCCGGCCGGGTGTCGGCGCCGCGCGGAACGCGGAACCGAGTGCGTTTGCGAGGGCGTCGGCCGCAAGCGTCTCGCCAGGAACGGCGGCGGCGGCGAGCAGCGTCAGCCCGGTGAGCTCCTCCGCCATCCCCGGCGCGTCCGCCTGGACGATCCGATCGCCCTCGACGACGAGTCGCACGGCCGCGTAGCTCTCGCCCTTGGCCGAGTCGCCGATCAACTCGAATGAATCCATGGGCCTCAGGGTAGGGCATGGCTCAGAAACGCCCCGTCGAGCGTTTCGAGTGGTACCCGACATCGCACCCGCTGCGTCGTCAGCCCGTGGCGGGCGCAAGCAGCTCGAGCCGGTTGCCGAACGGGTCGGCGACGTGAAAGCGCTCGCGGCCGGGGATCTCGTCAGGACTCGCCCACGTCACCTCGAGAGCTGCTTGCTCGAGTCGCGTGGCAAGCGAACGCAGCGCGTCGATCGACGAGACTGCGATCCCAGGGTGGGCCTTCGTGGCCGGGGTGAAGTCGGCGGCCACGCCGACGTGCAGCTCGTGCTCGCCGAGGGCGAACCAGACACCACCGCGGCCCGCGAGGCCCTCGGGCTGCGCGAGCTCCTCGAGCTCGAGGAGCTCGCCATAGAACCGCCGGGCGGCCTCCTCGCAGCCGGTCGGGGCGGCGACCTGAACGTGGTCGAGACCCGTGAGCGACACTCCGGCAGTCTCGCAGGACAGGCATGTCCGAGCCAACGTGTGCGCTTCGGCATGCACGACAGATCGCTGATGCCAAGAAGGCGCTCCTCGCCTCGACGCTCGCAAGAGGAGTACAATGCGATTCAGACGACATCGTGCGTGGCCCCGGGCTCTCGACGTGAACCAACGATCACACGAAGGGAGCCTGCGTCGGGGATAGGCGTTGCTGACGCCCCGCAGGGCACCCACCTGGAGGAGCGGGTTCGCTTTTCCGGGCTCGGGGCCACGCAGGGTGTCGTTTAGCGTGGGGGAACCATGTTTCCCCCGTCAGCCCCCCTTCTTTCGAGACGGGGGAAACCATGTTTCCCCCGTCAGCCCCCCTTCTTGACGCGCAGGTGGATTCAGCGGGTCGTGGCCTCCCGGGCGAATGAATCGCCCTCCGGCGACCACGAGAGCGCGGACCGACATCAGGGA
>JBPCLB010000013.1:0-6747 GCA_051003695.1 Gaiella sp. | reverse complement strand
CGACTCGAGGGCATGGATGCCCGCCGCGAGATCGTGCTCGTGCGAGGGACGAATCGCGTCGGGACACGCGTCGCCGACGCGTTCGTCGCATTCGCGCGGGCGCCGACAGCTGACGCCGTCGTCACGTGAGCTGCCGCACGTTTCCTCGCAGACGGTGACTACGACGGCGAAGGCCGCGGTCGAGCTCGACGCCGTTGCGGCCGAGATCGCCGCGAGGGCGGGGGCTCGCGCGAACCCTCGGCTTGCCATTCCGTCCCGAAGGCCACTAGCGGAAGCGCTCACCCTCGTCGCGGCGAAAACCCCACCAGGCGAGCGCGCCGAAGAGGGCTGTCCATGCGGCGAGTGCGGCGACATGATGGGGCGGGATCGAGCCGTCGCCCGTTGCGATCGGATCCAGGATCTCGATCCAGCTGCGTGTCGGTAGGAGCTGTGATGCGACGTCAGCCTCTCGGGGAATGTCAGCGGACGGGCGCGCCCAGAGCGAGCCACCGATCGCGAGCGGTAGAAACACGAGGTTTGCGACGGGAAGCGCCGCGCGCGGCGGCAACCAGTACCCGAGCGTGACGCCGAGCAGCGCAAACGGAATCCCGCCGAGCAACAGTCCCGTGACGAGCAAGACCCAGCGCCAGACGGGTATCGACGCGTCGAAGGCAAGCGAAGCGACGAGACCGACGGCGGCAACCGTGAACGCCGTGAAGCACAACGCCGATAGCAGCCTCGCGAAGAGCCGTGTGCCAGCGCCGGCTGGCAGGGTGCGGAGATACGTCTCCCACTGGAACATCCGATCTGCTGCCACGCCCAGCCCGAACTGGAAGAACGCCACTCCCAGGACGGCCATCGCCGCGAAGCCGGCGAGGAGTCGCTCGGGCCCGTCGTCGCTGGATCGTCGTCCGAAAAGGAGGAGCATGACGATGGGGAACGCGATCGTGGACACCCAGTAGGCAGGAATCCGGAGCAACTGCGTCGTCTCCGATCTCGCATGTGCGAAGGCGAGATTCACCGGTCCTCCTCCGTCAGGGCGACGAAGGCGTCCTCGAGACGGACGCGAGTCACCTCTAATTCGTTGAAGGAGATTCCCGCGCGCACGAGTTCCGAGATGAACGCCTCGGGGTCGTCGACGTAGACCACGTGGCGGCCGCGGATCGACTCGGCGCTGTCGGCCTCCGGCCGCATCGGCAACCGATCGGCGCACAGGCTGACGCGCGCCTTGCCAGCCCGTGCACGTATCTCACCGACGGTTCCCTCGACGAGGACTCGTCCTCGTGCGAGCACGACGAGCCGGGTCGCGTACCGTTCGGCCTCCTCGAGTTGCTGAGTCGTCAGGAGCACGGCGCCCCCCGCGGCGGCAAACGCGGAGAGTTCCCGCCAGAGCGCTCGCTTCCCATTGGCGTCGAGCCCGGCTGTGGGCTCGTCGAGGAAGAGCACCGATGGACGTCCGGCGAGGGCCAACGCGACCGCGAGCCGTCGCTTCTGTCCACCGGACAGGCCGCCGACCTGCCTATCACGGAGGTCTGTGAGATCGAGTCGCTCGAGCAGGTCGTCGCGAGGTGCGGCGTCACGGAAGTGGGCGCGTACCAGGTCGACTACCTCCCGCACGCGCAGCACCTGCGGGAAATGAGCCTCTTGGAGCACGACGCCGATCCGGCGCCGCGCATCGACGTTACGCGGATCCTGGTCGAACAGCAGTGCAAGACCCGTGTCCGGTCGCCGGAGCCCGAGCAACAACCCGATCGCCGTCGACTTGCCGGCTCCGTTCGGGCCGAGCAGACCGAGGATCTCGCCGGGCCGGAGGTCGAGGTCGACGGCTTCGAGCGCCCGCGTCTCGCCGAACGACTTGGTCGCGGCTTCGAGGCGAGCGTACGGAGCTGGCATCGACGACAGGGTCTGCGCCTCCGGTATGTCGTGGAACGACGGCACGGTCGATCGTACGACTCGAACTACAGACCCGCTACTGGCCGAAAGGGACATAGTCGTGGTCGTCAACAGACCCGCGCCGACAAGCACGTTGTATGCGGTATGTGTCGCGATTGCCGTCTCGAGGCGCCCAGTCGCAAGGTAGGCGATGCCAAACGCCGTCCCCGTCGCGAGATGGACGACCGCATGGCGTCCCTGCCCACGAACGTGAGCCGCCGCAAAGAGCGCAGTGCTCGTGACCAGCGCCCCGACACGGCCGAGCGTCCCGATCAGCCCGCCGAGCACGAGCGCGCGCCAGATGGCCTCTTCCTGGAACGATTTGACCGTGAGCACGATGGCGCGTGCAGCGAGCCGCGCGCGTGGGACTGTTGCGAGCGTCGACAGCGAGATGGGGCGCCGCGCGAGGACGGCGAACAGGAGGGCACCGCCCGCGATGCCCGCCGGCACCGCGGGAACGGGTTGAGAGAGCAGCGGCGCGACCGGTGGCGCGACGGCAACGACGACGACGGCGGTCGCCGTCCAGCCGATCAGTCGAAGGGCGGTCATCGTTCCCGTCCCCCGACCGGAAGCAGGTAGAGCGACGCTTCGTAGAGGCCGTCGACCCCGAGAAACGAGTCGACCTTGCGGTCGTAGAACCCGCCCACAGGGCACGAATCCAGGTCGAGCGCGGTGGCTGCGAGCGCGTAGTTTTGAGCGGCGTGACCCGCCTCCAGGAGAGCGAAGCGATACGACCGCGGCCCGTACTTGAAGCGCGAGCGCCAGAACACCGCGGTGATCATCGTCACCAACGCACTCGGCACCAGGAGCTCGTCGTACGGGGTCAGTCCGGCGAGCTCGTTGGCTGCGAGCGAACGGAGCCGTTCGATGACATTCCGAAGCGGGTCGTAGTGGTAGAGCGCTGGCTCCAGATCGTCCACGTTCAGCGCCGCGAGGTAGAGCTCGAGTGGGTACAAGGCACCGCCCGAGGGAACGGCCCGAAGCGGCTGGCCGATCTCCTCCGCGGCGCCCGTGAGGCCGTACGCGGAGCCGAGCAAGGTCGACAGCTCGGCGAGCGATACCGATCCAGGCCCATACGCCCGCGCTGATCGACGTGCTCGGACGGCCGACCCGAGGGTCGTCGCGAGCGGAAGCGGCTCCCGGAGCGCCACAGACGAAAGTCCTGTTCGCCGACGTACCGCGCGGGTGACACTCGCTCGTAGCTCGCTGCTGCGGGTGAGGAGCGAGCCACCGGCGAGGGTCGGATCGATCACGTCCTGATAGAGACGCGACGCTTCGTGGAATCCCTCGGTTGGGTCGTCGTCGGGGATCGAGTCCGTCCCATAGACCCAGGTTCCGAGCGACGGTGTCTGCGGCGCCGGTTGGTTCACGGGAACGGGTGGGGGAGGGGGTTGAGCTCGCCGAACGTGAGCGGCCCAGGGAGGAGCCCCGCCTCGAAGGACGCCCTGTAGCGTCTCTCTCCTCCGCGGTACGGCGCCACACCCAGCACGTCGAGTGCGAGGAGCTCGGGCGCGATCACCCGAGCCACCTTGAGCCCGAGCTCCTCGACATCCGGCGAGGTGACGTCCACTGCGTACGCGGACACGCCTTGCCGATCGAGCCGACGGACGATGTCGACGATCTGCTCCTTCGGCGTACCGGAGAGCTCTGCTATCGCGTGTGTCTCACGTTGCACCGGCGACGTGTCGAGGAACCCGGCTTCGCCGGCTCGCTCCGGAGTTTCGAAGTAGAGCATGTGATCCTCGAGGCTCATGACGTCGCTGGGCGCGTCGACGTGGAGGCCAGGGTCGGCCTGGAGAACCGTTCGGAGCCAACGGTGGACGCTGAACGCCTCCGCCAGACACGTTCGCCACGCATCGACGATCGACGGTGCGCACGCAGCTCCAACCGCGAAGGCCGCGCGTTCGCCGGCCGGTGCGTGGACGATCCCGATTGTCGCGGGGATACCGAAGAACACGCTCGTGTCGACCACCGAGTAGTCGAGCCCCGTGGGGGCGAACGCGTGGCGGTCCAGCTCCCGGATCCGGTCGTCTTCTTGCCATGACAGACAAGGAAGTGAAAGCCGGTTCGACCAGGCAAGCATCATCGCGTCCCGCTCGACGAGCTCGAGCAAGCCGTTGAGGACAGCCTCCGCGAGTGTTGGCCCACAGGCCAGCCCGTTGCTCGTCGGGTATCCGACGAGGGGCTGCTCGGGTTGGGGCTGGTGGAGGTAGACCAGCTGTGCGGGGAGCAGTACACGGCGCGCGTCCAGGAGCGAGTACCCCTCGACGAAGGAGAGCCGCGTCGAGCGAGTGAAGCGGGCGAATGGAAAGCCGGGTACGAACTGCCGGTCGTGGAAGAGCGCGAACGTCTCCGGCTGGACGACGTCATCGCCCAGTTCTGCGGCACTAAGGAGCGCAAGTCCGGCGGGAACGAACGTGGCGGAGTACCTCTCGATCGCCTCGCCGATCGAGGCGGCTCGGGCTCGTGCGGCGCAGACGTGGGCGGAGCCTGCGTGTTCGGCTGTCGCCGCGCCCGTCGTGCCGAGCGAGCTCGCGAGCGCACACGCGAACGCGTGCAGGCGCGGCTCGTCGGCCGCAGGCATGAGCGGTGACGCGTCGCGAACGATGCCCACGAGCGGCGAGACCGCGGCCTCGAGCCGTGCGAGCGAGTCATCGACCGGCGTCGGCGGGCTGTCGAGTAGGTCAAGCACCGAACCGCTTGAACCACGGGTTGGGAGGGGAAACCGATACGCCGCACGCCGAGCATCGTGGGACGCGGAGCATGCGGTGCCGTGTGAGCCCCGGGGTGCCGTTCGCCTCGAAGGCGAAGAGAACGCCGGTCAAAGTCGCATCGCGGGCGCCGAGCCAGCGGATGCAGATCAGAGCCGCGAGACCGGATGCGATCGCACCGATCGCATCCGGCATCGGAGCGGCGACCGGCCGTGCCTCGACGAGCCCGAAGTCGCTCTCGTATCCGGACGTCGCGGCGCGACGCAGGAGGTAACACTCGTGGCAGGCGGTCTGACCGGGAACGTGGAGCGGGCCAACCGCGGTGCAGCGTCCGTCGTCCGGCCAGACCGCGAGCCAGGGGACGCCGTCGCGTAGCCGGTGCTCGTTCGCGTTGCGCAACTCGGCGACCTCGCACGGAGCGGGTGCGGCAACGACGAGATCCGCACTTCCTGCCTCGACAGCGAAGGGTGCGACTACCACATCGACATCCGAGGCAGCGAGAAGTCGCGCGGTCTCGGTCGCGACCCACGACGATCCGGACACGAGGACGCGCGATCCGACGAGCGACTCCGATGCGGTAGCGGGCGTGGCACCGGGGCTCGAAGTGGCCACGTACCACGCGGTCACGTCGTTGCCGCCGATCGCCGCGCCGTCGCGGAGCAGACCGTGAGCTCCGAGCAATGCGAGCGCCTTCGACACCGGCTCCCTAGCGGTCTCGCCGAGACGCTCGACGATCTCGGGCACGGTGTGCGAGCCGTCGAGCAGCGGGAGGAGCCTGGGAAGCAGCGTCCGGACGGCAGCGCCTCGGAGCTCGACGACCTTGCCCGCGTGCTCGAGCAGTAACCGGTCTCCGGCCTCGACGACGCGAAACCACGGGGCGAGCAGCGGCCGCCCGTACGCGAGCGGGCCGCTGCCTCGCGTTGTCTCCGCAATCGTCACCAGTTGAAACAGCAGCAGAGGACGACGCACAGGTTGCAGCAGCTGCAGTTCCCGCCGCCACCGCCATCTTCGACATATGCGTAGAGGGCGCCGCCGTACCCCTTGGTCGTGACCTCCAGGTCGAGCAGCTCTTCGGCGATCTCGCTGATCATGTCGTCTCCTCTCGTCGGACGGGTCTCACGCGTCTGTTGCGATGATGGGCAACGACACGCCGGAGCGCCAGATGTCCTTTGCTCCAATTGCGTGTCGACTTCTCCACAGGCGCACGTTGCGCCACCCGCGCGTCAGCCGGACGACTGTGGGGAGCTATGCCGTGAGGTCGCCGCTCGACCCGTACCGCAGGCCGAGGGCGTCGTCTTTCAGGCGCGGTCTGACGCGGGGCTCGTCGCCGCGACGACCCGCCGCAAGCTGACGAGCCCGATCACCTGACCGGACTCCTCGACGACCGGGAGATGCCGGAAGCCACGCTCGAGCATCTGCTTGGCCGCGTCCTCGGCCTCGGTGTCACCGAGCGCCGTGACCGGATCCTCGGTCATCCACTGACGAACGCGCGCCTCGCTCGTGTGGACGCGCGCAGCCATCGCCTTCAGCAGGTCGCGCTCTGTGATGATCCCGATCAGCTTGCCGAAGTCCTTGACGACCGCAGCGCCCATGCCGACGTCGTTCAGCCGGTCGGCGACCTCACCCAGCGTGTCCTCGGGAGCGACCTCGACGAGCTCGGCGCGCATGATCTCCGCGAGCGTCGGCATGCCGCGAGTCTATCGCATCGCGCCTTTCCCTTTGAATAAGGACTGCTAATACAAAACATTAGAATCAGCGTGATCTCCTGCTAGAGTCACCCGCATGTCCGGCGACGGTTCCTTCGACGTGCTCGTCGTCGGCAGTGGCGCCTCGGGCCTCGCTGCTGCCGTCTCGGCCGCGACCTCGGGAGCACGCGTCGCTCTCGCCACCAAGACCACCCTCCAGGCCTGCAACTCGGCGAAGGCGCAGGGCGGGATCCAGGCCGCCTTCGCGCCAGACGACAGCCCGAACCTGCATGCAGAAGACGTGATGCGCTCCTCGCACGAGACCGCAGACCCGGCTCTCGTCGAGCTTCTCACCTGCGAGGCGCCGTCGGCGATCCACTGGCTCGAGCAGCTCGGCTGCGCCTTCACGCGAGAGAATGGGGGCTACCGGCTGGCGCGCT
>JBPCLB010000012.1:0-5780 GCA_051003695.1 Gaiella sp. | reverse complement strand
GTTCGTCGGTGGTTTCTTCCGCGTCAGCCGCTGGGTGCCTGGGCGCCAGGACGCGATCGACACGCCCTTCGTCGTCGTCGCCTCCTGATCCGCAAAAAGCGCGCCGGGCGTGGTCGGCCGCGCCCGGCGCCGGGTATTCCGGTCGTGATCCGCGGCTAGAGCGCCGATACCACTTGCAAGGGCCAACGTGGTTGTCGACAACAGGTGAGAAGGCGACCAGTCCGGGGTACACACCACCTATGACAATGGACGTGGTCGAGCTTTCGCTGCCGACGGGGGACCAGCTCGCGGGCCTCCCGCAGCTCGTGGCAGGAGGGATCGGGCAGCGCCTAGCGCTCGAGCACGACGGCATCGACGCGCTTCAGTCAACGCTCGGGGGTGCCCTCGAGATTGTTGTCGGAGACCGCGTTTCGATCGTCTTCGCGGTCGGCGCCGAATCGATCTCGCTGAGAGTTGCCCCGACTTCCGTGGAGACGGATGCGGACGCCGTGCTCGACGCCGGCCCGGCAGCTCACGCGACCCGTCACGAACGTGATGGCCAGCACTGGCTGGAGCTCGATGTGATCGGCGAACGTCCGCAGTCGCTCGGTTGGAGCATTCCTCGCAGCGACCCTCCGCGTCTTGCGTCGATGCTCGTTGCGCCGTCGAAAGCCGACTACCTCGTGCTCGCGCGATTGCTCGTTGCGAGCCTGGCGCACTCGGCCGGTGCCACTGAAAGCACGATCGCCGCACTGAAGCTCGCCGTCACGGAGGCCGCGTCGAACGCCGTCCGCCACGCCTACCCCGACGGAAACGGGCGGTTCGCGGTAACCGCCGAGGTGGACACGTCGCTGATGAGGGTGACGGTCACCGACGCGGGCGTCGGATTCGATCCGCCCACGAGCGCAGAACTGCCACGAGAACCGAGGCAAGGTGGGATGGGCCTCCCGCTCGTCGCCGCGATGTCGGACGCCACCGAGATCGGATCAAACGACAGCGGTGGTACGACCGTCACGTTCGTCAAGCGACTTTCCGCAGATTGACCCGGGGGTCGCCCTCGTCTGGCGGCCACGGCAGAGTCACTGTGAGCGGTCGCCTATCGATTCCGGCCGGCGGCGGCCCACTCCACGATCTGCTCCGCCCTGATCGGGAGTGACGTGACGGTGACGCCGTACGGCGAGAGGGCGTCCTCGATCGCAGCGCTCATGATCGCCGGCGTCAGCATCCGCCCGCCCTCGCCCGCGCCCTTGATCCCGTACGCCGTGTACGGCGAGGGCGTTTCCTGATGACCGACCGTCATCGTCGGGACGTCCATCGCCGAGGGCAGGTGGTAGTGCTCGAAATGCTCGTTTCGGACACGTCCTTGCTCGTCGTAGAGAATCTCCTCGTACAGCGCCGTGCCCAGCCCCTGTACGGTGCCGCCGATCACCTGCCCGTCGAGCGTGCGCGGGTTGACGATCGTCCCCGCGTCGTGCACGGCCGCGTAGCGAAGGAATGCGATCTTGCCGGTCTCGATGTCGACCTCGATCACGGCGATGTGCCACGCGTGACCGACGAAGGGGTAGAAGATGCCGAGATCTGAGCGATCCTCGTTTGGCAACGTCGTCAGTGGATGGTCGTAGGTCGATTGCGCCGCGAGACCGCTCGTCATGTCCGGCGGCAGGTCGAGCCTGAACATGTACGCGGTGAGCGCAACCTCGGCGAGGGTGAGCTGCCGATCGGGGACGCCGACGACGCCGACCGCACCGTCCCGGAACTCGAGGTCGGCCTCGGCCACCTCCAGCTTGCCGCTCGCGATCCGGCGGATCTTGTCCTTCAGCTCGGTCGCTGCACCGACGACGGCGCCGGAGACCATCACGGTGTAGCGCGAGCCGCCCGGCCCGGTTCCGGGTAGCGCGTTCTGCGAGTCGGCGTAGTTCACGACGATCGAGCGCGGATCGACGTCGAATTCCTCCGCGATCACCTGGGAGACCACGGTTTCGGGGCTGTTCCCCCACATCGCCTGGGAGTGCAGGGTCACCACGATCTGTCCGGTCGGATCGATCCGCACCCCCGCGCTCTCGGGGCTCGACGTGGGCGTGAACTGCGGGTCGTCGAACCAGAACCAGAACTCGGTCGAGCTGAACACGCTCCGCTCCTGCGAGGCGACGACGCCGATCCCGACGTGGCGTCCCTCGGCGCGAGCCTGTTCCCGGTAGGCGACCCAGTGGTCGTAATCGACCTCCTCGAGCACTTGCTCGAGCACACCCTGGTAGTTGCCGCTGTCGTAGATGTTTCCGGTCGGCGTCCGGTAGGGAAACGATCCCGCGAGGATCAGGTTGCGGCGACGGATCTCGACTCGATCGAGCTCGAGGTCGCGGGCCGCGAGATCGACGAGGCGCTCGAGCACCCAGTTGGAGACCTCCGCGCCGAACCCGCGGTAGGCGCCCTGCTGATTCTTGTTCGTCAGCACCGCCGCGAGCGAGTACTCGACGTGCTGGATCCGGTACGGGCCGACGATCTGGGAGAGCGCGTTCCCGTGCGTACCGGTGCCGAACTGGAGGTAGGCGCCGTAGTCGTCGACGCACGCAATGCGCAACGCCCGGAACGTTCCGTCGTCGTCGAACGCGAGCGAGGCCTCGTACCGGCGATCAGAGCCGCAATGGTCGTTCGCGACGATGTGGGCGATGCGATCCTCGATGTACTTGACGGGCTTGCCGACGAGCATCGAGAGGAACCCCGCGAACGTGGGCACCTTGTGCATGAAGAACTTCGAGCCGAAGCTGCCACCCGCGACAACCGGGACGATGCGCAGCTTGCTCGCCGGGAGCTTCAGCGAGCCGGCGATGAGCCACAGGAAATACGTGAAGTTCATCGAGTTGGCGTGGATCGTCACGACACCGGTTCCCGCGTCGTAGTCTCCGATCGCGCCGTTCGTGTCCATCGGCATCCCCGTCGAGCGGGGCCAGTAGAGCTCCGTCGCGACGACGCGGTCGGCCTCGCTGAACGCCCGGTCGACCTCGCCGAACGAAAACGTGCGCTCGTAGGCGGTGTTCGTGCCGAGCGCTTCGTGGACGAGCGGCGCGCCCTCCGCGCGCGCTGCGATCGGGTCGAGCACGACGGGGAGCTGCTCGTAGACGACGTCGATCAGGTCGCAGGCGTCCTCGGCGACGTACCGGTTCTCGGCGATCACCGCTGCGACCGTCTCGCCGTAGTGGCGCACCTTCTCGATCGCGATCATGTCCTGCACGATCGGGCCTGCGCCGAACGAGGGCAGCGGCGCCGCGTGCTCGGCCACGTCCTGCCCGGTCACGACCCGGATGACGCCCGGAAGCGCGTCGGCCTTCGACGCGTCGATCGAGACGATTCTCGCGTGCGCGTGCGGGCTCCGCACGACCGCGGCGTGGAGCATCCCGGGGAGCTTGATGTCGTCGATGTACCGGCCCTGTCCGCGGAGGAAGCGAGGGTCCTCGACGCGGTTTACGCTCTTGCCGAGCCAGCGCCGTGGTCGATCACCGCCGGCGGTGTCGCGAGCGATCTTGGCGGCATTGGGGTCCTGCTCGGCAATGCTCATGGCGCTCCTCCAGCAGCCGCACGGATCGACTCGACGATGTGCTGGTAGCCGGTGCACCGGCAGAGGACGCCGCTGATCGCCTCGCGGATCTCCCCATCGCTGCCGCCGTCCGGATGCGACTCGAGGTATTCGTGTGCGGTCAGGAGCATGGCCGGCGTGCAGAACCCGCATTGCAGGCCGTGGTTGTCGTGGAACGCCTGCTGGAGACGCCCCAGTGTGCCGTCGGGCTGGGCGAGCCCTTCGACGGTCGTCAGGGAGCGCCCGTCGGCCTGCACCGCGAACATCAGGCACGAGCGGAGGGTCTCGCCGTCGAGCAGCACGTTGCAATTGCCGCAGAAACCGTGCTCGCAGGCGATGTGCGTGCCCGTCAGGTCGAGGTCCTCGCGGAGAAAGTCGGCGAGCGTCAGCCGCGGCTCGACCGATCCCTCGTGCCAGGAGCCGTTCACCTCGATCCGTACCGAGTGCCTTTCGGTCACGCGACTTCTCTCGCGTCGTCGTAGGCGGCTTGGAGTGCCCGCCGGGCGAGCGTCCCGGCAACCCGGCGCAGATATGTCCCCGACACCTCGATCTCGTCCGCGGGCTCGAGCTCAACGATGAGTCCGTCGATCGCGTCGAGGGCCGCGCCGTTCAGCGGCGCGCCACGCAGTGCCGGCGCCACGTCGACTCTGTGCGGCGTCGGTGCAACGCGGAGCAAAACGAGTTCCGCATCGAGACACGCCCCCGCCCCGTCCAGATTGACCGTCGCCGCTGCAGCGACGTGCAGGTAGCCACCGTGGCAGGTGGTGACCTCATGGAAGCCCACGCCGGTTCGAGGCGCCATCGCCGGAATGGCGACCCCCGTGAGCAGCTCGTCAGGCTCGAGCACGGTCGTGTGGGCGCCGACGAAGAACTCGCGTGCCGCGACCGTCCGTTCGCCTCGCTTCGAACGCACGTGGATCCTCGCGTCGAGTGCGACGCTCGCCGCGGTCAGCTCAGCCCACGGGGCGGCGTACGCAAGCGAGCCGCCGACCGTCCCGCGGTGGCGGGTGGCGAGGTAGCCGGCATGTTGGCCGGCAGCGCGCAGCAGGGGCTGGGTAGCGGACGCGACATCGCTCTCGAGCAGCGTCTGCTGCCGGGTGAGAGCGCCGATCCGGAGCTCGCCGTCGGCCGTCTCGATTTGGTCGAGCCCGGGGACACGGTTCACGTCGACGAGGACAGCCGGCTTCTCGATACGGAACTTCATCAGCGGGACGAGGCTCTGGCCACCCGCGAGCACGCGAGCATCGTCGCCGAGCGCCAGGAGATCGAGCGCCTCCTCGAGCGTCTCGGGTGAGCGGTAGGCGAACGGAGCCGGCTTCACCTGGCACGTCCCGTGTCGAGTGCGACACGTGAGCGCACGGGTGACGGTGCGGACGAAAGCGTCATTTCGTGACCGTACGCCCAACAGCCGTTCGAGGCAATCGCGAACCCTCGCTTCGTGCGGTTCTGCACGCTGTGGGGGAGATCTTCGCTCGGGAATCACCCGATCAGGGGTGGCGGTATCCCCCTTACGTGGTGATAAAGAGATCAGCAGGTGGGTGACAACGAGATCAGCGGCTCGTTCTGGCCGCAAGCTACCGGGGGCGACGCGATGACACGCACAGCGAGGAGGCTGATCGACGGCGAGGATGGCTTCACGATCCTCGAGCTCCTCGTCGTGCTCGTGATCCTCGGCATCTTGCTCGCGATCTCGGTGTCGTCCTACCTCGGCTTCGAGCAGCGGGCGAGCGACCGGGTGGCGCACTCCAATCTCCGAGCAGCGCTCCCTGCGGTGGAGGCGTACTACGAGGACTACCAGGACTACGCCGGTATGACGCGGGTCGAGCTGAAGAAGATCGACGCAGGCCTTGCGCCTGGTGTCGACGTCGTCTCGAGCTCGAGCAGCGGCTATTGCCTGCGCTCGACCGCCGAGGGCGCCAGCGTCTACCGGAACGGGCCTGGCGCGGCGCTCACCTCTGTCGCCTGCTCGTAGGTGCGACTCGAGACATAGCGCACGCGCTAGTCATGGTCGACTACGGCGTCTGTCGGCCTGCGGCATACGCGGCGTCGTAGTCGTCGCCGAGTTTCTCTCGGGCCTGCTCTTCCGTCTCCGTGACAAGCGCCGCATCGAAGCTGCTTCGCGTCGCGCCCGTCTCACCAAGCAGCATGTCTGCACGCGCCAGCAACCGCGCCGCCTCCGAGGGATCGCCGGAGGTTGCCTCGATCGCCGCGAGCCCCTGGAGCGAGCTCG
>JBPCLB010000011.1:0-5410 GCA_051003695.1 Gaiella sp. | reverse complement strand
CTCGCCGGTACCTCGCGGGCAACCGCGAATCGCGTGCTCCGCGCGGAGGAGCGACGCGGCACGCTCCAGCTGACGCGTGGGCAGATCGACGTGCTGGACCGCAAGCAGCTCGAACGACGAGCGCGTTGAACCGAAGAACGTCGCGGACAGGTCGCACCGGAGGCGCCGTTCGCATGCGGCACCGGGATGCGTCAGATCGTCGAGTGGGGGTCAGGCACGCGTGCCTGACCCTCCGTCCCACACGCGGGCATTGCGTAACGCCGCTGCGTGACCCGTGCGTCAGGCGCCGACGGCGGCTTCCGCGCCGACGCCGGTCGTGAACTCGATCCCACCGCGGTCGGCGTCGGCCCGGATCACGTCCCCTTCGCCGTAGCGCCCCTGCAAGAGCTCGAGCGCAAGCGGGTTCTCGAGCAGCCGCTGGATCGCTCGCTTCAGCGGCCGGGCGCCGTAGGCGGGATCCCAGCCGGCGTCGGTCACGAGCTCGAGCGCGCCATCGGTCAGCTCGAGTGAGATCCCTCGGTCGCCGAGCCGTGCGTTGAGCCGTTCCAGCTGCATGTGCACGATCTCGGAGAGCTGCTCCCGCGAGAGTGCGTCGAACACGACCACCTCGTCGATCCGGTTCAGGAACTCGGGCCGGAAGCGCTCGGTCAGATCATCCGCCGAGCGGATGTTCGACGTCATGATCACGACGGTGTTCCTGAAATCCACCGTCCGGCCGTGCCCGTCGGTCAGACGCCCGTCGTCGAGCAGCTGGAGCAGGATGTCGAACACCTCGGCGTGCGCTTTCTCGATCTCGTCGAGCAGGAGCACCGAATAGGGCCGGCGCCGCACGGCCTCGGTCAGTTGACCGCCCTCCTCGAACCCGACATATCCGGGCGGCGCGCCCACGAGCCGCGAGACGGTGTGCTTCTCCTGGTATTCCGACATGTCGAGCCGGACGATCGCGCGCTCGTCGTCGAACATGAACTCCGCGAGCGCCTTCGCGAGCTCCGTCTTCCCGACTCCGGTCGGGCCGAGGAAGACGAGCGACCCGATCGGCCGGTTCGGATCTTGCAGCCCGGCCCGCGCCCGCCGCAGCGCATTCGAGACCGCCTCGATCGCAGCATCCTGACCGACGACCCGTTCGTGCAGCCGCTGCTCCATGTGGACGAGCTTCTCGACCTCGCCCTCGAGCAGCCGGTCGGTCGGGATCCCCGTCCAGGCAGCGACGACTGCAGCAATATCGTCCTCGTCGACCTCCTCCTTGACCATGGGCGGAACCTGCGGTTCCGCCCTATGCTCGAGCTCTTTTTCCATCTCGGGGATCAGGCCGTAACGGATCTCGGCGACCCGTGCGAGATCACCCTGGCGCTCAGCCCGTTCAGCCTCCGTGCGGAGCTCGTCGATAGTCCGCGTGAGCTCGCTCACGCGGACGAGCGCATCCTTCTCCGTCGCCCAACGCGCAGCGAGCTCGTCGCGGAGCGCCTTCGCCTCAGCGAGCTCTCGCTCGAGCGGCTCGCGGACCGATTCGCTCTCCTTCGACATCGCCGCCAGCTCGATTTCGAGCTGGCGCACGCGCCGCTCGGCCTCGTCGAGGAGAAGCGGCGACGAGTCGATCTCCATCCGTAACCGCGAAGCGGCCTCGTCGCCGAGATCGATCGCCTTGTCCGGCAGGAAACGATCGCTGATGTAGCGGTCGGAGAGCACCCCCGCCGCGACGAGGGCGGCATCGCGGATCCGAACGCCGTGATGGGCCTCGTAGCGCTCTTTGAGACCCCGCAGGATGCCGATCGTGTCGGAGACCGAGGGCTCCCCGACGAGCACGGGCTGGAACCGCCGCTCGAGCGCGGCGTCCTTCTCGATGTGCTTTCGGTACTCGTCGAGGGTCGTCGCCCCCACCGCCCGCAGCTCACCGCGGGCGAGCATCGGCTTGAGCAGGTTGCCCGCCGAGACGGCGCCCTCCGCGGCGCCCGCCCCGACGATCGTGTGGAGCTCGTCGATGAAGAGCACGATCTGGCCGTCGCTCGAGGTGATCTCCTGGAGCACGGCCTTCAGCCGCTCCTCGAACTCACCCCGGTACTTCGCACCGGCGATCAGCGAGCCGACGTCGAGCGCCCAGACACGCTTTCCCTTCAGGCCTTCCGGTACGTCCCCGGCGACGATGCGCTGGGCGAGCCCTTCGGCGATCGCCGTCTTCCCGACTCCGGGCTCGCCGATCAGGACGGGGTTGTTCTTCGTGCGCCGCGAGAGCACCTGGATCGTGCGGCGGATCTCCTCGTCGCGCCCGATCACCGGGTCGAGCTTGCCGCTCTCCGCGAGCGCCGTCAGGTCGCGGCCGTACTTCTCGAGCGCCTGATAGGTGCCCTCGGGATCCTGGGTCGTCACCCGCTGGCCGCCGCGCACCTGCTGAAGCGCTGCGAGCAAAGCGTCGCGGGGGACGAGCGCGAGCGCGAGCAGCAAGTGCTCGACCGACACGAACTCGTCGCCCAGCGCTTTCGCTTCCGCGAAAGCGCTGGAGAAGATCCGCTGGAGTGCCGGGCCGGCTTGCACCTGCGCCGCGCCGGTCACCGTTGGCTGGGCTCTGAGCTTGCTCTCGGCTGCTTCCCTAAGCGTGCCGGCGTTCATGCCGGCACGCTCGACGAGCGTCCGCGGTAGCTCCTGGTCGAGCAGCGCGAGCGCGAGATGATCCGGCGTCACCTCAGGGTTGCCAAGTCGCCGCGCAAGCTCCTGCGCCCCGGCGACCGCCTCCCCGCTCTTGATGGTC
This sequence comes from Gaiella sp., assembly GCA_051003695.1. GTDB lineage: Bacteria > Actinomycetota > Thermoleophilia > Gaiellales > Gaiellaceae > Gaiella. Next base: position 2,667 of record JBPCLB010000011.1, on the reverse strand, counting down.
AGCTTCTCGAAATCCATGTGCAGGTCACGTCCTTTGTGGCGTCAGCGGGCGAAGCATGCTCGCCCCAGGAGATGTGGTCAGTTCGAGCAGCGCGCATTGTGGTTTCCGGCCGGGCACCGGCCGCTTTAGGGGTTGTATCCGCCACGGGAATCCGCTCCCGCGGATTCCCGTGTTGCGGAAGGAACGGGCGGCTGCGGGCGGTAGACGACGACGTCGCGACGGTACTGGCGATGGACGTCGCGAATCTCCGCACGGAGACGCGTCTCCAGCCGCTCGATGCGGCCCTGGAGCCGCTGCAGCTCGTCTTCCAGGCGCAACACGTGGCGGACACCGGAGAGATTGAGGCCGAGCTCACCCGTCAGGCGCTGGATCAGCTCGAGCCGCTCGATGTCGTCGTCCGAATAGAGCCGCGTTCCTCCGGGCGTTCGTGCCGGCCGGACGAGCCCCTTCGTCTCGTACGTCCGCAGTGTCTGCGGATGCAAACCGGCGAGCTCCGCTGCGATCGAGATCGCGTACCGCGGATGGTTGCTCATCGGTGCTGCCGTGACGGCCCGGCGCGCCTCCAGGCCTCGTAGGAGACCGCGGCGATGCCGACGACGATGAAGGCGAGGCCCCGTCTCACGTGATCAGCCGCTCCCGGGGCTGCTCGCGCAAAACCTCGCCGTAGGCCTCGAGCGCCTCCTTCTCCGCCTTCCCGAGCTTCTGCGGGACGGTGACTCGAACCCGGGCGAGGAGATCGCCCTTGCCGCCGCCGTTGAGCTTGGGCGCACCGCGGCCCTTGACCCGCAACAGCTTGCCGGTCTCCGACCCCGACGGAATCCTGAGCTTCACAGGCCCGTCGGGAGTGGGGATCTCGACGGTCGCACCGAGCGCGGCCTCGGGGTAGGTGACGGGCACTTCGAGCAGGAGATCGGCGCCCCGCCGCTCGTAGAGCGACGACGCCTCGACCTCGATGCGGACGAAGAGATCGCCGGCGGGGCCGCCGTTGCGCCCGGGCTCGCCCTTGCCCTTGAGCCGGATCCGAGTCCCGTCCTTCGCCCCCGGCGGCACCTTGACGGAGTACCGCTTCGTCGCGCGCTCGCGACCGGAACCCCGACATGCGCGGCAGGGATGCTCGACGATCACACCATGCCCGCGGCAGCGCTGGCACGGTTGGGAGAGCGCGAACAACCCGTGGCTGTCGGACAGAACGCCCGTGCCGTCGCAGTCGGGGCAACGCTTCGGTGTCGTCCCGGGCTCCGCCGCCGTCCCCCCGCAGACATGGCAGGCGGTCTCGAGCTCGACCGGCACGCGGATCTGCACGCCGGCGAGTGCGTCGTCGAACGAGACGCGTACACGCGACTCGAGATCCGTCCCGCGCTCCGGCCGGGCACGTGCCTGGCGGGCGGCGCCCCCACCGCGCCCGAAGAACGACCCGAAGTTCCCGAGGATGTCCCCGAGATCGACGTCCTCGAATCGCGAGCCCTGGAACCCGCCCTGACCCGGGCCGTTCGTGCCGAAGCGGTCGTACCGCTGTCGCTGCTCCGGATCGGACAGGAGGTCGTACGCGATCTGGACGTCCTTGAAGCGCTCCTCGGCCGTGGCGTTGCCCGGATTGCGATCCGGGTGGAGCTCTCGTGCGAGCTTCCGGTACGCCTTCTTGATCTCCTCGTCGCTCGCCGTCTTCGTGACGCCGAGCGTCTCGTAGGGATTCGTGGCCATGTCTACTCCGCGACGACGACCCGCGTGGGGCCCACGACGACCTCGCCGAGCCGATACCCACGCTGCACGACCTCCACGACGGCGCCGCTCCCGGCCGCCTCGACCGGCTGGGTCATCAGCGCCTCGTGGAGATGCGGATCGAACTGACCGTCCGTCGGGATCTCCTCCACGCCTTCCGAGACGAGCACGCCCGCGAGCGCGTCCTTCGTCATCCGAACTCCGTCCAGCACATTCGCCTCGTCGTGCGCCTCCGCCGCCTCGAGCGCACGCTCGAGATCGTCGAGCACCGGCAAGAGCTTGGCGATCACCCGAGCGCCCGCGCGCGAGACGACGAGTTGCTGGTCACGAAGCGCGCGCTTGCGGTAGTTGTCGAAGTCGGCGGCAAGCCTGCGGAGGTCATCGAGGTACTCATCGCGTTTCGCCTCGGCGTCCTGCAGCCGCGCCAGCAACTCGTCGACATCGTCCCCAGCGCGAGTGTCGTCGCCTGGGTCAGTCCTGAAAGTGGACTGACCCAGGTCTTCGACGTCCCGTGCACTCTCGGCGTCCGACGTCTCGAGGCGTTCGTCGCTCACGACGTCTTCGCCGCCTCGTCCTCGTCGATCACCTCGAACTCGGCGTCCTCGACGACCTCGTCCTCGGTCGACGCTGAGCCGTTGCCACCCTGGGGCGGCGTGCTCGTGCCGGCCTGTGCCTGGGCATAGAGCGCTTGGGCGAGCGGCTGGGCCGCCTCGTTCAGCGCATCGGTCTTCGCCTTGATCTCGGCGACGTCGGAGCCCTCGACCGCCTGACGGAGCTCCATGATCCGCCCCTCGATCGTCGCGGCGTCGGCCGGCTCGATCGCCTCGCGGTGCTCGGCGAGCGTCGTCTCGGTCTGATACGCCAGCGTCTCGCCGAGGTTGCGCGTGTCGGCGAGCTCCCGCAGCCGGCGCGCCTCGTCGGCGTGCGACTCGGCGTCGCGCACCATCC
>JBPCLB010000010.1:0-8874 GCA_051003695.1 Gaiella sp. | reverse complement strand
CGCCTTCGAGCACCGCGCAGACACCCTCGGTGATCGGCATCTCGATCGCCAGGCGGTGCGCAAGCCGGCGAAGCACAGGCGCGGTGGTCAAGCCCGCGACGACTATGCCGATCTCGCGCGCTGCCTGCTCGGGTGTGGCGCCTCGCGCGACCAGCTCGCCGCAACGTCGGTTGCGCCCGGATTTCGACCAGCAGGTGACGATCAAATCGCCCATTCCCGCCAGACCGGCGAACGTCTCCGGGCGACCGCCCGCCACCTCGGCGAGCCTTCCCAGCTCTGCAAGCCCCCGCGCAACGAGCGCGGCCTTGGCGTTGTCGCCGAGCCCCAGTCCGTCGGCCCCGCCCGCGGCGAGGGCGATCACGTTCTTCGCGGCCGCACACAGCTCGACGCCCGCGACATCGTCGTTGACGTACACCCTGAAGGTCGTCGTGTTGATCGCGAGCTGGAGCTGAACCGCAAGCGGAAGACTCTCGCACGCGATCACGGCGGCGGCAGGTAGTCCTGCGGCGACCTCCTCGGCGATGTTCGGTCCGGAGAGCACTGCGACCGGTCGGTCGCGGACGAGCTCCGAGAGTCTCCCGCCCGTGGCCGGGTCGAGGCCTTTCGTCAGGCTGAGAATCGGTGCTCTCCCGGGCAACGAACGGACGACGTCGGAGTAGGCGGTGCTCGGAACAGCGAGCACGACCAAGTTCGCCTCGGCGACCGGTGCGTCGTCGATCGTCGCAGCGGCCACACCGTGCAGGTCGGCCGCAGGCAGGTAGCGCGGGTTGCGCCCCGTTCGCGCGATCGCCTCTGCCTGATCCCGGTCGCGACAGGCGAGTGTGACGTCGTGCTCGAGCTTCCGCAGGACCGTCGCGAACGCCGTTCCCCACGAGCCCCCGCCGACGACGACGATTCTCACTCGCTGCGCTTGAAGTCGATCGAGACGGGAACACCCTCGAGCGCGAAGCGGGAACGGAGCTCGTTCTCCACCCAGTAGCCGTAGTCGCGGGTCACAAGGCGAGGATCGTTGACGAAGATGCGGAGCCGCGGCGGCCGGGTGCCCGTCTGAGTGCCGTAGAGGAGCTTCAGCCTACGGCCTCGCTCTCCGGCAGGGCCCTGGCGCGCCTCCTTCAGCTCCCCGAGTGCCTTGTTGAGGGCGGGGGTCGAGATCCGCGTCGTGTGCTTCGCGTAGAGCCCTTCGACGCGCTCGAGCAGTCTTGTGAGCCCTCGACCGGTCTTCGCGGAGACCGCCACGGCGGGCGGTCGCTGTCGGAGACGCCGGTTGAGCTGACCGCGCGCCTCCTGCAGGTCGAGGTCGCCGATGTCCCATTTCGAGAGCACGACGAGCGTCGAGCATCCGGCCCGACGGGCGACATCCGCGACGGCGAGATCCTGCTCGACGATCCCCTCCGCTGCGTCGATGAGCACGAGAGCGACATCGGCCCGCTCCGCCGCTTCGAGCGCACGGAGCTCGGAGTAGTACTCGACGCCCTGCCGCTGCCGACGCTTGCGGCGGAGGCCCGCAGTGTCGACGAGTCGGAAGATCGTCCCTTCGCGCTCGAGCACGGTGTCGATCGTGTCGCGGGTCGTGCCCGGCACGTCGCTCACGATCACACGCTCCTCGCCGATCAGCGCGTTCAGGAGCGACGACTTGCCGACGTTCGTGCGTCCGAGGATCGCGACCCCGATCGCCTCGTCCCCAGGCACCGGCTCGTCCCTGCCCGGCAACTGCTCGACGATCAGATCGAGCAGGTCGCCTGTTCCGTGACCGTGGAGCGCCGAGAGGGGAAACGGATCACCGAGACCGAGTCGGTGGAACTCGAGCGCTTCCAGGTCTCGGCGTGGATCGTCGATCTTGTTCGCGACCACGACCACGGGTCTCGACGCCACACGGAGAATCGTGGCCAGCTCCTCGTCGCCCGGGGTAATGCCCGCGCGGGTGTCGACGACGAAGAGCACGAGATCCGCCTCCTCGACCGCTGCGCGCGCCTGCGCGGCGACGTGCGCGCCGAACGGCCCCACGTCCGCGGCATCGACCCCACCGGTGTCGACGATCCTGAAGGTGACGCCGTTCCAGTCGCAGAGCAGCTCCTTGCGGTCGCGCGTGACACCTGGCGTCTCGTGCACGACCGCCGCGCGACTCTCGGTCAGCCGGTTGATCAGCGTCGACTTGCCGACATTCGGAAAGCCGACGATCGCGACCGTTCCCGCACTCCTGAGGGTGATTCCGTCGGGGCCGGAATCACCTAGTGAGACGTCGTCGTTCATCGGTTCCCTAGGTACTCCGCCGCAGGCGGAGTACCCGTCCTTGGCCGACCTACGTCGTGCAACTCCACCAGCCATTCCCACAGCGCTCGGATCTCGGACTGGATTCGTGCCGAGGCCTGCTTGTACCCCTTGCCACCGCGTGGCAGGTCGGTGAACTCGATCGGCTCGCCCCACGCGATCGAGACGGGCTTGAAGTTGCCGGGCTTCCAGCCGAGCGAGCCGTGGATCGCGACAGGCACGACCGGTACGCGTTCCTGCACGGCGACCATCGCTGCGCCGGGCTGCACCAGACCGGGAACACCCGAGAGCTGGCGCGACCCTTCGACGAAGAGACCGAGGGCGTGACCCTCCGCGACGATGCGGCGCATCGTCCGCACCGCATCGCGGTCGGACTCGCCGCGGCGCACGGGAAAGCAGCCGAACGCACGGATCGCCGCCCCGAGCCCGGGCATGCGATGAGCCTCGATCTTCGCCATGTAGTAGACGACCCGCGGGCTGGCTGCGCCGAGCACGACCGGGTCGAGCCAATGGAAGTGATTGGCCGCGATCACGAGGCCGCCGTTTCGTGGCACGCGCTCCCTGCCGTAGACCTGGAGGCGAGAGGCGAGCGTGGCCGCGAGGCCGAGCGTCGGACGCCCGATCCCCCACGTGAGGTCGGCGACGTTCATCTCGTCGCCTCGACGAGCCCGGCGATCCGCGCGATCACGGCTTCGAGTGTCAGCTCGGTCGTGTCGACCTCGATCGCATCCGGAGCGCGGTGCGTGTTCGCTGCGTCGCGCTCGTCGCGGCGCAGCAGTTCCTGCGCGAGCGTGTCCGCGTCGGCACCCTCGCGCTCCGCGTGCCGCCGGCCGACTCGAACCGCAGGGTCGGCGACGAGCCAGACCTTGACCTCCGCATCGGGTACCACGACGACGCCGATGTCGCGTCCCTCGATCACCGAATCTCCCTGGTGACCCAGCTCGCGCTGCCGCTTGCGCATCACCTCCCGAACCTCGGGGTGACGGGCGACGACCGGCACCGACGCGTCGATCACCGACTCGCGAATCGCAAGCGTCACTGCGACATTCGCGATCGAGACCGTCTCAGGGTCCCCGAAGGTGATCGGATACGACTCGGCGAGCGCAGCAAGACCCGGCCCGTCGTCGAGCGCGACGCCGTCTCGCAGCGCGAGCCAGGTCAGCGCCCGGTACATCGCGCCGGTGTCGAGGTAGTGGAAGCCGAGCCGCGCGGCGAGCGCGCGCGCGACGGAGCTCTTTCCCGCGCCCGCGGGCCCGTCGATCGCCACGATCATGCGTTTCTCTCCCGACGGAGAAAAACGCTAGGGAAGAGCATTGGTCGGTGCATGGCGGCGTGAGACTAGATGGCTAGCTGCGGTCGGGTTGCTCGATCGCCGAGGTTCGGCGGAGCTCATCCAGCATCTCGAAGAAGCCGGGGAAGCTGACGCCCACCGCTTCGGCGTCGTCGATCCTGACACCCTCGCGAGAGATGAGACCTGCGATCGCTCCGAGCATCGCGATCCGGTGGTCACCACGGCTTGCGATCCGGCCTCCGCGCAGCCGCGCCGGGACACCGGTGACGACGAGCCCGTCGTCGGTTGCGCGGGCACGCACGCCGAGTGCCCGGAGCGCGTCGACGGTCGCTTCGATCCGATCGGTCTCCTTCGCCCTCAGCTCTTCGGCGCCGCGAAGCACGCTCTCGCCTCGTGCGCAGGCTGCGGCGAGCGCGAACAGCGGCAGCTCGTCGATCGCGGGCGGGACCTCCGTCGGTCCGACGGTCGTTCCGACCAGCTGCGCAGCATGGATCTCGAGATCACCACCTGGCTCGCCGCCGATCGAGCGGCGGTTGTAGGTCGTGATGTTCGCACCCATTCGCTGGAGGATCGTGATCAAGCCCGTCCGGCGCGGGTTGAGGTTGACGCCGTGGACGTGAAGCTCGGAGCCGGGTACGAGTGTTGCCGCGACGACGAACGGCGCAGCCGAGGAGATGTCGCCGGGGACCTCGACGTCACCGAGCTCGAGGCGATCCGCGGGCCACACGGAGACGCTTTCCTCCCGGCGGACGACCCGAGCCCCGGCCGCTTCGAGCATCCGCTCGGTGTGGTCACGCGTCGGCGCGGGCTCGACGACGGTCGTCTCGCCCTCGGTCGCGTAGAGACCTGCGAGCAGGATCGCCGATTTCACCTGGGCGCTCGCGACCGGCAGGCGGTAGCTGATCGCCGTGAGCGGCCGGCCCTGAACGCCCAGCGGGAGTCTGCCGTCCGCCGTCTCGATCCCCGCGCCCATCGCCGAGAGGGGATCCGCGATCCGGCCCATCGGTCGGGCGCTGAGCGAGGCGTCGCCGGTGAGCTCGAACTCCTTCCAGGTCTGTCCGGCGAGGATCCCGGCAAACAGGCGGACGAGCGTGCCGGCGTTGCGGCAGTCGATCGGCCCATCAGGCTGCGCGAGCCCCCTGAGTCCGACACCGAACACCCGCAGGGTGTCGTGCGCATGCTCGTAGACCTGCACTCCGCACGTGCGGACGGCGTCGATCGTGGCCTCGGTGTCGGCGGAACGTCCGAAGTTCGTGATCCGGGTCTCGCTGTCGCAGATCGCGCCGATCAGGACGGCGCGATGCGAGATCGACTTGTCGCCGGGAACCCCGATGTGTCCGACGAGCCGCGGCACCGGCTCGACGACGGCCGTCCCGCTGTCCGGGGTCACTCGTCGATCACGGGTGCGACGACGACCCCGTAGCCCTGCGCCTCGAGCAGGTCTGCGGCTCGACCGGCCTCCTCGGAGCCGCTCACGAGCACGGTCAGCGTGCCGCCACGATCGGGCGAGAGATGCTCCATCTCGAAGTCCGAGACGTTGATCCGCTCGGCTCCGAGCGCCTGGAAGATCCCGGCGAGGACGCCCGGTCGGTCGGGAATATGGACCCGGAGCCGATGCAACGCTCCAGGATCCTCGTAGGCCGTCGCGAGCATCCTCTTGCGGTTGCCGGCGGCCTCTCCGATCCAGCGGGCGAGAAAGCCCGCGTCCTCCGTCGCGAGCGCCGCCTCGAGCTGCTCGACGCGGCGGCGATGCTCGGCCAGGGCGCCCATGAGCGCACCGCGGTTCTCGAGAAAGATGTCGACCCAGATCCGCGGGTTCGCGCCTGCGACCCGCGCCATGTCGCGCAGCGAGCCACCGGCGGCCTGCAGCGGGTCGTGCCCCTCGACCCGGGTCGCGCCGGCCTGGTTGAGCAGGAGGTTCGCGAGCGCGTGCGGGAGGTGGCTCGTCATCGCGACGACACGATCGTGGGCGGCGGCATCGATCGCCACAGGGCGCGCGCCGAGCGCCGTCACAAAAGCGTGGGCACGCCGGAAGCGGCCCGCCTCGGTGTGGGCCGAGGGTGTGAGAAACCAGGTCGCGCCGTCGAAGAGCTCGGCCGTCGCCCGCTCCGGCCCCCGTGTCTCGGCGCCGCAGATCGGGTGCCCGCCGACGAACCGAGGATCGGTGCCGGCGGCCAGCTGGACGCCGGTCTTGGTCGAGCCGACATCGGTCACCGTGCAGCCTTCCGGGACCACTCCGAGCACATCGCGTACCCGATCAGGGAGCGCGATCACAGGCGCGGCAACGAGCACCAGGTCGGCGTCTCCGACGGCCTCGGCGACCGAGGACCGCCCTTCGACCGCGTCTCGCGCGGCAGCGACGGCGAGTGCCTCGGGATCGGGATCCCACCCCGTTACGCTCGTAACGCCGGCCCGGCGAGCAGCAAGTCCAACGGACGCCCCGATCAGCCCAGTCCCGACCACAGCGAGACGCTCGACTCCGACAACGCCCATCACAACACCAAATCTAGGTTCTTGGCGGCCCTCAGGGCCGTCAAGAACCTCGCATCAGCTCGGCGACGCGGAATGCGAGGTCGAGCGACTGCCGGACGTTGAGGCGCGGGTCGCAGAGTGTCTCGTAGCGATGGTCGAGCTGGTCCTCGAACACCTCCTCGGAGCCGCCGAGACACTCTGTCACGTTCTCACCGGTGATCTCGAGGTGCACTCCCCCGGGCCAGGTGCCGACCTCGCGGTGCGCCGCGAAGAAGCCTTCGATCTCACGCAGGACGTCGGGCAGGCGGCGCGTCTTGTGGCCGGAAGGGGTCACGAAGCCGTTGGCGTGCATCGGGTCGCAGACCCACAGCACCGGCACGCCCGACTCGGTGGACGCCCGGAGCAGCGGCGGCAGGAGCTCGCGCACGCGATCCGCGCCCAGCCGCGTGACGAGCGTGAGGCGACCGGGGACGCGGTCCGGGTTGAGCCGCTCGGCGAGCCCGACGACCTCCTCGGGAGTCGCGGTCGGGCCGAGCTTGACGCCGACCGGGTTACGCACACCCGAGAGAAACTCGATGTGCGCGCCGTCGAGCTGGCGCGTGCGCTCGCCGGCCCAGAGGAAATGTGCGGAGCACGCGTACCACTGGCCCGTGGTCGAGTCCTTGCGCACGAGCGGCTCCTCGTAGTCGAGCAGCAGCGCCTCGTGGCTCGTCCACACGTCCACCTCGTGGATCGAGCGTTCATCGCCGAGATCGATCCCGATCGCCTGCATGAAACGCAGCGCCCGACCGATCTCGTTTGCGATCGTCTCGTAGCGCCTGCCCTCGAGCGAGCTCGCCACGAACTCCTGGTTCCAGGTGTGCACCTGCGTGAGGTCGGCGAACCCGCCCTTCGTGAAGGCGCGCAGCAGGTTCAGCGTCGAGACCGACTGGTAGTACGCCTGCAGCATCCGCTCGGGGTCCGGGACGCGCGCCTCCAGCGTGGGCTCGTCGGAATGCACGGCATGGCCTCGGAACGAGGGAAGCTCGACATCGCCGACGCGCTCCAGCGGAGACGAACGAGGCTTCGTGAACTGCCCGGCGATCCGGCCGACCTTGACCACGGGAAGCGTCGCACCGTAGGTGAGCACGGCCGACATCTGCAGCAGCAGCTTGAGCCGCTCGCGAATCGTGACTGCCGAGACCTCGCGAAACGACTCGGCGCAGTCACCCGCCTGGAGGAGGAATCCGCGTCCCTCGGCGGCCTCGCCGAGCGCACGGAGAAGCGCACGCGCTTCGCCGGCGAACACGAGCGGCGGCAGTTGCCCCAGGCGGTGGCGCACCGCCTCGACAAGGACGGGATCGGGCCACTCGGGCTGCTGCAACGCGAGTCGCGCGCGCCAGGAGGCCGGAGTCCAGGTGGAATCGGCGATCGCCACAAGCTCTATCTTGCCTGCGAGCGTGTATGCCGCTAACGCGGCACACACGCCGCAAGGTATCCCGCTTCGCGGGCAGATCCCTGTGCTTGCCTGCGAGCGTGTATGCCGATAACGCGGCACACACGCCGCATGGTATCCCGCTTCGCGGGCAAACCCCTGAAGCAGGCTGGCTGCGCCGCCTGGAAAAGCAAACGGGCTGCGCCAGCAGGCTGGCTGCGCCGCCGGGAAAAAGCAGGCTGGCTGCGCCAGCAGGCTTGGCTGCGCCGCCTGGAGATCCACCCTTCGTCCGGCTGGCCTGTCGTGCGGACGGGTCGATTCGCGTATCCTCCGGCCATGGTCTTTCCGACTCGCAGTCGGCTGCAGTGGCGCCGCGGGCGAGGCGGGAGCCTGCTCGTGCGCTGAGCTTGCTTTCTCTCCGTCCGCCCGGGGCCTCGGCACGAGGTCGAGCGTCCGCTGCATCCACAGAAACGGAGAGAATCACGCGATGAGAGTCTTTTCGGGCATCCAACCGACCGGGGACAAGCACCTCGGCAACTACATCGGCGGCTTCCGGCAGTACGTCGAGACTGCGACGCGCTCCGACGCGTTCTTCTGCATCGTCGACCTCCACTCGATCACGGTCGAGTACGACCCGCGTGACCTGCACGAGCGGACGCTCGACCTGTACGCCATGCTCGTCGCAACCGGGCTCGATCCCGAGCGCTCGACGATCTTCGCGCAGAGCCAGGTGCGTGCCCATGCCGAGGCGAGTTGGCTGCTCTCGGCTGTGACGAGCTACGGCCAGCTCGGCCGGATGACGCAGTTCAAGGACAAGGCCGGGGAGCGTGAGTTCGTCTCGGCCGGGCTCTTCACGTACCCGATCCTGATGGCCGGGGACATCCTGCTCTACCAGACCGACGCGGTGCCGATCGGCGACGACCAGCGCCAGCATCTCGAGCTCTCCCGCGACATCGCCGAGCGCTTCAACGCGCGCTTCGGCGAGACGTTCGTCGTGCCCGAGGGCATCTACCCGGAGACCGGCGCGAGAATCATGGATCTCCAGGAGCCGACGCGGAAGATGTCGACGACCGGCGGCACGCCTCAGGGCACCATCGGCCTGCTCGACGACCCCGACACGATCCGCAAGAAGTTCCGCTCGGCCGTCACGGACTCGGGTCACGAGATCCGGCGCGCGGCCGACAAGCCCGGCGTCTCGAACCTCGTCGACATTCTCGCGGTGGCAACCGACAGGACACCGGCCGAGATCGAGACCTCGTACGACGGCGCCGGCTACGGACAGCTCAAGACGGACGTCGGCGACGCCGTCGTGGAGCTGATCGCGCCGATCAGAAGCCGCTACGACGAGTTGCGCGCGGACGAGGGCGTGCTGCTGCGACTGCTCACGCTCGGCGCGGAGAAGGCCGAGGCGGCGGCGGCCCCGACGCTG
>JBPCLB010000009.1:0-15752 GCA_051003695.1 Gaiella sp. | reverse complement strand
GCACGGGCCCGTGCCGCGCCTGCACGAGCTCGACGAGTCGATCGGCCGCGTCAAACGACAACTGCATGACACTTCATGCTATCGAACATACGTTCGCACCGCGTGAAGTGGCTAGAACGAAAGAAATGTGGGGCCGCTCCCGCGGCCCCACTCCGTGCCTGACTCGATTTTTCGGCGCGAAGCGCCGAAAAACCCGCTAGTTGAAGGCTTTCTTCAGCTGAGAACCCGCGGAGAACTTCGGCACGGTCGCCGCCTTGATCGTCACGGGCTCGCCGGTGCGCGGGTTGACGCCCTGACGCTCCGAGCGCCGCGTGGTGTGGAACTTCCCGAACCCGGTGAACGAGACGGTCTCGCCGGACTTGAGGGCCGACGTGATCGCGTCGAGGGTCGCATCGACCGCTGCTCCTGCGTCACGCTTGGTCAGGCCGGCGCGATCCGCGACGGCATCCACGAAATCCTGCTTCGTCATCGTGTTCCTCCTGGTCGTAGGTCTCGATTGTCGCCGAGGGACCCTAGTCGTCCCACGGTTTTGGCTCAACCATGCGCGTTTCCTGCGGTTTCGCGGACCGCGAGCAGCTCGCTCGCGCGATAGAGCGCGGCGAGCCGCACGCCGACCCGAGCGAGAGCGTCGGCGCCGCCCTCTTCGCGGTCGACGACGCACAGCGCGTGGCGTACGACGAGGTCGGCTGCGCGCACCGCCTCGACGGCCTCGAGCAGGGCGCCGCCGGATGTGACGACGTCCTCCACCAGGCACACGAGCTCACCCGGGGCGAACGGCCCCTCGATCCGATTGCTCGTACCGTATTCCTTGGTTTCACCGCGGATAATGATGAAGGGGAGACCGGATGCCATGGCGCTCGACGCGGCGAGCGCGACGGCGCCGAGCGCCGGTCCGGCGATCCGCTTTGCCTCCGGCTCGTACCGCCGGACACCGGCCGCGAGCCGCTCGCCGAGCTCGCGGAGCAGGTGGGGATCGGTCTCGAAGCGGTACTTGTCGAGGTACCAGGGAGAGCGTCGACCCGAGCGGAGCAGGAAGTCTCCCTCGAGCAGCGCGATCTCGACGATCCGCCGGCCGAGCTCGTCGACCGAGCCGGTCACCGGAGCACACCGGCCGCCGTCGCGAGCAGCCGCTCGCGCTGGCCGGCGTCGAGCTCGATCGACGACCCGTCCGCCCAGCCGACGGTGACACGGTTCTCGCCCGTTCCCCTGCGAAGCAGACGCCACGCGACGATTCCCGCCACGAGCAACGCGACGAGCTTCACGCTTCGGTGTCCTCGGCAAGGGCTCGCAGCGCCGCGCGGAGGTCGTAGACGACGAGCGCAGCGGTCGGCTCCGCGACGGTCGTCGCCACGAGCGTGCGTCCGCTCTCGCGCACAGCGAAGAGGCCGCCCTCCGGAAGTTGAACCTCGACGCGCGTCGGAAGCTCGGCGCCGGTGCGAACCTCTGCCGCCGCGCCGAGGAGCTCGCCCCCCGCTGCCGCGAGCGCCTCCGCCCGGACCAGGGTGGCTGTGGAGGACGCCTCGATCTCGCCGTCGGTGCCTACTATGACGGCCTCGACAACCTGGGTCGAGAGCCCCCGGAGCTCGGCGAGAGCGGTAGCGCGGTCCATCCGGCGCTCGAAGCTAGCAGACTGAAGGGTGATGGACGTGCGTTTCGTCGGCAATACCTTCGGTCGGTTCTTCGCCCAGCGCGGCACGCACCTCGCCGCCCTGATCGCCTACTTCGCGATGCTGTCGTTCGTTCCGCTCGTCTTCCTGGCGCTCGCGCTCCTCGGGCTGTTCGGCAGGATCGACGAATCGAGTGCGCTCGTCACGTATCTCCAGCGTGTGATCCCGGGCGGCTCGGTCGAGCAGATCGTCAGCGCCGTGCGCTCGGTGCAGGACAACGCGCAAACGATCGGAATCGTCGGCGGCGTCGCGCTGCTCTGGAGCTCCGTCTCGCTCTTCAGCGCGCTCGAGTCGGTCTTCAACATCCTCTACGAGCGACCGAACCGCTCGTTCCTCAGGGGCAAGGCGCTGGCGGCGACGCTGATGGTCGGCGCGCTGGTCGTGCTCTTCACCGGGCTCGTGGCCGGGACGCTCGGATACGACATCCTCCGCGCGTACGCGACCGACCTGATCGGCAACCGGTGGATCGCCTTCGCATTGACGGTCGTCACGTCGGGGTTCGCACTCTTCCTCTTCCTCCTCATCTCGTACTTCCGGCTCACCAACGCCCGCCTCACCTGGCGTGAGGTCTTGCCCGGGTCGATCCTCGGTGCGGTCGTCCTCTCGTTGACACTCCAGGCTCTCCCGCTCTTCGTGTTCGCGACGAGCGAGGTCGTCGCGCTGCAGGCGCTCGGGACGACGTTTCTTCTGCTCGTCTGGCTGTACGTGATGGCGAACGTGATCGTGTTCTGCGCTGCGCTCAACTGGGAGCTCGCACACGGGCGCACCGGCATCCCCGTGCAGCCCAGGCACGTGATCGAGCCGACCGACCCTGACACCGTGTAGGCGCCGGCCGTGTCCGGCCCGCCTCGTTGCGCATGTGTTCCGCTGGCGCGGAGCACACGTCATGAATCGTGCAGGAGCGCCGCGATCGCGCCCGCCGCCCGGGCCCGATGGGAATGCTCGCGCTTCCACTGATCGCCGAGCTCTGCAACGGTGCGAACCTCACCGCTCGGAACGAACACGGGGTCGTACCCGAACCCGCCATCGCCTCGTGGCGGCCCCTCGATCCGGCCGTCGAGCGTCCCTTCGGCCACCGCCTCCCGGCCGTCGGGGGCGATCGCGACGATCGTGCATCTGTACCGGGCGCCACGGTCGACGACCCCCTCCAGCGCCGAGAGCAGGCATGCGACCCCGTCGTCCGCCCAACGGGCCGAGTGGACGCCCGGCCGGCCGCCGAGCCCATGCGCTTCGAGACCCGAGTCCTCGCCCAGTGCCCACGCCGCTTTCGGTGCGTGCCCTCGCGCCCACCGCGCCTTGATCCTGGCGTTGGCCTCGTATGTGCCCCCGTCCTCCCGCGGCCGCTCCGCGCCGTCGAGGCCGGTGAGCTCGATGCCGGGCAGGAGCTGTCGCAGCTCGTCGAGCTTGTGGGCGTTCGCGGTCGCGACGACGACCCTTACCGCGATCACAGGAGACTCGGCGCCTCGCAGGCCTCGCGCTGGGCAGCGGAGAGCTCGCCGATCCCACCGGCCGCGAGGTCGAGCAGCCGGTCGAGCAGCTCACGCCCGAACGGTTCCTGCTCTGCGGTCGCCTGCACCTCGACGAGCCGCCCGTCGGCGGTCATCACGACGTTCATGTCGGTGTCGGCGCCCGAGTCCTCGACGTAGTCGAGGTCGAGCACTGGCTCCCCGCCGACCACACCGACCGAGACGGCGGCGATCGAGCCTGCCAGCGCCTTGGAGAGCCCCAAACGGTCGAGCGCCCGGTACGCGGCGATGTAGGCGCCGGTGATCGACGCACACCGCGTGCCGCCGTCGGCCTGGAGGACGTCGCAGTCGAGCCACAGCGTTCGCTCCCCCAGTGCCTTGAAGTCGCAGATCGCACGCAGCGCGCGACCGATCAACCGCTGAATCTCGACGGTGCGCCCGTCCGGCCGGCCGCGGGTGACGCCGCGCTGCATGCGCTCGCCGGTGGATGCGGGAAGCATGGCGTACTCCGCCGTCATCCAGCCCTTCCCCTTCCCACGCAGCCAGCGCGGCACCTCCTGCTCGACCGTCGCGGTGCAGAGCACGACCGTGCGCCCCTGCGCGTAGAGCACGGAGCCGTGCGGTTGCTCGAGGAAGTCCGGCTGGATGTCGAGCGCACGCAGCTCATCCGGCCTCCGCCCGTCGTGCCTCGTCACGCCCCGCGCCGCCCTTGGAACGTGACGACCTTCACGCAGCAACCCGCTCGAGGTCGGCCACCGCGACGTGCTCGACGTCGCCGACGGGAAGCTGGAGGAAGCGTCGGCCCATCGCCTGGAAGGCGGCCGGGTCGCCGGTCGTGAGGAAGCGGTAGTCGCCCTCCCGTCCTTCGCTGCGCCCGAGGCGCTTTCGGGACAGCGTCTCGGCAACCTCGCTCGCGGTCTCCTCGGCGGAGAAGACGAGCGTCACACCCCGGCCGAAGACTCGCTGGAAGATCGGGCGCAGGATCGGGTAGTGCGTGCAGCCGAGAATCACCGTGTCGACCCCGGCACGCTTCAGCGGCTCGGCGACCGCTCGAACCGCGATCGTGGTCAGCTCACCGAAGGGATCGTCGCCCTCGATCAACGGCACGAGTGCCGGACAGGCGACCGAGACGACCTCGACCCCCGCGTCGACCTCGCGCACGAGTGTCTCGTAGCGTCCGCTTGCCACGGTCGCCTCGGTCGCGAGCAAGCCCACGCGCCGGTTCCGCGTCGCGAGGGCCGCCGCGTGCGCCTCGGGTCGCAGCACCCCGACAACGGGCACCTCGAGCGCACGTTGGAGCTCGGGGAGCGCCGCCGCGGTGGCGGAGTTGCAGGCGACCACGAGCAGCTTCACGCCTTCCCGCTCGAGGAAGGAGCCTATCTCGAGCGCAAATCGCCGGATCTCCGGCAGCGGCCGCGGCCCGTACGGAAGCCGTGCGTTGTCTCCTAGATAGACAACGTCCTCGTGAGGCAGCGTGACGAGCACCTCGTGGAGCACAGTCAGCCCCCCCACGCCCGAGTCGAATATTCCGATCGGCTTGTCACTCACAAGGTTTTCCGCCGATCTCGGACATCGTCGCGCCCGAAGGCCGATTCACTCGGCCGAGAGGGCTCGTCATTGCCGTGCCCGAGAACCGTGAAGAAGGGGGCCTGCGGGGGAAACATGGTTTCCCCCACGAAAGCGAGCGGCAGCGAGCGGCATCGGGCGTGAGTGTACGCCGCGACCCAGTTGCCGGACGTCGCCGGTAGATTGCCCCGCCGTGACGACGATCCGCAGAGGTTTCGTGCTCGCTTGCGCGATGGCCACCTTCGCGTGTCTCGGCGCAGGTCAGGCAACGGCGAGAGGAAGCCAGGAGCTGACGATCGTGTCGGGCGACGGCACCGAGCTCGCGGCGACGTTCACCGTGCCGAGTGGCACCCCGCCTGCGGGTGGCTGGCCTGCGGTGATCCTGATGCACGGGCTCGGCGGTACCCGCGCTTCGATGAACACCGTCGCCCAGACGATGCGCCTTGGAGACCGGTACGCGGTGCTCACCTACGACGCGCGTGGACACGGAGCGTCGAAGGGCCTGATCGGGATCGACGGTCCGAACGAGGTGGCAGACGTGAAGGCCGTGTTCGCTTGGTTGCGCGACCGCCCCGACGTCGCCGACACGAAGATCGGCGGTTTCGGGATCTCGTACGGCGGCGGGGCGGCCTTGAACTCGCTCGTCGCCGGTGTCCCGTGGGCCGCGCTCGAGCTGGTCGAGACCTGGACGGACCTGCGCACTGCGCTCGTCCCGCAGGATCTCGCGAAGACCGGCGTCGTCGCCGGGTTCATCTCCTCGCTCGACCCGCAGCGGGTGGCGCCGGACGTATTCGCGATCCGCGATGCGGCGTTCGCCAATCAGATCGGCCCGATCATCCCGTGGGCGGCACAACGCTCCTCGCTTCGAGCGCTCAAGGGTGTCAAGACACCGGTCTTCCTGATGCCGGGACGCCGTGATTTCGCGTTCGGCCTCGAGCAGGCCAGACGGGCGTACGCAACGCTCGCCGGCCCGAAGCGGCTGTGGTTCGGACTCCACGGGCATGCCCCCTCCACCTTCCCCGCAGCCGATTCGAACGCGATGCTCGCCGAGGGCGCGCAGTGGTTCGACCGCTACCTCCGTGGGACGTCCGGGAGTCTCGATCTCACCAAGCCCGTCGCGGTCGCGCCCGAGCGATGGCGGGGCAAACCCATGCGGTTTGCCGCGCTGCCGAAGATCGTCGTGTCGACCGTCGCGCTACCCGGCAAGGCATCGATCTCCGCGTCGGGCAAGGTGCAGCGCGGCACGACACCGCTCAAGACTCCCTTCGAGGTGTTCGGCGCTCCCGTCGTCAGAGTGACCGCAACCGCGGCAGGTGGCTGGACACGACTCGTAGTCGTGCTGAGCGCTCGCACGGCGACCGGCAGGGAGATCGTGATCGCCGGCGGCGGCGTCCCAACCCGTCCCGGCACGCGCACGTATTCGATCGCGCTCTCCGACCAGGCGACGTTCCTCCCGAGGGGCTCCAAGCTGACGCTGACGCTGGCCTCCTCGTCGCTCGCTCAGAACCCGGCCAACCTGCTGTACCTCGACCTGCCGCAGCCGGCCGGGGCGAACGTCGCGATCGGGAACGCCACGCTCCGGCTGCCGGGGCTCGCGACGCCCGTCTCTCGATGAGGCCAGCCCTCGTCGTCGCGCTCGTCGCGCTCGTCGCGACCGCCGCCGCGACCGGGCGGACGACGGCAGAGCCGGGCGTCACTCAGACGACGATCCTGCTCGGCGGCACCGTGCCGCTGTCCGGCGAGGCGGCGGCGTTCGGGTCGGTCGGGCCGGGAGCGAAGGCGTACTTCGACTGGGTCAACGCGAGCGGCGGAGTCAACGGACGCAACGTCGAGTATCGCTACTACGACGACGCGTACAACCCCGCGCAAACCGTGCAGCTCACCCGCAAGCTCGTGGAGCAGGATCGCGTACTCGCGATCTTCAATGCGATCGGGACGGCCAACAACCTCGCGATCCGGGAATATCTGAATGCGCAGCGGGTGCCACAGCTCTTCTCCGGAGACGGCTCCGAGGCACTCGGCACGGGGTCCGCTCGCTACCCCTGGACGGTGGGTTTCGTCCAGAGCTACCGCGGCGAGGGAGCGGTCTACGGTCGCGATCTCGTGCAACGCGCCCCCGCCGCGAGGCTCGCCGTGCTCTACGAGAACACCGAGTTGGGCAAGGACATGACCCGCGGCCTCTCGCGAGCGGTCGCCGGGAAGGGGCCCCGGATCGTCGCCTCGCAGCCCTACGAGCTGACGAGCAGCGATGTCGTCTCCCAGGTGGCTCGGTTGAAGAGCTCCGGCGCCGACACGCTGCTCCTGTTCGCGACCCCGAAATTCATGATCCAGGCCGTCGTCGCCGCGCAGAAACTCGGCTGGCGCCCGCAGCTCTACATCGCCTCGGTCTCGATCGAGCCCACGATCATGGGCATCGCTCGCGTCAACGCACCAGGGTTGACGAAGGGCGCGCGCTCGATCGCGTTCGTCAAGAACCCGGAGGATCCTGTCTGGGCGAAGGATCCCGCGGTGAAGCTCTACCGTACGATCCTGCGGCGGCATGCTCCGTCGGCCCGCGCGAGTGATGTCTACAACTGGTACGGGATGACGGTCGCCTGGACGATGGTCGACACGCTGAAGCGGGCGGGCAGGAACCTCACGCGCGCGGGTGTGCTGAAGGCTGCTCGGTCGGTCGACACGACGGCGAATCCCTTCCTGCTCCCCGGCATCAAGCTCCGGACCTCGCGGACCGACGCGTTTCCGCTCGACACCGTCTACCTCTACCGCTACGACAACCGCCAGTGGGTGAAGGCGAGCGGGCTGCTCCCGGCCCGCTGACCTTCCACCGGCGTCCGGCGTCTCACGCTACGGGAGACACTCGATCAGGAGGACACATCGCATGACGAAAGGCATTCGCACCGCGACGCTCGCTCTGGCGGCGCTCGCTGTGCTCGCTCTCGCCGGAACCGCGGCGGCGGCGTACACCAGTCCCAAGCTGACGGTGAGCTACGCCGCCGGCGGCGTCACCCGCATCGTCGCCTCGGCGGCAGTCGCAGACGACGCCACCGCTCGCGCGGCGATCGTGATCCCGAACGGGACGACGGTCACCACCACCGCCGCGGCGGGTACGAAGGTCGGCGTCGTGCAGGCACAGGTCAGCGCTCTCGCGCTCGGCGGCGCACTGTTGCCGCTCGCAGGCGACATCGTCGTCGCTCCTCCCGGCGCAGTCCCTGCGGCATCGCAGACGGCTTGCGTCGGCGCGGTCGCGCCGCAGGCGACGTATCTGCTGGTGCTCCAGGCGGCGGGCCAGACGCTCAACCTGCCTGCCTACGTCGTCCCCACGGCCAGCCCCTTAACGGCGCTCGGCTCGCAGCAACTGGTGTTCTGCCTGCCGCCGCCGGACGTGCCCGTCGCAAGCGGCGGCGCGACCTTCGGCGCCAAGTTCCTCAGCGCCGACATGACCTTCACCGGGGTGTTCGGCCCGGTCACGCAAGGCGCTTGGGTCGGTATCTGGGTGCCCTACAACCCACTGGTCGGCACGCCCAACGCGGCGGCGGTCGTCGGCTCCCCGGCAGCGATCGCTCCCGGGGCCCTCTCGCTGACCGGCAAGAAAGTGAAGGGCGTCAAGCGTCTCACGGGTCGGGTTACCCAGGGAGGCGCCGGGATTGCGGCCCGCGTGAGCATCCTCGCCGGGACGAAGCGCATCGCGACGGTCGTCGCGGCGGCGAACGGCTCCTTCACCTACGCGGTGCCGAAGGCAGCGAAGGCGACGTCGTTCCAGGCCCGGGTCGTCGTGGCGGGCCGTGACTCGCCGACCGTCTGCGGACAGTTCTCCGCCCTCGGGTTTCCGTGCGTCAACCCGACGGTGAGCGGGTTCAGCGCACAGTCCCGCACGATCCGCATTCGCTAGCGAAGAGACCGGGGGTCAGGCATTCGTGCCTGACCCCCACGTGCGAGTCTGCGCTCCGACGGATGACGGCGACGGTTCGGATCGGCACGTGCTCCTGGGCCGACGACGGGCTGCTGCGCACGTGGTATCCACGCGGCGTCTCGACGGCGGAGAAACGACTTCGGTACTACGCCGAGCGCTTCGACACGGTCGAGGTCGACTCGCCCTTCTACGCGCTCCCCGACCCAGCTGTGACCGAGCGGTGGGCGCGCCGCACGCCCGACGGGTTCACGTTCCACGTCAAGGCGAGCGCGGCGATGACCTGCCACGAGGGTGAGCCGAGCGACGCGGCGTTCGCGCTGTTCCGCGCCTCGGTCGAGCCCCTCGAGCTTTCCGGGAAGCTCCGCGCGATCCTGCTCCAGTACCACCCGCGGTTCGTGAAGAGCGATGCGGCGAAGACCGAGCTCGCCCGGGCCCCTGAGCGACTCGCTCCGCTCGTCCCGCTGATCGAGTTCCGCCACCGGTCCTGGATGGAGCCGGACGAGCAGGCCGACACGCTGGCGTTTCTCGAACGGCACGGGTTGGCGTACGTCTCCGTCGACACGCCGCTGACGCGGGCCTCGAACGTGACGCCTCGCGTCGCCGCGGCGACCCACGCTGTCGCGTACCTCCGCTTCCACGGTCGCAACGCGATGACGTGGAACATCCGCGGCGGCACCTCGGCCGACCGGTTCGACTGGATGTACACCGCCGAGGAGCTCGGCGAGTGGGTCGCCCCGGCCGGCCGGCTGGCCGAGCAGGCCGACGAGGTCTACGCCCTCTTCAACAACAACCGGGACGACTTCGCACCACGGAGCGGCTCGATCTTCCGCGGCCTCCTCGACGAGGCGGGCATCCCGGCGACCGGAGGGATCGAGCCGCCGCCGACCGAGTTGACGCTGTTCTAGCCCGCCCCGAGACGGTCTCCGAGACCACGCACCGGTCGGCGGACGTGATTCGACCCCGAGCGTCGATCCGCAACCGCCACGATAGGATCGCCGGGGTGGCGATCGACTTTCTCGGCCTGCGGACAGTGATCTACCCGGCCCCCGATCTCGACGCGTCCAAGGCGTGGTTCACCCGCACGCTCGGTTTCGGGCCGTACTTCGACGAACCGTTCTACGTCGGCTACTCGGTCGCGGGCTACGAGCTCGGGCTCGATCCGAACGCCGACCCAGCGCTCGGTGCGGTCACCTACTGGGGCGTCGCCGACGCCTCCGCCACCCACGCTGAGCTGCTCGCGGCCGGGGCGGCTTCGCATCAGGACGTGCGCGACGTGGGCGACGGCATCCGTGTCGGGAGCGTGCTCGAGCCGGGCGGCACGGTGCTCGGCATGATCGAGAATCCGCACTTCACCCGTCCCGAGTCAACGGGCGCCTGACACCTGCGGGTCGCGTGGGCGAAGGCTGATGCGCGTTCTTTCGATCACACACGAGCCCGGGCCGACGGGCGGAGGTGGAATCTTCGAGACCGAGACGGAGGAGCTCGGCCACGAGCTGACTGTCTGGGTCACGCCGGACGCCGACACACCCCCCACGCCCAGCACGTTCGACGCGATCATGGTCTTCGGGGGCGCGATGCATCCCGATCAGGATGCGGAGCACGGGTGGCTCTCCGGCGAGGTCGAGTACCTGCGCGAGACGATCGCCGAAGGCGTCCCGTTGCTCGGCGTGTGCCTCGGATCGCAGCTGATCGCGCGCGCCGCCGACGCCTGGGTCGGGCCTGGCCAGAAGTCCGAGGTGGGTTGGCACGAGGTCGGGCTCACGGCCGCGGGACGCGACGACCCCGTCCTCGGAGTCGTGTTCCCCGAGCGGTTTCATGCGTTTCAGTGGCACTACTACACCTGGGAGCTCCCCGACGGGGCCGTCCTCCTCGCCGAGAGCAGCGTCGCACGGCAGGCGTACCGGCTGGGCGAGCGCACGTGGTCGGTGCAGTTTCATCCCGAGGTGAACGCGACGATGCTCGACCACTGGTTCACGGCGGGCGCCGCGGAGCTGCCGCTCCCGGAGGAGCAGCTGCGGAAGGAGACCACGGCACGCCTGCCGCAGTGGAACGAGCGGGGTCATGCGCTGTGCGGCGCCTTCCTCGAGCGTGCGGGCACGCTCGCGCGCTCGTGATCCGACACTGCGGCGGCTGCGGAGCAGCCCTTCCGGGAGGCCGGCCGGCGACCTGCTCGGCCTGCGGCCGCGTGGAGTGGCGGAATGCCAAGCCCTGCGCCGCCGCGCTCGTGACACGGGACAATCGCCTCTTGCTCGTGCGACGCGCCCACCCGCCGTGGCACGGCCTCTGGTGCGCGCCTTCTGGTTTCTGCGACGGCCCCGAGCACCCGGTCGACGCCGCCGAGCGGGAAGTGCGGGAAGAGGCCGGCGTCGATGCGCGGGTGACCGCGTACCTCGGCACCTGGCTCGCGCCGTACACCGACTCCCGAGTCGAACCCGAGACGGAGTACGTCAGCGTCCAGTACTACCTCGCGGTTCCCGGCCCGAGGCCCGACGTCTCGCACGATACGGACGAGGTCTCCGAGCTCGGCTGGTTCGGCCGGGACGAGCTTCCCACCGAGCTCGCGCCCCCCGGGGTCCTCCACGAGATCCTCGCCGCGTGGCGCATTGCCGTCGACCGTGGCGCGCCGCCACCGCTCGCCGATCGCGGCGTGCGCCGCGATTAGACTCGACCGGATGCTGCTCGCCGACGAAGGGCTCGCCGAGCTCCACACACACCTCGGCGGGTCGGTCGCCTCGGACATCATGTGGAGCCTCGCGCACGAGCAGGGCATCGCGCTTCCGGTCAAGGACTACTGGGCCTTCGACGCCCTCGTCACGGTCTCCGATCCGCGCGGCGTCGAGAATCTCGATGCGCTCGACGCGATCTACCACTGGAGCGAGCTGATCCAGTCTTCCCCGCTCGCGGTCGAGCGCTCCGTCCACGCGGCGATCGGGGGCGCCTACCGGTCGCAGCGGATCACGACGCTCGAGCTGCGCTTCAATCCGATGAAGCGCAACCGCGGGGGAGAGCGCGACCTCGATCACATCATTCTCGCCGCGATCCGCGGGCTCGATCTCGCGAAGCTCGAGTATCCGCAGGTCGAGGCAGGGCTGATCCTGATGATGGATCGCACCTTCGACGCCCGCCAGAACACGATCGTCGTCGAGAAGGCGATTCGCTGGGCCGACCGGGGTGTCGTGGGCGTCGACATCGCCGGTCCCAGGCCGGGTGGCGGACGCTACGACTACACCCAGCTCGCGCCGATGATCGAGACCGCCCGCGCGGCGGGGCTGGGTGTGACGATCCACGTCGGTGAAGAGGGCGCGACCGGACGCGAGGAGATCCGCGAGGTCGTCGAGTCGCTCCGGCCCGACCGCATCGGCCACGGCATCCTTGCCGCACAGGATCCGGAGCTGATGCGACTCCTGTCGGACGCGGGGATCACGTTGGAGATCTGCCCGACCTCGAACCTGCTGACGAAAGCGCTCGCCGACGAGGCAGCGGTCCGCGAGATCTTTCGTCGGTTCGTCGACCACGACGTTGCGTTCACGATCGCGACCGACGGGCCCGAGATGATGCACACCCACCTGCGGGACGAGTTCGAGCTCCTGCACCGGATCGAGGCGCTGTCCGAGACGGAGCTCCGCGAGGCGAACGCCCGCGGGCATGCCGCCGCGTTCGTGCGGCGCTGACGCAGGGCTCAGGCGGCGCCGGGCGGCTCGGGCGCGGCGTCCTCGGCCGTGTCACGGCGGTCGCCGAGGTCGACGACCGTGCTCGGTCCGTCGACGAGCGGCTCGCGGTCGAGATGAAGCCGCCCGAGCAGCTCGCCGGATTCCTCCTCCACGCGCTCGACGGCGTCGTGGTACCGACCGTGAGTGGCCTCGTCGATGCGGTCCTCGGCGTGGCGCACCGCGTCGATGGCCGCGTAATCGACCTCGTTCATCGCGTCCTCGGCGCGGCTGAAGAGCGTGCGGAGACGATCGAGCAGGCCCATCGGCCGACCGTATCAAGCTTCGATCTGCGACCGGCGCGAGGCGAGAAACTCCAGCAGATCCGAGCGGGTGAGGATCGCCACCGGACGGCCCTCGTGGCCGACGACGACCGCCTGACCGGCGCCGGAGAGATCCGCGAACACCTCGTTCACTGACGCCTGCGAATCGACGATCGAGAGTGGCGGTTGCATCGCGACCGCCACCTCGTCGCTCAGCGCATCGGCGTTGCGAAAGACGCGGTCGAGGAGGCTTCGCTCCCCGATCGAGCCGACGATGTCGGTGAGCGCGTCGACGTTCTCATTCCGGACCACGGGGAGCTGCGAGATGGAGTAGCGCTGCATCAGCTCGATCGCGGCACCGACCTTCTGGTGCGACTCGATCGTGACGAGCTCCGGCAGCGCGTGACCCGGGCCGCGCTTGAAGCCGAGCACCTCCTCGACCGTCGGGACGGGGGAGCGCCGCTCCATGAAGCCGTACTGGATCATCCAGTTGTCGTCGTAGAACTTGGAGAGATACGAGCGGCCGCCGTCGGGCAGCGTCATCAGCACCGTCGTGCCGGGGCCGAGCCTGCGCGCGACCTCGAGCGCCGCGGCCGCCGTCGTCCCACACGATCCTCCCGCGAGCAGACCCTCTTCGCGCGCAAGTCGACGGGCAGCGACGAAGGAGTCCCGGTCGGAGACACGCACCCATTCGTCGACGACGGACGCGTCCATCGTCTTCGGCCAGGTGTCCTTCCCGATCCCCTCGACGAGGTAGGAGTGCACGCCGTGCCGGTCGTCGGCCGTGTAGATCGAGCCCTCCGGGTCCGCGCCGACGATCAGCACCTCGGGCTTGCGCTCCTTGAAGTACCGCCCGATCCCGGAGATCGAGCCACCCGTGCCCACAGAGACCACGATCGCGTCGAGCTCGCCGCCGCCGGTTTGCTCCCAGAGCTCCGGCGCCGTCGTCAGGTAATGAGCCTCGGGATTCGCCGGGTTCGAGTACTGATCCGGCTTGAAGCCGCCGGGGATCTCCTCGGCGAGCCGATCCGAGACCGAGTAGTAGCTCTCGGGCGAGTCGGGCTCGACCGCCGTCGGCGTGATCACGACCTCGGCGCCATAGGCCCGCAGCGTCGAGATCTTCTCCTGGGACATCTTGTCGGGCATCACGAAGATGCAGCGGTAGCCCTTGTGCGCCGCCGCGATCGCGAGCCCGACACCCGTGTTGCCCGACGTGGGCTCGACGATCGTGCCGCCCGGGCGGAGCTTGCCCTGCCGCTCGGCCTCCTCGATCATGGCGCGGCCGATCCGATCCTTGTTCGACCCGCCCGGGTTGAGGAACTCGAGCTTGGCGAGCAGCGTCGCACCCGTCTCGGCGCCGAAGCTCACGAGCCGCACGAGTGGTGTGTCACCGACGAGGTCGAGGATGGTGGGGTACTCGCGTGCCATGCGCGCGGAGCTTAGAGCACGGTCCCGCGACGACAGGTCGCGAACAGACCGTCAGTCCCGGGGGACAGACCCCACCACGCGGGTCAGGCACGAGTGCCTGACCCCGACGTCCGCAGCACACAGGTGGCACGCCCGTTATAGAACTACTCAGGTAGCTCCACCCGGTCGATCGTCACGGCCCTCCGCGGCCGGTCGCGTCCGTCGCGATCGAGATTCGAGATGCGATCGACGACGTCCTGACCCGCCGTGACGCGTCCGAAGACGGTGTGCTTGCCGTCGAGCCAGGGTGTCGCCTCGGCGGTGACGATGAAGAACTGTGAGCCGTTCGTCCCCGGGCCGGCATTCGCCATCGCGAGTGCGCCGCGCGTGACGCGGTGCTCGTTGAACTCGTCCTCGAACTGGTAGCCAGGCCCGCCTGTGCCGTCCCCGCGCGGACAACCGGCCTGCACCATGAAGTCGGGGATCACGCGATGGAACGTGAGTCCATCGTAGAAACCGTCGCCCGCGAGCTTGGTGAAGTTCTCGACGGTCTTCGGTGCCTCGCCGGGATACAGCTCGAGCTCGACGGGGCCTTCGCTTGTGTAGAGCGTCGCATTTGTCATGCCGGTGACGCTACCGCGAGCGTGGGACTTAACACCTTGCCAACAACCGCCGGCCGCCCCCCGAACGTACACTCAGAACGATGGCGACCGCCGATTTCGTCGGGAATCTGCCGCAGGACAAGGCGTCCGGCGAGCTCGCGCGGAGCTGGCGCAAGCTGACACGGGCCGCGACGTTCGTCGCGATCCTCACCTCGCCCGCTCTGTTCGTCTTCTTCACCCAGCAGAACAACTGGGTCTGGTGGAAAGCACTGCTCGCGACGCTCGGCGTCGTCGTCGTCTTCCGGGGCTTCTCCGACCTGCTCTTCCGGCGGATGATCCCGTGGCCGAGCCTCTTCGGGCTCGAGAGCCCGTCGCTGCGCGAGGACGACGTGGTCGGGCGCCGGCGCGCCTGGTTCTGGCGCTTCTGGTTCAAGATCGCGATCATTTTCTTCTCGATCATCACGATCATCTGGATCTTCCGAGGCGGGTCGTATCTCGGCACCTTCGGTTTCATCCTCGACGGCATGGGCACGGTGCTCAGCTCGCCGACGCTCTGGATCCAGGCCGTCTTCGTCTTCTTCCTCTTCATCGCGAACTTCGCGATCCTGTTCGGCCCGCTGCTCCTGATGAACATGTCGCAGATGCAGTCGTTCGAGCCGGGCGACGCCCAATGGGGCGTCAAGCTCGCCGACGTCCGCGGTCAGGAGGAGGCGAAGGAGGAGGTGCGCCGGGTGGTGACCATCTGGCAGTCGGGCGAGCAGTTCGAGAAGGCAGGCGGCAAGCGCGAGCGCGGCGTGCTCTTCCTCGGCGCCCCCGGCACGGGCAAGACCATGCTCGCGAAGGCGATCGCCACCGGCTTCAACTCGCCGTTCGTCTCCATGCCTGGCTCTGGCTTCGCCGCGACGTTCATCGGAATCGACGCAATCATCGTGAGGCTGCTCGCGCGTCGCGCGAAGAAGCTCGCGCGCAAGTGGGGCGGCACCTGCATCGTCTTCATCGACGAGATCGACGCGGTCGGGATGCGCCGGCAGGCGCTCGGCGGGGGCGGCTTCGGTGGCGCGATCAACGTTCCGCCGCTGACACCGCTCAGCCTGCACGACGACCTCTTCTTCGGCCCCTGGGGCTCGCTGAATCCCTCCGGCGACCTCATCCTCGAGACACGAG
>JBPCLB010000008.1:0-9977 GCA_051003695.1 Gaiella sp. | reverse complement strand
ACCCGGTCGAGAAGGCGGCAAGACTCGTGCTCGAGATCGTCGAGAGCGACGTGAACGGGCGATTCCTCTGGATCG
Source organism: Gaiella sp. (assembly GCA_051003695.1). Lineage (GTDB taxonomy): Bacteria > Actinomycetota > Thermoleophilia > Gaiellales > Gaiellaceae > Gaiella. Next base: position 9,902 of record JBPCLB010000008.1, on the reverse strand, counting down.
ACGAGCCACTCCAGCCCGCGATCGCGAGCTGGGCCGACGCAGACGAGGCGCGGCCGTGGAGCGAATGAGCGTCGCCGTACTCCGCGAGGGCAGCTCGCCTAACCGGCGGGCGACGAGCTCGCACCATCGAGAAGGCGGCCGCCCGAAGTGAGCTCGTACGACTTCGTCGTCGTGGGAGCTGGATCCGCCGGCTGCGCGCTCGCTCGCAGGCTCTCGGAGAATCCGGACGTCTCGGTCGCTCTGATCGAGGCCGGCGGCGCCGACGACCGGCTCGAGATTGCCTCGCCAGCGGAGTACTTCAAGCTGTGGGGCAGCGATGTCGACTGGAACTACGAGTCGGTCCCGCAGGCCGGAACCAAGCATCGCGTCCACGTGATGCCGCGAGGTCGTGTCCTGGGCGGCACGAGCAGCATCAACGGCATGGTCTACCTGCGCGGAGCCAGCAGCGATTTCGACGCGTGGGCCGAGGACGGCTGCACGGGCTGGGACTGGGCGTCGGTCCGGAACGCGTACGAGGAACTCGAGGTTGTGCTCGACCCGGCGGTCCTCGGAGACAACAATCCGCTCTCCGAGGTGTTTCTCGCTGCAGCGGAACAGGCCGGGTTCGTCCGGAACCCCTGCTTCGACTCCGGGACCCTGGACGGGGCCGGTTGGAACCGCTCGACGATCGTGAGTGCCCGGAGAAACAGCTCGTATCAGGCATTCCTCGCTCCCGTCGCGTCCCGTCCGAACCTGACGATCATCTCCGAAACCATTGTCGACAGGCTGGTCGTCGACCCGCGTGGACATGTCTCCGGCGTCGATACCCACGGGGTCGACGGAGGACCGTCGACCCCAATCGAGTGTCGAGAGCTCGTTCTGTGCGCAGGCACGTTCGATTCGCCCCGGCTCTTGATGGTGTCCGGGATCGGGCCGGCGGATCACCTTCGATCCGTGGGCGTGGAGCCGTTGATCGATCTGCCGGTCGGCGAGAACCTGATCGACCATCTGCTGATCGGGGTTGTCTACACATCCAAGCAACCCGTCTCCCTTGCGCACTCGATGGTCACGGAGTGCTGTGCTTTCGGCCGATCGTCGCGCCCCAAGCGGGACGCCCCCGATATCGAGATCTCGTTTGCGAAAGAGATGAACTTCGCTCCACCGACGAATGACGGACTCCCTCGATACACGATCATCCCTGGAATCACCCAACCGAGAAGTCGAGGAACGGTTCGCCTTCGCTCGGCGAAGTGGTCGGATTCTCCGGTCATCGATCCGCGGTATCTGTCGGAACCAGACGATCTCCGCATGCTGCTCGACAGTGTTCACCTGGCCCGGGAGATCGGCAGCGCCGAGGCGTTCGACGACTGGAACGACGGCGAGTTCTTTCCCGGCGTCGGTGTGTCGTCGGATGCAGCACTGACCGACTACATCGAGCAGTCGATCAGCACGTGGTTTCACCCGGTCGGGACGTGTCGCATGGGCTCGGGTGACGATTGCGTCGTGAACGCGGAGCTCGAGGTCATCGGCACGACGGGTCTGCGGGTCGCCGACGCGTCGATCATGCCCGACATCGTCTCGGTTAACACGAATGCGGCCGCGATGATGATCGGCTGGCGCGCAGCCGAGTTTCTGGTGCGCTGAGCTTCCCGTCAGGCAGCCGGCCCGGCGAGAACGGTCGCGAGCAACTCGTCGAGCCGAGCGGTGGCGAGGCAGATGGTCGTGTCCGCCGCGCCGTAGTAGAGGCGAACCTCGCCGGAGCTCTCGTCGTGGACGAGGCCACAGGGGAAGACGGCGTTCGGAACGTCACCCGTACGCTCGTACGGAGCCGACGGTGAGAGCACCCAATCCTCCGCGCGATGCAGAACCTTCGCGGGGTCCTGGAGATCCGTGAGCGCGAGGCCGACACGATAGATCGCTCCAGCGACGGTTTCCTTGACGCCGTGGTAGACGACGAGCCATCCGTGCTCGGTGCGGAGCGGCGGGGGGCCGATCCCGATTCGCAGCGAGTCCCACCAGGCGCCGTGCCGCGGTTGCAGAACCTGCTCGGGGGCGCTCCAGCTCTCGAGGTCGTCCGACCGCGACAGCACGATCTCCCCGCGCGAGCCTCCGAAGGTCGTCACGGGCCGGTGGAAGAGGATCCACTTCCCGTCGACCCGCTCCGGAAGCACGGCAGCGTTCTTGTCCTCGGGCTGGCGGATGATGCCGAGTCGGTCGACCGATCTGAAGTCCGTCGTCGTCGCGAGGTAGACGGCCGGGCCGCTCGGACCATACGCGGTGCAGGTGATCACCCAACGCTCGAGCTCCTCCGCCCAGACGGCTCGCGCGTCCTCGAATCCCCACTGTTCGCTTTCGACCCCTTCCTCGGGCGCGAGGAGCGGCTCCGGAGCGACCGACCATCCGTCGATCCCGTTGCGCGAGCGCGCGACGCCGAGCAGAGAGATGCCTCGCCGATCCTCGACTCTTGCGAGCAGCACGGTCTCCCCGTCGACGACCGCCGCAGCGGGGTTGAAGACGGCGTTGACCGGTGTAGGCCAGTCGGCCGCCGTCAGGATCGGGTTGTCGGCATGCCGACGAAAGAGCTCGTGAGCCGACGTCATGCAGCCTTCGCGCGAGCGATGCTCCGCCGTGGGGCGGAGGGCAACGCCGCAGCGTCGAGGAGCAGTTGCGCCCGGTGGAAGGCGAGCGTCGACTCGGCTCCCTCGTTCGCGTTCAGATCGGTGACGCCCAGGCCGTCGCTGCAGCCGCCCGTCGCGAAGTCGTAAAGGGGACGATCGAGTCGGTTGCGGCCGAGGAACCACTCGAACGCGCAGCGAGCGCGTGACCCGTGCTCGGGATCGCCGCTGGCGACGAGCGCGGCGAGCTCCGCCTCGACGAGTGCGGCGGCATCGAGGGGCTGCTCGTCGCCCTCGCCGGGGGCCGGCTCGTGGCGATCGCGTCCGTGATGCCCCGGAAGGCGAAGCACACCTTCGTCGAGACCGCATTCATCACCGAGCCACGCGAGCGATTCGAGCCCCAGGGCGACCTCGGCAGGGCGTTGCAACCTCGAGGCTCCGATGATCAGCGCGTGCGACAGCCGGGCGTTGTCATAGGTCAGCCGTTCCTCGAACCAGAGCCACGATCCCGACGCAGTACGGCGGTACGCGCCGGCGAGCTGGTCGACGAGCCGCTCGAGCAGCACACGGGCGTCGCGGTCGAGTCGATCGGGGTCGACTCGCGCCAGGCCGAGCACGGCGTAGGCGGCGGTACGAAGCCACACGTCGTCACGGAACGACGGGACGAGCGCGTCGAGCAGCGAGCGCGATGGCCCGAACAGAGCGGGGATCCACGCGGTCGCAAGGATCTCCCCCAGCGCCCAGACGGTGCGGCCCACGTGGTCGCCGAGATGCGGCTCGTCGAGCCAGCGTCGGTCATAGCCCATGAAGTTCCGCATTCCAGAGCCCTCTGCACCGGCTGCGAACTGTAGAAATGCGAGCGAGCGATGGAGGACGGGCGTCCATTCGCGACTCGGGGCGCGTCCGCTCAGCTCGAGTGCGACGACGGCGAGCCGCGAGACATCATCAACGCAGTATCCCGTCTCCCAGTTCGGGATCACGCCGTGAGCGTGCTGAATGATGCCGACGTCGTCGACGAGCGTCCGTAGATGATCGGTGCGGACGGACGCGAGCTCGAGCTCGACGACGGGAATCGGCTTACGGCGCGGCAACGCGGCGGCTGCCTCTCTCAGCACCACAGCAGTCGCAGCAGCGACCGCTGGCCACGCAAGCGCCGAACCGATCCTGCTTGCCTCCGCTCGTGCAGCGGCGAGCGACTCGGGATCGTCGACATAGTCGGAGACAGCATCCGCGATCGCCTCTGCATCTCCGAACGGAACGAGCTTGCCAGCACCCGTCGCAAGGATGTCCTCGGCGTAGAGGTAGGGGGTCGAGACGACGGCGCAGCCTGCGGCGATCGCGAAGGTCAGCGCACCCGACGCGATTTGCTCGCGGTTCCGGTACGGGGTCACGAACACGTCGGTCGCGTGCAGCAGATCCGCGAGCTCGTGCACCGAGAGAAAGCGATCGTCGAACTCCACGTGGTCCCCCACTCCGAGGTCGACGGCACGACGCTCGAGCAGCAGCCGGTACTGCTCCCCTTCACGCCGGGCCACTTCCGGATGCGTCCTTCCGGCGATCAGGTAGAGCGCCTCGGGGTGCCGTTCGACGATCGCTGGGAGTGCTGCGATTGCCGTCTCGAGGCCCTTGCCAGGGGAGATGAGCCCGAACGTCGAGAGTACGAATCGTGATCGGAGCCGCTCGTGCCGAGCCGAGCCGTTGGTGTTCGTGTTGCGGCGGCCGAGCACGGCCGGCGCTCCGTGCGGGACGACGCGGATCTTCGCGAGGGCGCACGCGCCCATCCCCACCAACAACCGTCGCGCAGTCTCCGTCATCACGATCACGCGCTCAGCCTCGTCGCAGAGAGCGATCAGAACCTCGCGCTGATGATCGGTCGGCTCGGACAGCACTGTGTGGAGCGTGAGCACGAGCGGTCTCGTCAGCTCCCTCGCAAACGAGAGGACGTACTGGCCGTCAGCTCCACCGAAGATGCCGTACTCGTGTTGCAGCAGGACGACATCGACGTCGAGCCGCCCCAGCAGCCTCGCGGCCCGAACGTAGTCGCCGCGAACCGCCTGTGAGACGGTCGCGAGGAGCTCGGGTCGCTGAGGGCTCGTCGCTTCGTCGACGATTGCGATCGCACCGACGCTCTTTACGTCGGGGATCGCGAGCAGCGAGGTTCGCACATCGAACGCGAATGTTCCGATCCCACACGTGCGCGGGGGGTACGTCGAGAAGACTGCGACTCGCACGGGCTGTCGTGCGTCCTTTCGTATAAGTGTCCCGTGCGCACGCGTTGACCGCGTGCCCCTACCGGGGCGAGCTCCATCCTACCCGACGAAGCCTGCGGCCCCGGTCCACGCACCTGTCGGTACTCTTCCGCCCGTGGCTGCGAAGTCCAAGCGACGCAAAGAGGTCGAGCCCGGCACGCGGCCGACGCGACCGGGCGGTGGTCCCGCGAAGGTGTTCAAACGCAAGTCCTGCCTGCTTTGCAAGGACAAGCAGCGAGACGTCGACTACAAGAACATCGAGCAACTTCGTCGGTACACCTCCGACCGCGGCAAGATCCGCTCGCGGCGGCTGAGCGGGGCCTGTCGCAGGCATCAGCGTCAGATCGCGGTCGCGGTCAAGCGTGCACGCGAGATGGCGCTCCTCCCGTACGTCGCGGAAGGCAGCGGCCCGCCCGCGTCGCGGTCACGCTCCAGCGAACGACGCTAGCGCCTCAGGGCTGCGCACCTCAGCGCGGCGGAGGTTTTCTCCGATCAGACATCGAGTCCTCGAGACTGCTTTGCGGCTGCGCGCTTTTCGGCGCGACGTTCCTTCAGGGTCTTCTGGGCCGGCTTCTTGTCCATCTTCTTCGGCTTTTGTGAGTCCTTCATTGCATCCTTTCTGGTTGACCGGAGCCACCGCCGCGAGGACGACGAAACGCCCCGGCGTGCTGGTACCCGGTGTGACCGTCGGAGAGGAGTTGCTCAGAGCCTCGGCGGCGTCCGTGCATCATCGACACGCAGGAGCAGTATCGCACAGACGGCGGGCGCTCCTGGTCAGCGACGGCTTCCACCGATGACCTCCCCGTACGCGTCGAGGTAGGCGTCGACCATTTGCGTCAACCCGAAGCGAGAGACAGCATTCGCACGGATCGACGTCCGATCGAGCGTCGCTGCGCGGTCCACCGTCGCCACGGCCGCTTCGATGTCGCCGACGAGAAAGCCTGTCGTTCCTTCCTCGATCAGCTCCGCCATCGACCCGCGCTCGAAAGCGATCACCGGCGTGCCGCACGCCATCGCTTCGACGACGCTGAACCCGAACGGCTCGTCGAACCCGATCAGGTGGAGGAGCGCGTGCGCGCCTCCGAGCAACTCGGATCGCTCGTCGGCGCTCACGGCACCGACGAAAGACACGCGAACCCCGTCGACCCGCGGCGCGACGCGCTCGTCGAAGTACCGCTGATCCTGGACGATTCCCGCGATCACAAGCGGCATCCCCGATCGCTCGGCGACGTCGATTGCCTCGGCCGTGCCCTTGTCCGGATGGATCCGTCCGAAGAAGAGCAGGTACCCGCCGGGCGACGGGTGCAGCGAGAAGGCGTCCGTGTCGATGCCGTGATGAATCGTCGCCACGTAGTCGAGCCGAGGATGACGATCGGCGTCGCTGATCGCGACGTAGGCGGTCGTTGCGTTGTAGCGTTCGTAGACCGGCAGGATCAGCGGCGAGGAGAAGCCGTGGATCGTCGTCAGGACGGGCGTGTCGACAAGGCCGGTGTAGGTCAGCGGGAGGAAGTCGAACCCGTTGTGGATGAGGTCGAACTCTCCGGCCCGCTCGAAGAGATGAGCGATATGGAGACATTCGGCGACCTTCGGCTCCACGTCGGGATCCTCCGAATACCCACGGGCGACGACCGACGCCAGACGACCGGACGTGATCGAGTCCGCTGTCGCGAAGAGCGTCGTTGCGACTCCCCGGGCGACGAGTCCCTCGGCGAGGAGCGACGCGAACTGCTCCCAGGGGCCGTAGTGCCGAGGCGGCACACGCCACGACACCGGCGCCAGGATCGCGACTCGCAGCGGGCTCATGCGGCGTGCTCCGGTTGGGTGGGCTTTTCAGCCCATCTCGATCTCGGGCGGTAGCCCGAGCCGACCCATCGTCCGGAGGTGGAGGAAGTGCGATCGCAGCGCGGCCGTCAACGACGGCTGCGAGGAATACCGAACACCGTGCTCGAGGCAGTTGCGCTGCACGATCTTCGCGATTCTCGGGTAGTGCGTGTGAGCGACGCGTGGAAAGAGATGATGCTCGATCTGGAAGTTGAGACCGCCGAGCGCCCAGGTGAGCGCCGGATTACGGGGGCAGAAGTCGACGGTCGTCTCGACTTCGTGGACGGCCCAGAGCGGACGCGTCTCACGTACCTCGGTAGCAGAGACGAACGACGCCTCCTCGACGCAGTGCGCGAGTTGGAAGGTCACTGCCATGACGAGGCTCGTGACCATCGAGACGCCGACGTAGGCGGCAAGCACGGCCCACCACGGATAGACGAGCAAGGGGACGACGATCGCCCAGGCGACGAAGATCGCCTTGCCACCGAGCACGCCCGCGAGGTTCCAGCCGCGCGGCACCCGTAGCGTGCTCTCACCGATCTTGCCGCGGGCGAATGCGGCGATGTCGCCGACCGTCTGCCAGCGAAGGCTCATCAGCGTGTACAGCGGCCAGATGTAGTAGTGCTGGAACCGGTACCAGGGTCGCGGGCGCTGCGACGGCGCCAAGCGAGCGAACGGCATCTGAGTCGCGTCGTCGTCGTAGCCGTCGATGTTGGTGTACGTGTGATGCGCGACGTTGTGCTTGACGCGCCACGCGTAGCTGCTGAACCCGAGCACGGAGTCGGATGTCCAGCCGAGCAGATGGTTGAGCCGGCGATCTCGGAAGTAGGCCCCGTGGTTGGCGTCGTGCTGGACGCAGAACGCCGTCAAGATCGCGCCCAGTACGAGCCCGAGCAAGCAGAGGAGCGCCATGAGGAGCCCCGGCCGGGCGACCACGAGCACCCCCCACGAAGCCCCGATCAGCCCGAACGCGATCGGCGCCTTGCCGTAGAGCAGCAGCGACCCGCGCACGCGCGTCCCGCGGCGAGCGAGATACTCCTCGACGTCACGCCGGGTCGCACGGATGAACTCACCGCCGCTGGCGAATGCGACGCTCGCTCCCGACGCCTTCACGGTGACTTCGTCGTTCTGCTCCCGAGTGGTCGGTGCGGGTGCTGTCGTCATGGCTCCTCCAGGTAGGTCGGTCGCAAGCTGTTCCAACCCGCTGTGCCTGTGGGGAGGATGCTGTCACCGGGTCACGCGCATTGAGACCCGGTGAGCACGCTACGACGCCGAGGTGTACGGCGGCGCTGATTTGAGAAAAGGCTAGCACTCGTGCCGTTCAGCTCTCGTTGCGTCGAGCTGACGGGGTTGGACAACTATCGTCCGCGCGGAAGTGCGTGAGCGAGCGATCCGGTTCCTCGACAGCTACGCGAGCCTGCTCGTGCTGCTGCTCGCCAACTTCTTCCTGCTCGAGCTCGTCGACGACCAGCGTTGGGGTGCGGTCGGGAGCACGCTACTCGCCGCGGTCGCCCTCGTCGTCGCGATCAGCGATCCCGAGACCGGCCACACGATCAACCGCCGGCAAGCACTCACGATCGTGGCCTGCGTCCTGCTCGCGCCGCTCGTGCTGTTCGTCAACTCGGAGTCCGTGATCGGTCTGACCTATCTGTTGCCCGTTGCGTTGCTGGTGACGGCGACGCTGCCGGTGACGCTCAGCCGTGTGCTGCACCACGCGCGTGTCACCCACGAGACTGTTCTCGGCGCACTCTGCACCTATGTGCTCGTGGGCCAGCTGTTCGCGTTCGCCTACCTCGCAATCGGCGACCTTCGTGACGGGCCGTTCTTCGCCCAGCAGGGCGTGCACCAGCAGTCCGAGTACCTGTATTTCAGCTTCGTCACCCTGACGACCCTCGGCTTCGGCGATCTCTCACCCGCGGTCGGGCTGCCGCAGGCACTCGTGGCACTCGAAGCGCTCCTGGGCCAGATCTTCCTCGTCACGCTCGTCGCGCGGCTTGTCACGCTCTGGGTCCGCCAGGGCGCTCCGGACGCGAACTGACTCGGCTTCAGGCGCGATGGTCAGCGGCCGGAGGCGGGATTCGTATCCGCGGGGCCTTGCGCATCGACGTTTCGAGCGCCCGAAACCGCGTGGCGCCTCCTCGGAGCTCCGGCTGAAGCGCGACGACGACGCCATCGAGTTGCGATTCGAGCTCGATCAGAGCCGCGCAGGCGCTCTCTGGCGAGTCGTGCTCGTGCACGAGCGCCGGGTCGTCTGGAAGGCCGACGCCACGAAGACCCGCGTGAACGGGTCGCTCGAGGTGAGGCGGAACTTACGAGACCTTCCGGGGCGCCGACACGATCACAGCCCGTGCTTGGGACCTGCGAGGTCTAGTCGCGGTGGGCTTGGAAGCGACGTAGCCTGAGGGAGTTCGAGACGACGAAGACGCTCGAGAACGCCATCGCTCCGCCTGCGATCAGCGGGTTGAGGAGTCCGGCGGCTGCGAGCGGGAGCGCGGCGATGTTGTAGGCGAACGCCCAGAAGAGGTTGCCTTTGATCGTCGTGAGTGTGCGGCGTGAGAGCCGGATCGCGTCGGCGGCCGCGCGGAGGTCGCCGGAGACGAGAGTGAGGTCGCTTGCTTCGATCGCGACGTTGGTGCCGGTGCCGATCGCGAGGCCGAGGTCGGCTTGGGCGAGCGCGGGTGCGTCGTTGACGCCGTCGCCGACCATGGCGACGATCCGTCCCTCTTCCTGAAGCCGGCGCACGACAGCCGCTTTGTCCGCCGGAAGCACCTCGGCGATCACCTCGTCGATGCCGGCGTCGGCGGCAACGGCGTGTGCGGTCTGCTTGTTGTCGCCGGTGAGCAGGATGGGGCGTAGGCCGAGCTCGCGTAGCCGGCGGATCGCCTCGACGCTCGTCGGTTTCAGCTGGTCGGAGACGACGAAGATCGCCTTCGCTTGGCCGTCCCAGGCGGCAGCGATCGCCGTCTTTCCGGTGCGCTCGGCGGCGGCCTGTGCCTCGGCAAGCTCGGGCGGAAGCGTGATCCCCCATTCCTCGAGCAGCGAGGTGCGTCCTGCGATGAGCGCGTGTCCCTCGACGACGCCTTCGACGCCGAGCCCCTCGCGGCTCTTGAAGCTCTCCGGTGCCGGCAGGCCGTCGACACCCGCGCCTGCGATCGCGCGAGCGACCGGGTGCTCGGATGCGGACTCGAGGGCTGCGACGAGTCGGATTGCCTGGTCTGCGTCGACGCCGTCGGCGGCG
>JBPCLB010000007.1:0-8159 GCA_051003695.1 Gaiella sp. | reverse complement strand
GCGATCACGTCGGCGGCTTTGCGGTCGGGATCCACGGGGCAGACGAGCTTGCGAGTCGATCCGAGGCAGCCGGCGACGACTATACGGCGATCATGGTGAAGGCGCTCGCGGATCGTCTCGCGGAAGCCTTCGCCGAATGGCTACACGGCGAAGTGCGCCGTGCCTGGTATGCGCCCGACGAGCACCTGACGGCCGAGGAGCTCGTCGGGGAGCGCTATCGCGGCATTCGGCCTGCATACGGGTACCCAGCCTGCCCCGACCATTCCTCGAAGCCGCAACTGTTTGCTCTGCTCGGCGCCGCCGATGCTGGACTCTCGCTGACCGAGACCTACGCGTCGTTGCCCGCGTCCAGCGTCAGCGGGCTCTACTTCGGCCATCCCGCCGCGCGCTACTTCGCCCTCGGGCGGGTGGGTCGGGATCAGGTCGCCGACTACGCGGAGCGGAAGGGCATGACGCTTGCGGAGGCCGAGCGCTGGCTCGGTCAGAACCTCGCCTACGAGCCGGTTTCTTCGGCAAGCTCGACATCCGCGAGGGCCGATTCCGACGACGGTGGCAAATCGCAGGCGGGCCGATCACGTCCGGCCCCTACACTGGGTTGACCGATGCGTTCCGCCGTGCTCGCCGCCCTCGTTGTCGCTCTCGCGGTGGCGCCGCTCGCGGAGGCGGTGGGCGAGCCCAAGCAGGCGATCACCAAGGCCGATCAGGCGCGTGCTCGCTCGGTGCTGCTCCAGCGCGGTGACCTGGGAGCCGGCTTCGTCGCCAGGCGGCAGACTGATTCGGAGCTTCCGGACGACCCGAAGTGCCGGAGCCTACGTGAATCCGATCTGACGATCACCGGCGACGCCTCCTCGCCGGACTTCACGCTCCAGGCTACCGGCGCGCTCGTGACCGTCGGCTCGACAGCCCAGGTGTACCGAACTGTGCGAGAGGCGAACGCCTCGTGGGCGCGCGGCACGGGCTCGCAGGCGGCAACCTGCCTCGCGGCACTCGTCCGGCGCTCGGCGGGAACGGGGCAGCGGATCGAGGTCGTCTCGTCCAAGATCGTGGCCTTCCCCAAGCTCGCACCGAAGACGGTGGCCTTTCGCCTCGTAGCGAGACTGACCGCGGGCGCGACGACCGCGACGGTCTACTTCGACGCCGTGGTCGTTCAGCGGGGTCGTATCCAAACGGGCATCGTGTTCACATCGGTCGGGCGCCCCATCCCTCGATCCGAAGCGACCACCCTCGCGAGAGTCGTCGCGAAGCGGCTGGCGACGGCCGCAGGCGCATCGTCCGGTCCTGTCGCGTAGCGCTCAGGTGTCGCGCTACGCGCGCCACCCAGGGCTGAAACGGACACTGTCCGCGTGCAACCGCGGGTGCTAGCGTCCGGCCGTGTCCGAGCAACGCGGTCGCCTCGCGCTCATCCGGACGAACTCGGAGTTCCGGTTTCTCTTCGTCGCCACCGCGGGTTCCGCAGTCGGCACGTATCTCGCGGCGCTCGTGCTCTCCGTGCACATCTTCGACGAGACCGGTTCCGGTCGATGGCTCGCGGGGCTGTTGCTCGCCGATTTTCTTCCGATCGTCGTCATCGGGCTGACGCTCGGCCCGCTCGTCGACCGTCTCTCGCGTCGACGGCTGATGGTCGGAGCCGATCTCGTCCGGGCCGCGACGTTCTGTGCATTGCCGTTCGTCGACGACCCGGCGACGATCGTCGTGCTCGCCGGCGTGAACGGGGTAGCGACCGGGTTCTTCCGGCCGGCGGTGTGGGCGGGTCTACCGAATCTCGTGGACCCCACGGAGCGCGAGCAGGCCACCTCGTTGCTCTCCACGGTCGAGCACATCGCGTGGATGGTCGGTCCGATCGTGGCCGGTCTGCTGATCTCGTTCTCAGGTCCGGATCCGGCCTACTGGTTCAACGCGATCAGCTTCTTCGGCTCTGCCCTCCTGATCTCGAGGATCGCATCGTCGTCGCTCCAGTCGAGCGAGCCGCTCACACGCGGGCACTGGCGCGATGTGCGCGACGGATTCGGCGTGGTGGTGCGCGAGCGACCGTTGCTGACGGTGCTCCTCGTCTGGAACATGGCGGCGATGGCGACGGCCGGCGTGAACGTCGCGGAGGTCGTGTTCGTGAAGGACGACCTCGGCGCCGGGAACATCGGGCTCGGATTTCTCGTCGGTGCGACCGGTGTCGGTCTGATCGTGGGAAGCTTCTTCGCGAGCTTCGTGCTCGGAACCATCGGGATGCGTTTCGTCTACGGCGGCTCGCTCGCCCTGATGGGGCTCGGGTTCGGGGCGGCGGCGTTCGCGCCGTCGCTCGTCGTTGCGGCGGTCCTTGCGGCGCTCGCCACCGTGGGCAACGGCTGCGCGATCGTCTGCAACCAGGTTCTCGTGCAACGGGGAGCCCCGGACGAGATGCGCGGGCGGGCCCTGTCCGTCCTGATGAGCACGTACTACGCCACCCTCGGTCTTGCGATGGCGGGCGCCGGGTTGCTGGTCGATGCGGCGGGGGCCAGGGCGACCTGGGCGGTCGCGGGCGGCATCTATCTCGCGGCGTCCGTCGTCGCGATGGTGCTCACGCGAAAGCTCCGGCGCGAGGCTGTCTCCGAAGCCACGGACGACGTGGGCGTCGCCCGGCTCCAGCTCCTCCTCGAAGACATCGACGAGACACGCCGCCGCGAGTACGAGCGCCCCCCCCGCAAGCTGCCGTATCTGCCGCGTAGCAAGAGCAGCTAGCGCCTGACTGCGCTCGTCACTTGCTGCTGGACAGATCCGGCACCTACACGTCACGGCGCTTCGCCTCCACGTGGGGAGATGAAGCCGCGGCCAGAACCTTCCCTAGACTCTGGCCGTGGCCGGCCGCGCGTGGACGCACCCCGAGCTCGTCGACGGCGTCCTCGCCGGTGATCGACGTGCGCTCGCGCGAGCGATCACGCTCATCGAGGATCGCGGCCCGGCCGGCGCAGCCGTCGTTCGCGACATCTACGCGAAGACGGGCCGGACGACGGCGATCGGAGTGACGGGCCCTCCCGGTGTGGGGAAGTCGTCGCTCGTCGCCGCGCTCGTTCGGCACGCGCGTGGGCTCGGGAAGTCGGTCGGCGTGATCTCGGTCGATCCCTCCAGCCCCTTCTCGCACGGAGCCTTGCTGGGAGATCGGATCCGCCTCGCGGAGCACTTTCTCGATCCGGGCGTCTACATCCGCTCGATGGGCACGCGGGGGCATCTCGGGGGACTTGCGGAAGCGACCCTGCAGGCACTCCTGCTGCTCGACGCGGCCGGGAAGGACGTCGTCTTCCTCGAGACGGTCGGTACGGGGCAGAGCGAAGTCGAGGTGATCGGGATCGCGGACGTCGTGTTGCTCGTGCTGATGCCCGGCTCGGGCGACTCCGTCCAGGCGCTGAAGGCCGGCATCATGGAGATTCCTGACGTCGTCGCGGTAAACAAGCTCGATCTTCCGGGTGCCAAGAGCATGGTCATGGACGTCCGTTCGGTGATCGCGCTCGATCCGGACACCCAGGCCCGGCCAACGGTCCTGCTGACCGAGGCTCTGCGCGGCGATGGCATCGAGGAGCTGTGGCAGGCTCTCGAGCTGCGGCTCGGTGTCCTGCAGGAACGCGGTGACCTCGAGGCGCGGCGGCAACGAAATCTTCGCGGTGAGGTGATCGGTCTCGCAACCGCGAGACTGCGCGAGCGTCTCACGAGCCTCGTCGCCGACGATCCGGCGGTACGAGCTCTCGTCGACGCTGTCACCCGGCGCGAGCTAGACCCGCTGAGCGCCGTCGGGGAGCTGATCGAACTCGTCTTCGATGCTGAAGGCGACGGTGCGCCCGTCGCCCGCTGACCTTCGCGCAGCCCGCGAGCGACTGGACGGAATCGCCCGTGTGACTCCGCTCCACTCCTCGGTGACCCTGTCCCGAGTCGCCGGACGCACGATGCTGCTGAAGGCCGAGAATCTCCAGCGCACCGGCTCGTTCAAGATCCGCGGCGCATACAACACGATCGCTCAGCTCTCGCCGGAGGAACGCCGTGCGGGTGTCGTGACCGCCAGCGCCGGCAACCACGGGCAAGCCCTCGCCTGGGCCGCCCGCGAGGCTGGGATCCCGGCCACGATCGTCGTTCCCGAATCGGCCCCGATGGCGAAGGTCGAGGCGGCCCGCGGCTACGGCGCGACGGTCCAGCTGGTCGGTGCGAGCTACGACGACGCGTCGGATGCGGCGCGCGCGCTCGAGACGGAGACCGGTGCCACGTTCGTGCACGCTTTCGACGATCCCCGTGTCGTTGCGGGCCAGGGAACCCTGGGAATCGAGCTTGCGGAGCAGCTGCCCTCGGGGCCGGGCACGGTCGTCGTCCCGGTCGGTGGTGGCGGGCTCGCGTCCGGTGTCGCGATTGCCCTACGCGAGCTGCGACCTGAGTTGCGGCTCGTCGGTGTCCAGGCTGCAGCGTGCGCGCCGTTCGCCGGCCGAGAGCCCGCCGGAACGACGATCGCCGACGGAATCGCCGTGAAGCGGCCCGTTCCGCTGACGCGGGAGATCCTCGAAGACCTGCTCGACGAGATCGTCGTCGTGGACGACGAGGAGATCTCACAGGCGATCGTGATACTGCTCGAGCGGGCGAAGCTCGTCGTCGAAGGCGCCGGCGCCGCGCCCGTCGCGGCGCTGCTGGCCGGTCGAGCCGGGGGCGAGGGGATGGCCTGTGCGATTCTCGCCGGCGGAAACATCGACGCGACCACGCTCAACTCGGTGATCCGCTACGGACTCACGGTGTCGGGCCGCCATCTCGTCGTCACGCTCCTGATCCCCGACCGACCGGGCGAGCTCTCGCGAATCGTGGGGATTCTCGCCGAGGAGCGCGCGAACATCCTCGCGGTCGCTCACCATCGCGAGGGCCGCAACATCGGGATTCTGGAGACCGAGGCCGAGGTGACGCTCGAGACCCGCGGGGAGGAGCACTCGCAGCTCGTGATCCGCGCATTGAGCTCTGCCGGGTACACGGTCACACGCCAGCGGTAGTCGCGGCCTACCGCTCGCGTAGGTGCCGGACCTGTTCGGCCCGACAACGATCGTCGGGCGGCGTCTCCAACGGTCGTTGGGAAACGACGACCTCGTAGACTCATTCTGTGACGACGTGCGCGAGCTGCGGTCGTGAGAGCGCGGACGACGCGCGGTTCTGCGCCGGCTGCGGGGCCCCACTCGGCGTGTCCCGACCGCGGGAGGAGCGCAAGATCGTCTCCGTGCTCTTCGCAGATCTCGTCGGCTCGACGAGCCGTGCCGAGCGGCTCGACCCGGAGGACGTCCGCGCGATCCTCGCACCGTTCCACGCCCGCCTGCGGCATGAGCTCGAGCGGCACGGAGGCACCGTCGAGAAGTTCATCGGCGACGCCGTCGTGGGAGTCTTCGGCGCCCCTCGCGCGCACGAGGACGATGCCGAGAGGGCGGTGCGCGCCGCGCTTGCCATCCAGGACGCGATCGCCGAGCTCAACGAGACCGATCCCGAGTGGTCGCTGGAAGTACGCGTCGGTGTCAACACGGGGGAGGCACTCATCGACCTCGACGCTCATCCCGAGCGGGGTGAGGCGATGGTGTCGGGCGACGTGATCAACACAGCGGCGCGTCTCCAAGGGGCCGCGCCACCCGGAGGGATCCTCGTCGGGGAGCAAACCTTTCGCACAACCGATCGCGCGATCGAATATGCCGAGCATCCGGCGATCGAAGCGAAGGGGAAGGCCACGCCGGTGAGCGTGTGGCGCGCAATCCAGCCGCTCGCACGCTTCGGCCTCGACCTCGCAGGCACCAGCCGGTCACCGCTCGTGGGCCGTGGCCGCGAGGTCGCTCTCCTGGGCGACGCGCTCGCCCGCGTACGGAGCGACGAGCGTCCGCAACTGGTGACGCTCGTCGGGGTTCCGGGGATCGGTAAGAGCAGGCTCGTCGGCGAGCTATGGCGGATCGCCGAGGAGGATGCCGACCTGATCCTTTGGCGGCAGGGCCGCTCGCTGCCGTACGGAGAAGGTGTGACGTTCTGGGCGCTCGGCGAGATCGTCAAGGCGCAGGCAGGGATCCTCGAGACGGACGACGCCGACGAGGCGACTCAGAAACTCAGGCGGTCGGTCGCGACTCTGATCGAGGGCGACTCGGACGCCGTCTGGGTCGAGCGTCACCTTGCTCCGCTCGTTGGGATCGTGACCGGCGGCGACAGCCGCCCGTCCCGCGAGGAGTCGTTCGCCGCGCGTCGCCGGTTTCTCGAGGCGCTCGCAGAGCAGGGTCCGGCGGTGCTCGTGTTCGAGGACCTCCACTGGGCCGACGCCGACCTCCTGGACTTCGTCGACGAGCTCGCGGACGGCCTCGACTCCGTTCCGCTCCTGCTCGTCTGCAGGGCGAGACCGGAGTTGCTCGATCGTCGACCTGGGTGGGGTGGGGGCAAGCCCAACGCACTCACGCTGTCGTTGCAGCCGCTCTCGGACGACGACACGGCGCGTCTCGTCTCTGCCGTCATCGATCGAAGCGTGCTGCCGGCCGGAACACAGGCGGAGCTGCTGCGCCGGGCCGGTGGAGTGCCGCTCTTCGCCGAGGAGTACGCGCGGATGCTCGAAGCGGGCGAGCGGCTCGCCGACCTGCCGGAGACGTTGCAGGGGCTCGTCGCGGCCCGGATCGACGGTCTCGCTGACGACGAGAAAGCGCTCCTTCACGACGCCGCAGTGCTCGGGAAGGTGTTCTGGACGGACGCTCTCGCATCGCTCGCCGAGCTCGATCAGTCGCGTCTCGACGAGCTGCTTCGCGTGCTCGAGCGGAAGGAGTTCGTCCGTCGCGAGCGGCGGTCGGCGGTTGCGAACGCCCGCCAGTACGCGTTTCTGCATGCCGTTGTCCGCGATGTCGCCTACGGTCAGATCCCGCGTGCCGCGCGGGTGGAGCGTCATCGCCGAACCGCGGAGTGGATCGCGACGCTCCCGTCCGACAGAGCCGAGGACCGTGCCGAGACGCTGGCACATCACCTCGGGTCGGCGATCGAGCTCGGAGCGCTCGCCGGAGCGCCGATCGACGATCTCCGCCCCGCCGCCGTCGTCGCGCTTCGGGAGGCAAGTGATCGGGCCTGGGCACTCAACAGCCCAGCCCGGTCGGCCCACTTCGCGGCTCGCGGGCTGGAGCTTGGCGGCGACAGTCGAGACCCAGCATTGCTCTTCCGACTCGGTCGCGCGCGCTTCCACGCGGACGACTCGGCGGCTTCGGGCGTCACCGAGCTCGAGTCCGCGATCGAGAGCTTCCTCGCGGCCGGGGAGCGGGAGCAGGCCGCGCTCGCGATCGCGTCGCTCGCGCGCTATCGCTGGACGTTCGGCCAGAGCGACGATGAGCTGATCAAGCGCGCGCTCGCCCTCGTCGCGGACGCTGGTCCGAACACCGCTCGCGGCACGGTGCTCGAGTTCGTCGCTATCCGGTACGCGATCTCGGGTGACGGATGGAAGGCGCTGCCGCTCGCCGAGGAAGCGCTGGCCATTGCCCGGGCCGTTGGCGACTCGACGCTCGAGACGGCGGCGCTCAACACGCTCGGGGTGTCCCGCGCATCGGTTGGACAGATCGAGCAAGGCATCGCAGACACCAGGGCGGCGCTCGAGCTGGCACTCGCGACGGGCTCGTGGGACGTGAGCCGCTGCTACGTCAACTTCGCGTCGCTCTCGTTCGAGCTCGGGGATCTCGAGACCGCGAGCCGGGTGCGTCTCGAGGGAATCGCTCACGCGCAGAGGTCGGGGAATGGCCAGTTCGTCCGCTGGCTGCGCGCCGAGATCGCGATCGACTCGTTCGCCGCCGGAGATTGGGACGAGGCGCTCGGACTTGGCGAGACGCTCCTCGCTCGGAGCGATGGGGATGACGAGCGGCACTACTTGGACGCGCCGCTTCGCTTGCAGCGCGCCTTCGTCGCCGCCCTGCGCGATCGGCGCCTGCTCGTGGAGGATGTCGACGCTGCACTGGAGCTGGGGCGACAGGCCGGTGATCCGCAGTTGACCTGGCCGACGTTGACGGACGCATCCCTCGTGATGGCAACGCTCGGCCGAATGGTGGAGGCAGCGTCCCTGCTGGACGAGGCGTTGGCAGCACGGTCGGCCAGTGGGAGCGCCTACGTGATCAACTCTCGCTGGTCGATGGTCGGCGCGCTCGTGTGGTGTCTGCTCGACAGGGGGGCCGTGTCGAACGTCT
>JBPCLB010000006.1:0-5435 GCA_051003695.1 Gaiella sp. | reverse complement strand
AGCTCGTCGAGCCGCACCGAGTAGATCAGGTACGGCTTCCCTGCCCACATGCCGATCGAGCCGACGTCCGTCCGCGACGGGCGGGGCGGGGAGGAGACGTGGGAGTGGAAGACGGCGAGCTCGTAGCCCTCGTCCTCGAGGAACCACACCTCGGGATTTTCCATCTGCAGCTCGAAACGATACGGCGAAGCCGCCGCGTTGACGCCGGGGACGTACCGCTCGGCCACCCCGTCCCGAATCAGCACGAGACCACAGGCTTCGTTCGGCGCTTCTGCTCGAGAGTGCTCTGCTAATGCGAGACGCGCAGCGGCTCGCACTACCACCAGATGGTGCGCTCCATCGACGACTCGACGTCCGCATCGGCGGCGTCCCAGAAGTCGGCGGAGATGTACTTCCAGCCGGCGTCCGCGAGGATCGCGACGACGACGCCTTCCTCCAGCTCCTCGGCGAGCTTGCGCGCGACGTGGAGCGCGGCGCCGCACGAGACGCCGGCGAAGATCCCCTCCAGGCGAAGCAGGGCCCGCACCGCGTGCACGGAGTCCGCGTTCGAGACGAGCACCTTGCGATCGAGCTTCGAGACGTCGAGGATCGGCGGCACGTATCCGTCCTCGAGGGAGCGGAGCCCCATCACCGGATCGCCGGGGAGCGGCTCGGCGGCCGCGACCACGACATCGGGGAACGTCTCGCGCAGGCGCTCGCCGGCGCCCATCAGCGTACCCCCGGTGCCGAGCCCCGCGACGAGCAGATCGACACGGTCGAGCGCCTCGGCGATCTCGGCGCCCGTGCCCTCGTAGTGCGCTCGGGGGTTGGCCGGGTTCGCGTACTGGAACGGCATGAACCACTTCGGATCGTCAGCCGCCATCTGCAGGGCGACACGCACTGCGCCGTTCGAGCCCTCGTCGGCGGGTGACGAGACGATCTGTGCGCCATACAGCCGCAGCAGGCGCTTGCGCTCCTCGGTGGCGTTCTCGGGCATCACGCATGTGAGCGGATAGCCCTTGAGCGTCGCGATCATCGCGAGCGAGATGCCGGTGTTGCCCGACGTCGGCTCGAGCAGCGCGCGGCCCGGCTCCAGCTCACCGGCCGCCTCGGCGCTCTCGATCATCGCCTTCGCGACGCGATCCTTGATCGACCCAGTCGGGTTCTGGCCCTCGAGCTTTGCGTAGAGCTTCACCGCGGGCTTCGGCGAGATGCGCGGCAGCTCCACGAGGGGCGTGTTGCCGACGAGATCGAGCAGGCTCGACGCGACGATGCCCGCAGCGCCTCGAGGGTGGAGCCGAGCCTCGCCCGGCGGGAGCCCGCCGGCCATCGCCGGCAGCAGGATCACGGTCTGCCCGTCGGTGACCGCGGTATCGAGCCCGTCCATCGTGCGCACGTCCTCACCACCGAGGTAGACGTTCACGAACGGCGCGATCTCGCTCCCGGTAAAGATCTGCGCACCCAGGGCGGGGTGCTGCTCGACGAGGTTCTCGAGCACCTCGCGGACGGTCGAGCCGTCGGCCTCGACCTGTCGCGCACCCCCGACCTCGTTCCGCAGCGTGGGCGGGATCCGGACGCCCGTCATCAGGCGTGCACCGGACCGGCGCAGAACTCCACATAGTCGATGTACTCGGTGATCGTCGGATGATCTCCGCAGACCGGGCAGTCCGGATTGCGCTTGATCGAGACCTCGTCGAAGGTCGTGTCCAGCGCGTCGAAGAGCAGCAGCCGGCCGGCGAGTGTCTCGCCCGCACCGAGCACGAGCTTGAGCGCCTCGCTCGCCTGCAGCGAGCCCACGATGCCCGGCAGCACACCGAGCACGCCGCCTTCGGCGCAACTCGGGGCGAGCTCCGGCGGGGGCGGAGCGGGGTAGAGGCAACGGTAGCACGGCCCGTTTCCCGGATGGAAGACGGTGGCCTGTCCCTCGAAGCGGTAGATCGACCCGTGTACGACCGGGATGTCATGCCACACGGAGGCGTCGTTCACGAGGTATCGCGTCGGGAAGTTGTCGGTGCCGTCGACGATCACGTCCCAGCCGTGCGCGAGAATCCGCTCGATGTTCTCGGAGTCGAGGCGCTCCTGGAAGGGGACGACCGTCACGTCCGGGTTGAGCGCCTCGATCGTCCGCTTCGCCGACTCGGCCTTCGGCTCGCCGAGCCTCTCCGTCGAGTGGACGATCTGGCGCTGCAGGTTCGAGTCGTCGACCACGTCGCCGTCGACGATCCCGAGGGTGCCTACACCCGCGGCGGCGAGGTACAGCGACGCAGGTGAGCCGAGCCCACCGGCGCCGATCAGCAGCACGCGAGCGTCGAGCAGCTTCTGTTGCCCCTCGTCTCCGACCTCGGGGATCAGGAGGTGACGCGCATACCGAGCGCGTTGCGCCGGCGTCAGCGAGCGCGGGATCGTGACGTCGTAGCCGTTGCGCTTCCAGTCGGCGAAGCCGCCCGCGAGGTTCGTGACGTTCTCGTAGCCGAGCTCGAGCAGCGTCTGCGTCGAGAAGGCCGAGCGCGCGCCGCTGCCGCAGTAGACGATCAGCTCGCGGGTCTTGTCGGGTACGAGCGTCTCGATGCGCGACTCGAGGTTGTTGCGCGGCGCATGCACTGCACCCGGGATGTGACCCTCGTCCCACTCGCCGACCTCGCGGACATCGACGAAGAGCGGCGCGCCGGGATCGTCGAACGCACTGCGCGCGGCTGATGTCGAGAGCTCGGAGATCTCGGAGCGGACACGGGCAAGAAGGTCTCGGTAGGTCGTCATTACTTCACAGAATATAGCGAGTCGGGTAGTCGCGGCGGGCAGGCCTCGTCCAGGCTGAAACGTCGCGCCGGAGCCGGTACTTCCCGGCTACCGTGGCGCCGTGTCGAGCCGATGTCGTACCGCGTGTGCAATGAACCGCGGGCACAGGGCGAGGCGATGAGTCCCCGAGCTCGTGTCGTTGCCCTGACCACGCTGGCCGCTCTGCTCGCGGCCGCCGGGGCTGTGGCGGTCGGGGCGCTCCAGGGAGAGCGAACCGGGGAGGTGGCGGCGCCGGCTGCTCCGAAACTGCCCGAGGGCCTGCCGCCGCTGACGCTCGACCTCGGTGTGAGAGCCGACGTCGAGGCACGCGACCTGCGTCGTGCGGAGCGTCTCTACGCCGGCGGCGACCGTGCGGCAGCGGGAAGGATCTTCGCGCGGCACGAATCGCTCGAGGCTCGTGTCGGCGCCGCGTTCTCGCGATGGCCCGACGGAACGCTCGATCGTGTGAGCCGCCTTGCCGGGCTCCACCCGCGCAGCGCTCTCGTCCAGCTGCACCTCGGCATCGCCCAGGCTTGGTCGGGTGTCGGCGATGCCAGGGCGGCCTGGAGATCGGCCGCCGACGCCGAGCCAGACACGGCGTACGCCGTCATTGCGGGGAATCTCCTGCACCCGGCGTTCGCCCGCGGCTTGCCGGTGTTCGTTCCTGCGGCAGACCTGCCCGACGGCTTCGAGCGGCTCACCCCGCGAGCACAGCTCGAGCAGCTCGAGCGTGACAGTGGGTCGAGCCTCGGCGGACGGCTGCTCTACGGAACCGCTCTCCAGCGTCTGGCGCGGCCGGTCTCGGCCGCGAGGGTCTTTGACGCTGCAGCTCGACAGGCTCCCGACGACGTCGAGGCACAGGTCGCGTCGGCCGTCGGGCGGTTCGACAAGGCGAGGCCCGCTGAGGCTTTCTCGCGGCTCGGCCCGTTGACGCGCCGTTTCCCGCGACGAGCAACCGTTCGCTTCCATCTCGGTGTGCTCCTGCTCTGGTCGGGACAGGTGCGCGAGGCGAAACGGCAGCTGCGCCTCGCGCGCAGCGCGGAACCGGGCTCGATCCACGCCCGCGAGGCCGGCCGCTACCTCGAGGAGTTGCGCGCCGCGGGGATCTGAGGTCGGGCGAGCTCGCAGCCGCAGCGAATGACACCAATCGCGGAGCCGGCCTGTGGCCGTCCGCCCTGGGCCGCGTTGCGCTGCTCGTCGTGCACTTTGACGCGAGAGCCCAACCCTGGCTACCGTGTCGGCGCACGCAACGAAAGGGGCGGGCCTGAGCGCAGCAACGGATCCGGGCAAGTCGGCGGCGGCAGCAAGCCTCCCGCTCGAGTCGGAAGAAGCACGGGCCTTGCTCGATCTGGGGCGGACCAGCGGCCGCTTCGACGCCGACGAGCTCGCGCTCGCACTCGAAGAGCTCGACCTCGAGCCGGTGCAGCTCGAAGCGTTCTACGGCGCGCTCGACGAGGAGCAGATCGAGATCGTCGCGACGCTTCCGGCACCCCCCGAACGCGAATGGGAGGTCGAGGCGGAGATCTCGACCGACACCCTGCAGCTCTTTCTCAAGGACATCGGCAAGGTGCCGCTGCTCACCGCCGCGCAAGAGGTCGAGCTGGCGAAGCGGATCGAGAACCATGATCACACCGCCAAGCAGGCGATGGTCGAGGCGAACCTGAGGCTCGTCGTCTCGATCGCGAAGCGGTACCGAAACCAGGGCCTGCCCTTCCTCGATTTGATCCAGGAGGGCACGATCGGTCTCGTCCGCGCGGCCGAGAAGTTCGATTGGCGCAAGGGCTACAAGTTCTCGACCTATGCGACGTGGTGGATTCGCCAGGCAGTCGCGCGCGCGATCGCCGACAAGGGTCGCACGATCCGGATGCCCGTCCACGTCGTCGAGAAGCTCAACAAGATCCACCGGTCCGAGCGCAAGCTTCGCTCGGAGCTCGCACGCGAGCCGACGATCACCGAGATTGCGCTCGATCTCGATCTCCCGCTCGAGGAGATCGAGCAGATCAAGCGCAGCGCGCAGACGCCGGTCTCGCTCGAGAAGCCGGTCGGCGACGAGGACGAGTCCGAATTCGGGCATTTCCTCACCGACGAAACCTCGCCGCTGCCCGACGAGGTCGCCGAGGTCTCGCTGCGCCGCGAGTCGTTGAAGGCGATCCTCGGTGCGCTCTCTCCCCGCGAGCGTCAGGTGCTCGTCTTGCGGTACGGGCTCGACGGGCAGCAGCCCCGCACCCTCGACGAGGTCGGGCGCGCGTTCAGCGTCACACGAGAACGTATTCGCCAGATCGAGCACCAGAGCCTGAAGAAGTTGCGTGCTCTCGCCGACGCTGCGAGCGTGAGGGATGTCGCATGATGCGCTCCCCTCTGCAACGCCTGCGGGACTGGTGGGATCTTCGGCGCGGACGGCGCGATCGGATCCTGGCTCGATTCGATCCCCTCGGCGGTCCGGGCACCGACGGCGGGGCAGGGGTGCGCGAGCCACGCCGCCCGCGCACACCGACGCTGTCCGGCGGGATCGCGCTCGACGAGCCGAGCGACACCTAGCCTCTAGAATCGCCGAGTGATTCCGTCGCACGAAGCGCTCGTCGCCGAGCTCGCAGAGCTGATCGCGATCCCGTCGGTGAGCGCCGACCCCGCCCACGCGGGCGACGTGGCGCGCGCGGCCGAATGGGTCGCGACAAGGATCG
>JBPCLB010000005.1:0-8612 GCA_051003695.1 Gaiella sp. | reverse complement strand
ACATCCTCCTTCGGGATCCCGTGATCGGCCGCACGGGAGACGATCTTCCGCGCGACCTCGTAGCGGACGTCGGGATCCTCGGAGATCCCGGTCTCGTCGTTCGAAATCGCGATGACCGCGGCGCCGTGTCTCGCCACGAGCGGCAACACACGCTCCATCTGCTCGTCCTCGCCGGTGACGGAGTTGACGAGAGCCTTTCCCTGATACACCGAGAGCCCGCGCTCGAGCGCCTCGACGATCGACGAGTCGATGCAGAGCGGCACCGCGACGATCGTTTGCACGAGCTCGATCGTGTGCGCGAGGATCGCCGGCTCGTCGGCGAGCGGGATTCCTGCGTTGACGTCGAGCATCTGCGCGCCCGCCTCGACCTGCGCGATCGCATCGGCGACGACGGTGTCGAAGTTGCCGGCCGCCATCTCGGCAGCGAGCGTCTTCCGACCGGTCGGGTTGATCTTCTCGCCGATGATCACGAAGGGACGGTCGAAGCCGATCACGACCTCCTTCGTGGCGGACGAGAGAACGGTCTCGCTCAACCAGACTCCCTTCCGCTCGCGCGGACGAGCCGCTCGAGGACGTCGTCGCCGTATGCGGCTTCGAGCCACTCTGCCTCCTGCGCGACCTCGGCGTCGAGGTCGTCACCGCACGCGCGTGGCTCGCGCCGCCATTCCTCGAGATAGGCGTCGGTGCCGATCAGACCCGCGCGCATCGCCGCGGCGTCGATCGACTCCTGAAACCGCTCCGGGAGCTGCACCGCGACACGCGTCCGTCCCGCCTTGGCGGTCACCTGCGCGGGGATGTCCCGCCACCAGATCACGGTCAGCTCCGCCATCACGCCGCTGCGTCTCTCGATCTGCCGACGAACCGGGTCAACTCCGGCACGAGCTCGCCGTAGCCCGTACGCACCACCTCGAGCTCGAGCCCGAGGAACTCGGCCGCGCTCGCCGCGCGCTCCCGGAGCGATGGGTTGTCGGTCTGTGCGAGGTAGACGAGCCGCCGGTAGTTCCCGAACATCATCGACACGAGCTCGGGATGGCGGTCGAGCTTGAGCCCCCGAACGACCAGCGCCTCGAAATGACGGGCGAGGAAATCGGTCAGGTAGAACGTCGCCGGGTCGGTCTCCTGCATCTCCTCCCAGGCGGCGTTGCCGGCGAGGAAGCCGTAGCAGTGAGCGCCGGGAAGCCGCTCGACGCCGTGTCGGTCGAGCACGACGTCGAGCGCGCCCGCGGTGCCGCAGTCGGCATAGGCGACGAAGACGGCGTCGTACCGATCGGCGAGCTCGGTGAGCTTTGCGTCGACCGCGGCGGGGATCCGCTCAGGGGTCGAGTGGAGCTTGGCCGGAAGACAGCGAACCTCGACGTGCGTCCAGCCGTTCAGCTCGATCACAGCCAGCACCTCGCGCGCGATCGCACCGCAGGCCAGCACGAGCACGCGGGCCTCCTCGTCAGCGCGGAACCCGACCTCTTGCTCGAGGAGCTCGAGAGTCACCGGGCGGCCGCCGCTGCCGCCCGCCGGGCGAGGACGAGCGCCTGCGCGGTCTCGGACGCGACCGCCGCGTCCCGGCAATACGCGTCGGCACCCACCGCCTTGCCGAACTCCTCGTTCAGCGGCGCGCCGCCGACGAGCACGATGTAGTCGTCGCGGATCCCCTTCTCGATCATCGTGTCGACGACGACCTTCATGTAGGGCATCGTCGTCGTCAGCAGCGCGGACATCCCGAGAATCTCAGGCTGGTGTTCCTCCAACGCGGCGAGGTAGTTCTCGACGGGGTTGTTGATCCCGAGGTCGATCACCTCGAACCCGGCGCCTTCCAGCATCATCGCGACGAGGTTCTTGCCGATGTCGTGGATATCGCCCTTGACCGTGCCGATCACGACCTTGCCCACCCGTTCGGCACCGGTCTCGGCGAGGAGCGGCCGGAGAATCGCCATGCCCGCCTTCATCGCGTTCGCGGCGAGCAGCACCTCCGGGACGAACAGGATGCCGTCGCGGAAGTCGATCCCCACGATCCGCATCCCCTCGACGAGCGCGTCGCTCAAGACCTTGTCCGGCCCCCAACCACGCTCGAGCAGAATGTTCGTGCCTTCGGTGATCTCGTCCGCGAGCCCGTCGTAGAGGTCGTCGTGCATCTGCGTCGTGAGCTCGTCGTCCGTCAGCGAGCCGAGGTCGATCTCTTCGTCGGTCATGCAGCACCTCGCTTCACGTTGTTGTAGCCGAGCAGGATGGAGAGGCCGTCGGCCTCCTCACGGACGAGCGAGCCGAGCTCGTCGAGCAGACCACGGCGAAGTCTGACGGCGGGTCCGGAGATGCTGAGGGCGGCGATCACGTCGCCGCTCGCATCACGCACGGGCGCCGCAACGGCCCAGAGTCCCGGCTCGAGCTCGTCGGCTGCGCTCGCGTACCCTCGTGCGACCACGCTCGCGAGATCACTCGCGAACGCGCCCGGATCCACGATCGTGCGTGGCGCGAGGCGCTCGAGCGGCCCGTCCGGAACCGGGAGCGCTCCGTACGCGAAGAACACCTTTCCCACCGCCGACCCGTGCGAGGGGAATCGCCTCCCGACCCAGTTCGTCGAGCCGAGGTAATGACGGCTGTCGCGCTGGTCGAGCTGCTCGACGACACCGGGGCCGGGAACGCCGAGATTGACGGTCTCCCCGCTCGTCTCGGCGAGACGGTCGAGCGACGCCGAGGCGAGCGCGACCAGATCGGCCTCCCCCGTTGCCCGCCTCGCGTATCCGTGCAAGACGAAGCCGGGTCGCAGGTGCCCGCTCGACGAGTCGCGCTGGACGAGACCGTGCCGTTCGAGTGCGCCGACGAGCCGGGAGGTGGTGCTCTTCGGGAGACCGGTTCGCCCCGCGAGCTCACCAACGCTCGGCGGCGCGGCGCTCTCGATGATCTGCACGAGCAACTGTGCGGCGCGATCGATCGACTGGGTTCCCGGTGGTGCGGTCTGCATCCCAACTCGCTCATCTGGTGGAACGAGCGTTCCACAATATGAGTCTAGAACACAGAACCCATCGTCGTCAACAGCCTCAGAGCGACGCGGCGAGCGCCAGCTCGAGACTCGGAGTGTCCGCCAGCAGCCTTCGCGTGTACTCGGCCTGCGGTGCATCCAGAATCGCATCCACGGATCCGCGCTCGACGATTCGACCACTGCTCATCACCGCGACTTCCTGGGCGATCGTGCGGATCAGCGCGAGATTGTGGGTGACGAACAGCAGCCCGATCGAGAGCTCGCGCTGCAGCTCCCCGAGCAGCTCGACGATCGCAGCCTGCACCGAGACGTCGAGCGCCGAGGTGACCTCGTCGCAGACGAGCAGGCGTGGCTCGGCGACGAGGGCGCGAGCGATCGCGACTCGCTGGCGCTCACCGCCTGAGAGCTGATGCGGATAGCGACGGAGCACCGACCCCGGCAGCCGAACCTGCTCGAGCGCTTGGAGCATGCGCTCCTGAGCGCCGGCTCCCGTCATCCCCGCGAAGACGCGCAATGGCTGTCCGACGATCTGGCCGACCGTCTTGCGCGGGTTGAGCGAGTTGTAGGGACTCTGGAAGATGTACTGGATGTCGCGGCGCGTCTGCCGATCGCGCGAGCGAGCACCCGGCTCGAGCGGCTCGCCCATGAAGGTGAGCTCGCCCGTGTAGCTCCGGTGCAGCCCGGCGATGCAGCGGGCGAGCGTGGTCTTGCCCGAGCCCGACTCGCCGACGAGCGCGAGGCATTCGCGCGGACGGACGAGCAGATCGACATCGAAGAGGAACTGCCGGCTGCCGTGGAACGCGTCGAGCCCGCGCACGTCGATCAGGGACTCCTCGATCCGTACCTCGGGTAGCGCCACCGCGGCAGGACGCACGCCCACGCCGGTAGCGAGTACCTCGGCGTGGCGGAGACACCGCACCTCGTGGTCGGCTGCGGCCAGGCTCGTTGGAGGGAACGCGATCGAGCATTCCTCGACTGCCCACGAGCATCGCGGCGCGAACGAGCAGCCGTCGGGTCGGCCTCCGGGACGCGGGGCCGTACCCGGGATGCCGACGAGCGCGTGGAGCCCCGACAGCTCGGGGATCGCCTCGACGAGCCGCCGCGTGTACGGGTGCGCCGAGCCTTGGAACAGCGCGTTCGTCGGCCCGACCTCGACGATCCGCCCCGCGTACATCACCGCGACCCGCGTTGCGAGAAGCGCAACGACGGCAAGATCGTGACTGACGTACACCGCCGCGACACCATGGGCGCCGCACAAATCACGAACCGTCGCGAGCACGTGCGCCTGCGTCGTCACGTCGAGGCCGGTCGTCGGCTCGTCGAGCACGATCACGCGCGGGCGGTTCGCGAACGCCATCGCGAGCGCGACGCGCTGCTGCTGACCGCCCGACAGCTGATGCGGGTATCGCCGGAGGAACGTGTCGTCGGTCGGCAGCAGCACCTCGCCCAGCGTCTCGACGATGCGGTGGCGCCGCTCAGCGTCGGAAGCGCCGAAACCGTGCTCGGAGAGCGCCTCCGCGAGCTGCGCCCCGATCCTCATCGCCGGGTTGAGCGCCGACGCCGGATCCTGCGGGACGTACGAGACGAGCTTGCCGCGGAGCTGCTGCCGCTCGCGCGCGCGCAAGTGGAGGATGTCGCGACCTTCGATCAGCACCTCGCCGCGACGGATGCGCGCGCCGCGCCTGGTGTGGCCGAGCACCGCGAGCCCGACGGTCGTCTTGCCGGACCCGGACTCGCCGACGAGCCCGAGCACATCACCCGCGTCGACCCGGAACGAGATCTCGTCGACGATGTCCTCGTGGTCGCCGTCGGCGAGCTCGATCCGGAGATCGCGGACCTCGAGTGCCGGAGCGCTCATTCCCGGCCCTGCCTACCGCGCTCGATCCCGATCGCAGCGCGTGCGAGCCCGTCGCCGATCAGGCTCGTCCCGATCGTGAGCAGGCCGATCGCGACCACCGGTAGCACCACGGGCCAGGGCTGGATGACCAGGCCGTTCTTGTTCTCGTTGATCATCAATCCCCAGTCGGCGGCCGGCGGCTGCAGTCCGAAGCCGAGGAAGCTCAATCCCGCCACGACGGCGACATTGAACGTCAGCCGCAGGCTCGTCTCGACGACGAGCGGGCTCGTGATGTTCGGCAGCACCTCGCTGAAGAGGATCCGGCGCCGCGACAGACCGATCGCCTCGGCTGCGCGCACGTAATCGCGCTCGACGACCTCGACGGCGGCGCCGCGTACGACGCGCGCCGCGCGCGGGATCGTGGTCAGACCGACTGCGAGCACCAGGAGCCAGAGCGCCGGGCCGACCGTCGCCGCCAGGATCAGCGCGAAGACGATCTGCGGGAACGAGAGCACGACGTCCATCGTCCGCATCAGCAGATCGTCGAGCTTGCCGCGGGAGTACGCGGCTGTGAGACCGACGACGACGCCGAGCGCGACGCCCATCGCGGTCGAGAGGCCGGAGAGCACGAGCACCGTGTAGCCGCCCGCGAGGAACCGGCTGAAGGTGTCGCGGCCCAGGGTGTCGGTGCCGAGCCACGCGTCGCCCGAGGGTGACGCGAACGGGAGTTGGCCCTCGACCCCCTGGTCGGGCGGGTAGGGCGTCACGAACGGGCCGATCACTGCGATCACGACCAGGCTCGCAGTGATCGCGACGCCGATCTTCGTGCGGTGCTGGCCCCACGCCGTCGCAAGCAGCACCCGCCACGGCCGGTGGCGCTCGCCGTCCCCGACGACAGGGGCCGCATCGGCCGGGATGACGCTCACGAGAAGGACGTCCGCAGCCGCGGGCTGACGAGGATCGTCGCAAGGTCTGCAACCAGGTTGAGCACGACGTAGAGCCCGGCGATCAGCAGCGCGAGCGCCTGCACGACCGGGACGTCGCGGCCGCGAACCGCGTCGACGAGCAGCAGCCCGATGCCCGGGTAGTTGAACACCGCCTCGACGACGACGATCCCGCCGGCGAGATACGCGAGGTTGATCGCGGTCACCTGGAACGTCGGCGCAAGCGCGTTCGGCACGGCGTGACGCCACAGGACGCGACGCTCGGAGAGCCCCTTGAGGCGTGCCATCTCGACGAAGTCGCTCTCGAGGATCTCGACCGTCGACGCGCGCATGATCCTCGCCGTGTACGGCACGACCGCGACCACGAGCGTCGCCACCGGCAGGACGAGCTCCTTCGGGTAGTGCCACGGGCCAACGCCCGGCTCGGTCACGATCACGCTCGGGAGGATCGAGAAGACGGTGGTCGAGAAGATCACGGCTAACGCGATCCCGACGACGAACTCGGGTAGCGCCGCGAGCCCCAGCGTGATCACCGACGTGATCTGGTCGAAGACTCCGTCACGGCGCCGCGCGCTCACGGCGCCGAGCGCCACGCCCAACGGAACGCTGATCGCGGCCGCGATCACCATCAGGAAGAGCGAATACACGAGCCGCTCGCCGATCACCTCGGTGACCGGCAGACTGTTCGCGAGCGAGGTACCGAGGTCGCCCGTGAAGACGCCCGAGATCCAGTCCCAGTACTGCGTCGTCAGCGGCTTGTCGAGCCCGAGCTGAGCCCGAAGCTCGGCCAGCGACTCGGGCGTCGCGCTCCGTCCGAGGAACGAGCGTGCTGCGTCACCCGGAAGCGCCTGGGTCGCGGCGAAGATGATCAATGACGCGACGAACAGGGTGACGAGACCCAGGAAGAGCCGGCGTACGACGAAGCCTCTTAGCCCGCGCATGGATTGAGCGGGGGCCGGGCGCGTACCCGGCCCCCTCTTGCCTCAGACGAAGAAGATCGTCCGAAAGCCGTTGCCGTACTTGTTGAGGTTGAGGGTGCCACGGTCGATCTTGAAACCGCCCACCTTGGTCGAGTAGGCGTCGGTGAGGTTCTTGAAGCCCCAGATGATGAGTCCGCCGTCGTCGTACTCCATCCGCTGCATCTCCTTGATCACCTGCGCCCTCTTCTTCGTGTCGACCGTTGCGAGCGCCTGCCGGTAGAGCGACTCGAAGCGCTTGTACCCGCTGTAGGCGTCCCAGTGGGTCTCGTTGAACGGCGCCGTCTTCAGCACCCCGACTGCGACCTGCTGGAGGTAGTTGCGGGTGCCCCAGTAGTCGGCCGAGAACGGCCACTTGAGGTACTGGTCGCCGTAGATCGTGCCGCCGTCGACGTTCTTGACCGTGACATTGACCCCGCCGGCCTTCGCGTTCTGAGCGAAGATCGTCGCACCCTCGACCATTCCCGTGTCCGCCGGGCTCGTGACGAGCTCCACCGCGAGGCCCTCCTGTCCGGCCGCCTTGAGCAGCGACTTCGCCTGCTCCGGGTCGTACTTGCGCTGCGGGAACTCGTCGCCCGCGTAGGCGGGATCGAACGGTGAGTAGACGTCGTTCGCGACGCGCCCGAAGCCGGAGAGGCCCTGCTGCACGATCTGCGGCCGGTTGACGAGCAGCCGCAGCGCACGCCGCACTCGGACGTTGGTGAACGGGGCGACGTCGACCCGCATGCAGAGCGGCGTCCACGCGCCCGTCTGCGCCGTGTAGACCTTCAGGTTGCTGCGTCCCTTGACCACGGGCACCTGCGCGAACGGTACGTCGGTCATCGCGTCGATCTGCCCCGAGAGGAGCGCGTTCACCTTGGCCGCGTCGTCCGGGAAGTTGATGATTCGCAGCTGGTCGAAGTACGGCTGACCCGTGCGCCAGTAGTTCTCGTTCCGCACGTGCACGCTCTCGCGACCCGGCGTGAAGCTCTTCACCTTGTACGGCCCGGTCCCGATGAACCGCAGCGCTCCCTTGCCGACCGCGGTCGGCTGGTAGCCGACCGGAACAACGCCCTGGAAATACTGCGCGAACGCCTCCAGCAGCGTCACGTCGGCCCGTGAGAGGGTGAGCCGGGCAGTGCGCTTGTCGAGCTTCTTGATGCGGTTGAGATCGATCGCACCGAGCCCGGCGTTGCCGAACAGCTTCAACTTCGCGTTCTTGGTGCGCCGGATCGAGTAGATCACGTCGTCGATCGTGAGTGTCTTGCCGTTGTGGAACTCGATTCCGTCTCGCACCCGGATCAGATACTGGTTGGCCTTCTCGGCCGTCAGCTCCTCGGCCAGCCCGAGCTTGATCCGGTAGTTCTCGTCGAAGTAGGCGAGACCCTCGAAGCCCGCCATCAGACGCTGGATGTCCGACTTGGCGACGATGTGCTGACCGTCGATGAAGTCGGTCGACCCGCCCGAGGTTGCGATCCGGAACGTGCCGCCGCGCTTGGCCTGCGAGCGTGCGAGCGCTGCCTCGGTCAACGGCCCGAGGGCGCCTGCGGAGACGACGAGCCCGAGGCCCGCGGCGTGCCGCACGAGCTCGCCCCGCGTCATCCCTCGACGAACCTCGTGTTGCAGAATCTCATCGGTCGAACGCATACATCCTCCTTGGGAAGCCGCAACCGTGTGCGGACGATTCAACGCCTGTCAATCGCGGAAAGCAACCCCGCGGCGATACCCGTGTGTTCCGGCGTGGAGCATTACGCGGCCTCCTGGCCCCGCCCGTTCCAGCCGAGCCTCGCCTCGACCTCGAGAGCGGCCTCGATGCACTGCCGCGCGAGCGCCGGTAGGTCCTCTTGCGGCAGTCGGTTGCTCGGCCCGGAGGCCGAGATTGCTGCGACGCACCGGCCGTCGCC
>JBPCLB010000004.1:0-9326 GCA_051003695.1 Gaiella sp. | reverse complement strand
CCGTCCTCCCGCTCGCGCCGTTTGACGGCCTCGCGAGCCTCCGCTGCCCTCCGCTTCCGCGCTTCCGCCTCGAGGCGCGCGCGCTCGATCTCCTCGTGCTCGCGACGCTTGGCTTCCTCTCGCGCGTGCGTCTCCTGTTGCTTGCGAGCCTCGGCCTCGCTGCGTGCGCGTTCCTTCGCTTCGCGCTCCTCGCGACGTGCGTCGTCCCGAGCCTTCGCCTCGCGCTGCGTCTCCTCCTCTGCTTCACGACGGGCGCGCTCCCGTGCTTCGCGCTCCTCGCGGCGTGCGTCTTCTCGTGCCTGAGCTTCCTGCTGTTTTCGTTCCTGGGCCTCGCTGCGGGCACGTTCCTTCGCCTCGCGCTCCTCGCGGCGTGCGTCTTCCCGCGCTTGCGCCTCGCGACGCTTGGTCTCCTCAGCGGCCGTGCGAGCTTGCGCCTTGGTCTCCTCGGCGATGCGCTTCGCGCGCTCACACTCCTCGCCTACGAGACGCTTCCGTTCCGAGGTCGGTCCGCGACCTCGCCGCGCTCGCCGGCCCGTCTCGTCTTCGACGATCGCGCCGCCGGGGGGATCCGGTGCGGGCACGGAGTCGGTCGCGGCTCGTTCGGCCGCGACCACCCGCTCCCGCTCCGCTTCTCGGCGGGCGGCCGCTTCGAGCAACGCTGCTTCTCGGGCGGCGCCTTCTGCGGCCTCACGTCGGGCGAGCTCTCGGGCGGCGGCGTCTCGCTGCGCGAGCTCACGGGCGGCGACCGCTGCGGCCTCGCGTGCTGCCGCCTCGATCGCCTCTCGCTCGGCCGCAGCCCGCCGTGCTTTCTCCTCGGCCTGGATCCGCTCCTGCTCGGCGCGCTCGCGTTGCTCGGCGGCGGCGCGCTCGGCTTCGCGCCGCAGCGCCGCAGCAGCTGCATCCGCCTCCTCCTGCAGTCGCCTGACCTCGGCCTCGCGATCGGCGGCCTCCCGCGCTTTTGCTCGCGCGATTCGCTCGGCCTCGGCTTGCTCGCGCCTACGAGTCTCGGCCGCGTGGCGCTCGCGCTCCCGTTCCTCGCGTGCCCGCGCCCGCTCGGCCAGCACCCGCTCACGCTCGGCGGCCTGCGCTTCGGCTGCTCGGCGCGCCTCGTCCACGCGCCTGATCTCCTCGGCACGCCACTGCTCTTCGGCGAGCCGTGCCGATTCGGCGAGCCGGGCCTCTTCTGCGACGCGCGCCTCCTCGGCGAGACGCGCCTCTTCGGCGGCACGAGCCAGTTCGGCGCGGCGGGCCTCGTCGACGTGTCGGGCCTCCTCCGCGAGCCGTTCTGCCTCGAGTGCCTGCGCCTCCTCTATCAGCCGAGCCTCCTCGGCGCGACGGGCGTACTCTGCTCGTTGTGCCGCCTTGGCGCGCTCGTTCTCGGCGACCTGTTCCGCCGCAAGCATGGCCGGAGCCCTCGCTGCTGCTTTGCTTGTCTTCTCTTCGGCTGCCCCTGAGAGGGCCTGAGTTGCCAGACCACGTTCCCGCTCGCGGAGCTCGACCCGGCGGATCTTGCCGCTGCGGGTTTTCGGAAGCTCGGTGACGAACTCGATCTCCCGTGGATACTTGTAGGGAGCCGTGACCGATCTCACGTGCGCTTGAAGCTCTTCGACGAGCTCGACGGATTCTGCGAAGCCCTCGCGCAGCACGACGAACGCCTTCACGATCTCGCCACGATCGGCGTGTGGCTTGCCGACGACGGCGCTCTCGAGCACGGCCTCGTGCTCCAGCAGCGCGCTCTCGACCTCGAACGGGCCGATCCGATAGGCAGCGCTGAGGATGACGTCGTCGGCGCGGCCGGTGAACCAGATGTAGCCGTCCTCGTCGCGAACGGCCCGGTCGCCCGTGACGTACCACCCGTCGCGGAACACGGCCGCCGTCTCCCCGGGCGCCTGCCAGTAGCCCGTGAAGAGCGAAGGAGGCCGGCCGAGCAGTGCGATGTCGCCCTCCTCACCTGCCGAGCAGACGTGACCCGACTCGTCGATCACCGCGATGTCGTGACCTGGTGTCGGCAGGCCCATCGACCCCGCTCTCACGTCAGTGCCGGCGAGATTCGCGACCAGCAACGTGTTCTCCGTCTGACCGTAGCCATCGTGCACTGTGATCCCCACCGATTCTCGGAACCGGTCGATCACCTCCGGGTTGAGCGGCTCGCCGGCAGAGACCGCGTGTCGCAACGCGGGCACGTACGCCCGGTCGAGGACGCCGCTCCCCACGAGTAGGCGGTACTCGGTGGGCGCTTGGCAGAGCACCGTGACGCCGAGTTTCTCGATCAGCGAAAGCCGCTCCGCCGGGTCGAATCCCCCTTCGTGGAGAACGATCTCCGCGCCCAGCGACCATGGCCCAAGGAGCACGTTCCAGATCGACTTTGCCCAGCCCGTGCCCGCTGTGCACCAGACGAGGTCGCCCGAGCGCGCGTCGAGCCAGTGCTCGGCCTGTGACCGCGCCGCCCACGTGTACGCGTGTGTGTGCGTCACACCTTTCGGATTCCTCGTCGTACCCGAGGTGTAGAGGATGAACGCGAGGTCGTCGGCCGCGGTGTCGACCGTCGGCGCCGTCGTCCGATGCTGGCGTAGCTCCTCTCGCGCATCGTCGAGGAAGACGACCTGCGGCGGTCGTTCGAGCTCCATCACCATCCCCGCGATCTCTTTCTCGCACGAGCGATCGGCCACGACGAGCGCCGCCCCGGAGTCACGAGCGCGGAACGCGAGATCCTTCGCCCGTAGCTGCTCGGAGCACGGGATCGTGACGAGGCCCCCCTTGAGCGCGCCCAGCAGGGCGCCCAGCCACGCGGGCGTCTTGCCGAGTTGGACGACGACGCGGTCGCCGCGGTCGGTGCGAGAACGAAGGAAGTGCGCCCACCGCGCCGCGTCCTCGGCGACCTCGACGAACGTGCGTCGGTCGACGATCCCTTCGCCGTCGACGAACGTGAGCGCCCGGCGCAACGGGTCGGCGGCGTACGCCTCGATCACGTCGCGGGTGAAGTTGAATCGAGGCGGAACGTTCCAGTCGGGCCCGTATCCTCTCGCCTGCCGGTCGTCAGCGCGTTTACGTCGAAGGACCACGATCGCTTTCCTCGATCCACGCCGCGACGGGCTCGCTCGTGGGCACGCTGCCCCCGGTCGGGCAGGCAGCGTCCCGGCTTCGGGGAGATCGCATGCGCTGAGCTTACTGCGGTGTTCGCCCCCCGGCGACCCCCCGGCGGGTTCTCCCCGACCCTGCCGCAGGCGCTATCTTCTGGCGCGTGACGGCGGTCGAATCCGATCTCCTCCGCTCGGAGGCGTACATCGACGGCGACTGGGTTGTCGCCGACTCGGGTGAGAGCTTTCCCGTCCTCGATCCTGCCACCGGCAGCACGATCGTCGAGGTGCCGCGACTGGGAGTTGCCGAAACCCGGCGCGCGATCGAGGCCGCCGCGCGTGCGCTGCCGGCGTGGAAGTCGCGGCCGGCGAAGGAGCGCTCGACGATCTTGCGCCGGCTCGCGACGCTGATGGACGAGCGCTGTGACGAGCTCGCAGCGCTGCTGGTGCGAGAACAGGGCAAGCCGCTCGCCGAGGCGCGCGCCGAAGTGCAGTACGCACTCTCGTTCTACGAGTGGTTCGGCGAGGAGGCCAAACGTGTCGATGGCGCCGTGCTGCCCTCGCCGTGGCCCGGGAAACAGGTCGTCGTCACGCGCGAGGCGATCGGTGTCACGGCGGGGATCACTCCGTGGAACTTCCCGGCGGCGATGCCGACACGAAAATCGGCCCCGGCATTGGCCGTCGGCTGCACGATGGTGCTGAAGCCGGCCGAGCAGACACCCCTGACCGCGCTTGCGATCGTCGCGCTCGCCGAGGAGGCCGGAGTGCCCCCGGGCGTCTTCTCCGTCGTCACGGGCGATGCCGCCGACGCCCCCGTGATCGGCGGCGAGCTGACGGGCAATCCGCTCGTCCGCAAGCTCGGCTTCACGGGCTCGACCGCGGTCGGAAAGATTCTCATGCGCCAATGCGCCGACCGCGTCAAGAACGTGTCGCTGGAGCTCGGAGGCAACGCACCGTTCATCGTCTTCGACGACGCCGACCTCGATGTCGCCATCGCCGCGGCGATGGTCTGCAAGTTCCGCAACTCCGGTCAGACGTGCATCTCGGCCAACCGCATGCTCGTGCAGGAGGGAATCTATGACGTGTTCCTCGAGGGCTTCTCGGAAGCCGTCGCTGCGCTGAAAGTTGCCGACGGTTTCACTGCCGGCGTCCAGATCGGGCCGCTGATCGACGAGCCGGCGGTGACGAAGGTCGAGCGTCACGTCGCGGACGCCGTCGCGCGTGGCGCGGAGCTCGTCACCGGTGGCGAGCGCATCGACGGCCAGTTCTTCCGACCTTCGATCCTCACCGGAGCCACCCCCGAGATGGAGCTGAGCCGCGAGGAGACGTTCGGGCCGGTCGCTGCGATCGCACGGTTCAGAAGCGAGGAGGAGGCGATTCGCATCGCGAACGCGACGCCGTACGGTCTCGCGGCCTACTACATGACCACTGATCTCGGGCGAACGTGGCGGGTGGGGGAGGCGCTGGAATACGGAATCCTTGGGATCAACACCGGCCTGATCTCGACCGAGATCGCTCCGTTCGGCGGTGTCAAGGAGTCCGGTATCGGCCGTGAGGGGTCGCGCTACGGCGTCGACGACTGGGTCGAGCTGAAGTACTGGGCGATGGGCACCTGAGACGCGGTGACGTCGTCGTTGGCGTGGCGGAGTCGCTCGCCCACGCTCACCACGTCGCCGACGACGACGAGCGCCGGGAGCGGCAGCGCGTGGCTCAGCTCGGCGAGCTTGCCGAGCGGCGCCGTGACCGTGGCCTGATCAGGGTGCGTACCGCGTGAGATCACCGCCGCCGGGGTCGCGGGATCCAGCCCAGCCGAGACGAGCCCGTCGGTGACGCGCTCGAGCCGTCGCGCTGCCATGAAGAGGACGATCGTCCCACCAGCGGCCGCGAGCGCGGCGTAGTTCGGCTCGGCGCCATCGTCGGCGTGGCCCGAGACGATCGTCACGCGGTCAGAGACTCCACGGTGCGTGATCGGGACGAGTGCGGCGGCGGGGACAGCCGCGATCGAGGAGACGCCTGGCACGACGTCGAACGGGATCCCCGCTTCGGCGAGCGCAAGAGCCTCTTCCCCGCCGCGGCCGAAGACGAAGGGATCCCCACCCTTGAGCCGCACGACGGCCTGTGTCCTGCCGAGCTCGACGAGCAGGCGGTTGACCTCCTCCTGGTCGAGGTCGTCGCGGCGGATGACGAGCGCATCGTCCGGAGCCTCCGCGACCAGCTCGTCGGCGACGAGCCGGTCCACCATGAGCACGTCGCAGGTACGGACGAGCTCGAGCCCGCGAACCGTGATCAGCTCCGGGTCGCCTGGGCCGGCTCCGACGAGCGCGACGCTCAACGGTCTGTCCGCCCTTGGCCTGCCGGAGTCGCCCGGAGGGCTTGATCGACGACCGCATCGAAGTACGCCTTGCGATCCCGGTACGAGGCGAGATTCGCCTTCGCCCACGGCCGCTCGCGCCTGAGCCGTCGCGCCAGCTCGGCGTGCTCGGGGCGCACGACGCGCGCGATCTCGTCGCGCAACCGCTGCGCGAGAGCCGGGGACGCACCGCCGGTCGAGACCGCCACGGCGATCGGATCGCGCCGGTGCACGGCGGGCAGGATGAAGCTGCAGAGGTGTGGCACGTCGACGACATTGCAGAGCTGTCCGCGGTATTCGGCGTCACGGAACACGCGCTCGTTGACCGACCTCGTGGAGGTTGCCGCGATGACGAGGAATCGACCGGCGAGATCAGCGGTCCGGTACCCGCGGCGATGGAGCTCGATCCGGCGCTCCACGGCCAGGACGCGAACCTCGGGCGAGACCACGGGGGCGACGACGGTTACGCGTGCCGACGCGTCGAGCAGCCCTTCGATCTTCTCGAGCGCGACGGGGCCGGCCCCGACGACGAGCACCTCCCGTCCCTCGAGGTCGATGCACGCCATGTAGTAGCGCTTCTCGGCCGGTTCGGTCGTCTCGGCCGGCTCGACCGGTTCGGCAGATTGGCATGTACTCACGACGAAACGGTCTCCCGTTGGATCCCACGAATGCCGTGCCCGAAGGCCGATGTACTCGGCCGGGAGGGCCGGCCGTGCAGCGAGACCACGAATCGCAAAGAAGGGGGCACGTGGGGGAAACATGGTTTCATACACCCACACTCGCGAGTCGTGCGCCTTGGCGGTCGAAACGCAGGGAGAGCTCGGCGCCGTCGACGACGACGGCGATGGTGAAGGCTCCGGGGCCGACCGCCGCGATCGTGACGCGTTCGAGGGCTCTCCCGCGCAGCGCGCCGAGGGCTTCGTTCACGGCAGTGACGCTCGCCGTGAGCTCGGCGCCGCTCGGGAGCTTTCGGTACGCCCGCAGTGCCGCCTGCTCGCCGCCAGGCCCGTAGAGCGCCCGCACGCGGCCCGATTGCAGCGCGAGCGCAATCAACCGGTCGAGCTCGCCCGCATCGCTCTCGTCGAGCGCGTCACCCTGGTCGAGCCGGGTCGCGAGCCCGTCGAGCCGCTCCCGGTACTCGCCCGGCTGGACGACGTCCCGGACTGCGTCAACCTCTGCCAGTGCGACCTCTCGCTCGTCAGCGCGCAGCAAGACGCCGGCGGTCATGCGTGGGCCTCCGCGCCGAGGATCGCGTGCAGCTCGTGCTCGAAGCCGCCCGTCTCGATCGAGCAATGCATCCCGCACTCCTTGGGTGCGTTGGACTCCCACCACCAGCGACCTGCCCGCGCGGGCTCGTCGGGGGCGATCGCCCTCGTGCACGGGGCGCAACCGATCGACGTGTACCCCCGCGCGTAGAGCGCATGGGTCGGCACGTCGTGCTCCCGGAGATAGTCCCAGACCTCGTCGTGTGTCCATTCGGCGAGCGGATTGAGCTTTGCGATCCCGTCGTGGTCGTGGTCGACCTCCACCTTGCGGATGTCGGTTCGCGAAGCCCACTGGTCGCGACGCAGCCCGGTCACCCAGGCGTCGAGCCCGGCGAGCGCACGGTTGAGCGGCTGAACCTTGCGAACGTTGCAGCAGAGCAGACGTTGCTCGACCGACCGCCGGAACAGGTTCGGACCGTTGCGGTCGACGAGCCGCTGGAGCTGGATCCCGTCGGGCGAGAGCAGCTCGAGCCGAAGGCCCGGATACCGTTCTCGGAGCAGCTCGACGAGATCGTGCGTCTCCTGGGGGAGACGGCCCGTATCGATCGAGAAGACCCGCACGGCGGGATCGATGCCGTAGGCCATGTCGATCAGCGCCACGTCGCCGTCCTGGAAGGCGGTGGAGAGCGCAAGGCGGTCGCCGAATCGAGCGAGGGCCCATTCGAGCACCTCCCACGGCTCCAGCCCCTCGAACTCGACCGACAGCTCACCTGCCTCGAGGTCGTCCAGCTCCACGATCGCGTCCGGGCCGGTCATGCCGCCTCCTCCTCTCTCCGGCTGCGCGCCGGTTCGCGCCCGGCGAGCTCGCCGAGCCTCTGGTCTGCCGTCTCGTCGAGAAACGCTCGGAAGCCTTGCAACGGTGCTCTGTGCTCGAGCCACCCTGCAACGAGTCCGTGGACGAGCTCGTCGAGCTCGTCGCTTCGGACGCGTCGGAACACCGGTCTGGCGATCGCCGCGCGGGGGCCGAGTGCTCCGCGGAGGTAGACGTCGAACGCCTGGTGGCGCTGTCCCGCGTCGTCTCTCGCTGTCGTCCCCTGGAGGCCGATGTCGCCGACCCAGTGTTGGCCGCACGCGTGCGGGCAGCCGTCGAGATGGAGACGCAACGGTGCGACGGCGTCACCGAACTGCTCCTCGAGCCCGAGCACGAGCCTGTCGAGGCGTGTCTTGGTCTCGGTCACCGAGTAGTTGCAATGCGGCTCGCCCGTGCAGGCGATCGCGTTGCCACGCAGCCCGTTCGCCTCCGGGGCGAGGCCGAGCGACGAGAGGGAGACGACGAGCGATTCGACCCGACCGTTCGGGATCCCGGAGAGCAGCAGGTTCTGCTGGCGCGTGACGCGCGCGTCGGCGCCGATCGGCTCGAGCAGGTCGGCGAGTGCGGTCAGCCGCTCGCCGCCGAGCAACCCGACGTGGACGGGGAAACCGATCGTCGTTCGCTCGACCTGGCGTTGCGGGCGGATGCCGAGGTGGTCATCGGGCTCCAAGTCCAGCGGCGGCAGCTCGAAGTCCGGCAGTGGATGACCCAACCGGCGTTCCACCTCGGCGCGAACCCCCTCGGCCCCGAGCGCGTCCACCATGAACTTCATCCGCGACTTGACGCGCGAGACGCGCCAGCGAAGATCGTCCCGCCACGTGTCGAGGATCGCGCGCAGAATCGGGAGGGCGTCGTCCAACCGGACGAACACGCCGAGCTCGCGGGCGATGCGAGGCACCGACGACAGGCCTCCACCGACGAGCACCGCGAACCCGGGCTCGCCGTCACGGATCGCTCCGACGAGCGCGATGCAGTTGATCTCGGGCGCATTGCACCGGCTCGCGCACGCCGAGATCGAGATCTTGTGCTTGCGCGGCAGATCGATGTAGTCGGGATTCCCCGTGAAGAACGCATGCGCTTCCTCGAGCACCGGTCCCACGTCGAACAGCTCGTCCGCCGCCACACCGTGGGCCGGGCACCCGGTGATCGCGCGGATAGTGTCGCCGCAGCCGCCGAGGCTCGTCAGCTCCGCAGCGTGGAGCCGGTCGAACACGTCGGGGAGCGAGCCGAGCGTGAGGTGATGGAGCTGGATGTTCTGGCGAGTCGTCAGCTCGGCCTCGCCCTTGCCGTGCTCGAGAGCGAGATCGCCAACGGCGCGTAGCTGAGGCGCGGTCAGGCGCCCGGCAGGCAGCTTGATCCGCAACATGAACGTCCCGACTTTCGGCTTGTCGTGGTAGAGCCCCCACCACTTGAGCCGCACGATGTCCTCCTCGGCCACGTCCGCATATCCGGCCGCGATCAGCGACGGCAGCTCGTCGAGCATGCCGAGCGGGCCCTTCTCTCGTTTGAGGCGCTCGACCGGATTTCGCTTGAGCACCAGCTCGAGCGTCGGCTCCTCCACCTTGCGCGCTCTCGCTTCGACGCTCATCCGCAGCCTCCGTCTCCTCGCGTACCCCGGTGTCCGTCCGTGCGCTCCCCCTGTCCCCACGTCTCCAGGGCGTCGCGGCGCAGCTGGGATCCGCACTTCGCCAGACCTTCGACCGCTCTGGGTGAAGCAACGCTTCATAAGGTATAGCAACGTTACTTCACTTTTTCAAGTAACAGGCGCGACTCCCCGAGGCGTATCTGGGCCGCGTCCTTCACAAGGGCTCCCGCGCCGGTTA
>JBPCLB010000003.1:0-7682 GCA_051003695.1 Gaiella sp. | reverse complement strand
GAGGCTCCGTGCAGAAAGAGGCAGGGCGCACCCTCGGTGTACTGCTCCACGAGCTCACGCATGGCGCCGATGTAGTCCGGCGAGAACAGCTTGTTGTCCCACGCGAGAGTTGTCGGATGGCAGGCGTAGTTGACGATCGTGGCGAGGACCGTGCCGTCGCCGTCGCTCGTCACGCGCCCGACCACCAAGGTGTCATCGGCGGGGGCCAGCGGGTTGTAGCCGCAGACCACGCGGTCGCTTCCAGCCTCAGGGTCGGGCAGGTCACGATTCCGGGCGAGGTCGCAGCGTCCTGTCGCCCAGGTCAGCGTGGCCGGAACGAGCTTCGCCACGGCCTCGAGCCCCGCGTCGAGGATCGCCTGACCCAGCTGGTCGAGATAGGGGCCGATCAGCTCGCCGCCGGGCATGTGGCTGCGGCTGGTCGCTGCCCACGGTGCGCTGTGCGTGTGCGAGCAGTTGACGAGCAGGTGGCCGTCGGTCAGGCCGAGAGCGTGTCGAACGGGCGCCAGGATCCGTTCGCAGTCGGCGAGTCCGCCCAGATCGCCCAGCAGCGCGAGGTCGATCCCGACGAGCAGGCGGAGCGGGTCGCGGGGTGTTGCCTGCAGCGCCAGCACTGTGGTGTTGAGGGGGCGATGGACCCCCTCGGCGAGGTCGTGCGTGGAGGCGCCCCACATGCGCGCGTAGATGCCCGCCGGCGGCGTCGTGTCACGCCTGGCCACGCCCATCAGGCCGGCGTAGGCGCTCGGAGCCACTTCGAGGGGGACGGTTGCGCTCATTGGGGCCTCCAGGGAGGGGGACGGAGAGAGCCGTGAGGCGGCAGCGCTCAAGCTATCTGGCGAGCGAGCAACCGTCCACGGGTAGCACGGTGCCGTGAGTAGAATCGAAACCGGAAGCGGATCCGGTGACCCACGGGTCTCCCCCATTCCCCGTGTCGAGGCGAGTCCAGCTACGTGGCGCATCCGGTGACCCCCATGCCAACGACGAGTCTGACGATGAGCCAGGCCATCAATCAGGCGCTTCGGGAGGCACTCGACCGTCCCGAGCCGATGATGCTGATCGGGCAGGACATCGGCCCATACGGTGGCGCCTTCGGTGTCACGCGGGGGCTGTCCGAGGCGTATGGGGAGGAGACGATCCGTGACGCCCCTCTCTGTGAGTCGGGCACTGTCGGGTACGCGATCGGGCTTGCGATCACTGGAGTCCGGGCAGTGTGCGAGATCGAGTTCTTCGACTTCGTCGGGGTCGCGATGGATCAGATCTTCAACCAGGCTGCGAAGCTCCACTATTT
Organism: Gaiella sp.; assembly: GCA_051003695.1. Classification (GTDB taxonomy): domain Bacteria; phylum Actinomycetota; class Thermoleophilia; order Gaiellales; family Gaiellaceae; genus Gaiella. Next base: position 6,397 of record JBPCLB010000003.1, on the reverse strand, counting down.
CACCGGCGGAAAGCTGACGGTGCCGCTCGTGATCCGGACGCCCATCGTCGCCAGGATGGGGATGGGCCCTCAGCACTCGCAGAGCCTCGAGTCGTGGTTCATGCACGTTCCGGGCATCAAGATCGCGGTTCCCTCGAACGCAGCGGACGCGTACGGTCTCATGCGCACGGCACTGCTCGACAACAACCCCGTTCTCTTCGTCGAGAACGTCCGTCTCTATGGCAGGAGGGGAGACGTCGAGACGGACGGCGAGCCGATCCCGTTCGGGCAAGCGCGCATCGCGCGCGATGGCTCCGACGTTACCGTCGTCGCCTTGTCGGGCATGGTCGAGGAGGCGCTGACGGCCGCCGACCGACTCGCGGAGAGAGGCGTCTCGGTCGAGGTGATCGATCCGCGCACGCTCGCGCCGCTCGACATGGCGACGATCATCGGATCGCTGCGCAAGACGATGCGACTCGCCGTCGCACACGATGCGCACCGAACGCTCGGCTTCGGTGCTGAGATCGCGGCGCGATGCATGGAAGAGGCTTTCGACTACCTCGACGCACCGGTGGAGCGGGTCGCCTGCAAGGACGTGCCCATCCCGTGTACACCGAGTGGCATCGAAGCGGTCTACCCCAGCGCAGACGATGTCGTCGCTGCTGTCGAGCGTCTCATCGCATGACGGCCCTCAGGCTCTCCCAGCTCTCCATCGCGATGGAGGACGCTACGGTCAGCCGGTGGCTCGTGGCGGACGGAGAGAGGGTCACTGCGGGGCAACTGGTCGTCGAGGTCGAAACCGACAAGGCGACCATCGAGATCGAGGCACCGGCCGATGGGCTAGTCCGGATCGTCGCTTCCGAGGGAGCAGTCGTGGCCGTCGAAGGATTGCTTGCAGAGCTCGAGCCGGCGGTCGTGGGCGCGGAGGGCACCGGCGCCGGAGCCGAGTCCTCCTTCGTGCCGGCTGACGACCCGACGGCTCGGCAGGCAGACGCGCCGTCGCCCGGGGCAACGACGGTGCCCGGCCGGATGGGGCCGAACGCCTCGCCCGCGGCGCGACGCCTCGCAAGAGAGCAGGGAGTCGACATCACCACACTTCAGGGCTCCGGCCCGGGGGGACGCATCGTCGCACGCGACGTCGAGATGAACCGGGCGCTCCCGACCGTTGCTCCAGCCGCGCCGGCGGACGGTCATCGTGTTCGTGATGCCGTGGTGAGGAACATCACCGCGAGCTGGCAGCAGATCCCACACGTTCACATCGGAGGCGAGCTCGCTGCCGACGGGCTGGTGCAGGCACGAGCCTCCGCATCCGCTGCGGACCTGAGCATCACCGACCTGCTCGTCGTGGCTCTCGCACGCGCCCTCGCGGACGTGCCCGAGCTGAACGGCTGGCGGCGCGCCGACGGCTCGGTCGAGCGCGCGGACGTCGTGCATCTCTCGCTTGCGGTTGCGACACCCACCGGTGTGCTCGCGCCCGTCCTCCGCGACGCCGGCTCGCGAACGCTCCGCGAGGTCTCCGTCGAGCGTCGCAGGCTCGTCGAGGCCGCGCGACTCGCTGAGGCCGACGGGCGCGATCTCGTCGGGGGAACGTGCACGCTCTCGAATCTCGGCGCATACCCCGTCGACTTCTTTGCGCCGGTCGTCTCGGGCCCGCAGATAGCGATGGTCGCGACCGGCCGAGTGGCGGAGAGAGTCGTGTCCGTGAACGGGTGGATCGGCGTGCAGCCGCGCATGTGGGTCAATGTCGCGATCGATCATCGCGCCGCCGACGGCGAGGCAGGCGGACGCCTGCTGGCCGCTCTCGAGCGTCACATCGCAGCGCTGCCAGGAGGGGTGGAATGACAGTCGCACCCGTACCCGTCGACGAGGCCGTGCCGGGACCCCGCCCCGCCGCTTTCGACGATGAGCAGCTGCTCGCCTTGTACCGCGAGATGATGAGGGTCCGCGCTTTCGAGGACGAGGTGATCGACGCCTTCGCCAAAGGCCTGATCCCCGGTTCGACGCACCCGTGCATCGGTGCCGAGGCGATCAAGGCGGGAGCACTTGCCACGCTCCGCCCGGACGACCTCGTGTTCGCGACCTACCGCGGCCACGGCGAGGTGCTGATCAAGGGCGTCGACCCCGTCCGCACGATGGCTGAGTTGATGGGCCGCGCAACCGGTATCTGCAAGGGGAAAGGTGGCTCGATGCACCTCTCCGAGCCTTCGGTCGGGCTGATCTCGACGAATGCGATCGTCGCCGGTCACATCCCCATGGCGGGTGGCGCCGCTCTCTCCTGTCAGTTCCGGCGTACGGGCCAGGTCGTGCTCTGTTTCTTCGGCGACGGTGCGTCGTGCGAGGGCGAGTTCTTCGAGGCGATGAACATGGCCATGCTCTGGAGGGTGCCACTGGTCTTCATCTGCGAGAACAACGGGGTCGCGATCTCCGTGCCGACAACGAAGAGCCAGGCCACGCCCGACATCGCCGACCGGGCGCGGGGCTTCGGGATGCCGGCTGCGATCATCGACGGTAACGACGTGCTCGCCGTCCACGACGCGGTGGCCGAGAGCGTGGCGCGGGCACGAGAGGGAGGCGGGCCGGGCTTCGTCGAGTGCAAGACGGTGCGCTGGGAACGCCACTCGGCATTCTCTGCCGGTGGCAGCGATCCGGTCGAGCAGCGTCACGCCTGGCAGCGAGTCGACCCGATCCCGAGGTTCCGGAAGTCGCTGCTCGCTTGGCGCATCGCAACCGCTGAAAGGTTGGACTCGCTCGACGAAGAGATCCGCGCCGACATGCGCGCCGTGCGGGCGGAGGCCGAGCGCGCACCCCTGCCGGCGCCCGATTCCGTCTACGAGGACGTCTACGCACCCTAGTGGCCACCCCTGACCACCCGGCCACGTCCCCCCGCTTCGTCGCTGTTCCCGGCGATGAGCTGCCACAGTGAGTGACGACGGAGTACGGCGCCGGCGCCGCGCCAGCATGCGCGAGGTGGCCGACAAGGCAGGCGTGGCGATGTCATCCGTCTCGCGGGTGCTCTCCGGCCATCCGGATGTGAGCCCCGCAATGAGCGCCCGTGTGCTCGCTGCCGTCGCTGAGCTCGACTACCAACCGGACATTCTCGCGCAGAGCCTCCGCCGGCGGGAGACGCTCACAGTGGGGTTCGTCGTGGGAGACATCTCCAACCCGCTCTTCGCCGAGATCGTCACCGGTGTCGAATCGACACTTCACACGAACGGCTACTCGATGCTGCTCACGAACTCGCTCGGTGATCCGCAAATGGAGACCGCCCACATCCGGCTCCTCACGCAACGACGAGTGGACGGTCTCGTGATCTCCGTGCTGGACGAGACGCACACCGAGACGATCGGCAGGCTGCGAGAGCTCGATATCCCCGTTGTCGTGCTCGACCGAAACCTCCCCGCAGACATTCCCGTCAGCCGGGTCCTCTCGGATCATCGCAGTGGGATGAAGGCAGCTGTGCTGCACCTCCTCGACCTGGGTCACCGTCGCATCGCCCTGATCGGCGGCACCGCAGCCCGGCCCGCGGTCGAGCGGCGTGCCGGTCTCGCGGAGGCATTCGAGCTGCGCGGGTTGCCGAGCAGCTACATCGTCGACGAAGGCTCGTTCGCCGTCGAGCACGGCGCGGCTGCCATGCGCCGCCTCCTCGACCTTCCCGAGCCCCCGACAGCGGTGATCGCAGGCGGAAACCAGGTCATGTTCGGCGCACTGCGGGTCGTCGCCGAGCGGAGAGTCTCACTGGGGAGCGAGCTCTCCTTCGTCGGCTGCGATGACGTCGCGATCACCGATCTCTTCCGGCCGGCCGTTGCTGTCGTCCGTCGCGACACCTTCGCCATGGGGAGAACTGCCGCCGAGCTCCTCCTCGGTCGGATGCGCGACGGCGCCTCGCCGTCGGACGTCGTCCTGCCCACGGAGTTCGTCGCCCGCCCGAGCTGCGGACCGCCGCAGCGCTGAGGCCGTCGGAACCAACCGGCGATCGTTTGCAGCACGCGAGTCGATCTCGACGATCCCTGGAGAACCAGCGCGTCGACGCGCGAGCGTCGTGTCCCAACTGACCCCACGAAGGCGGAGACCGAGGCGCGAGCTCAGCGGGCGACGAGCGCGCCGACGTGCTCGCGTACGGCCGGAGCGACCTCGGTTCCGAAAAGCTCGATCGACCGGAGCACCTCGCGGTGCGGAATCGTGCCGACGCTGAACTGGATCAGGAACCGCTCGTGGCCGAAGAGCTCGTGCTGGAAGAGGATCTTCTCGACGATCTCCTGCGGGCGGCCGACGAAGCTTGCGCCGCGGAGCGTCCGCGACGCCTCGAAGCCCTCGCGAGTGATCGGTGGCCAGCCGCGCTCGCGGCCGATGCGTCCCATCATCTCCGCGAACGGCGGGAACGCGATCTCCGAGGCGGCCTGCGAGGTGTCCGCGACGAAGCCGTGCGCATTGATGCTGAGCGCAGGCAGCGGATCGTGCCCCGACTCGCGCGCCGCGCGCCGGTGGAGCTCTGCGAACGGCGTGAACCGCTCGGGAAGCCCGCCGATGATCGCGAGCGCCATCGGCAGGCCCAACGCCCCCGCGCGAGCGGCAGACTCCGGAGAGCCACCGACGGCCACCCAGACCGGAAGCCGCTCCTGGACAGGGCGCGGGTAGACGCCACGGCCGTCGATCGGCGCGCGGTGCGCCCCGTTCCACGTCAGGTGCTCGGACTCCCGCAACTCGAGCAGCAGCCCGAGCTTCTCGGCGAAGAGCGCGTCGTAGTCGCGAAGGTCGTAGCCAAAGAGGGGGAAGGACTCGATGAACGAGCCGCGACCTGCCATGATCTCCGCACGGCCGCCGGAGAGCAGGTCGAGCGTCGCGAAGTCCTGGAAGACGCGCACCGGGTCGTCGGAGCTGAGGACGCTGACCGCGCTCGTGAGGCGAATCCGCTCGATTCGCACGGCCGCCGCGGCGAGCACGACCGCCGGTGAGGACACGGCGAAGTCCGGCCGGTGGTGCTCGCCGACCCCGAAGACGTCGAGACCGACCTGGTCCGCGAGCTCGATCTCCTCGAGCAGATTGCGCAGACGTTGCGCGGGGGTCGACGAAGGGTCCGTGAGCTCCGCGAAGGTGTAGATCCCGAGCTCCACCTCTCGTAGAGAATATCATATGCTTGCGCACGCAATAACTTGGGCTGCCCGAGCCACCACGGATCGTCCGAAGAACGCAGCAGGCTTCCCGGAGTGCTGCTAGCCACCCGTCGTCGTCACGGTTGGAGGACCGAAGCCGCGCGACGCTCGAGTCCCTCGCTACGGTAGCCCGGTGACCGGCAATCTCCTCGACGGCTGGCGCGTGGAGGAGTACGGACGCTCGCGAGACGGCGTCGCACTGCGCGTGTTCCTGCCGGCGACGGACGGCCCGGTGACCGGTCTGCTGATCGCGGCCCAGCACGGCGAGGAGGCAGTGACGGCTCTGCTCGCCCGTCGCCTGCTCGAGCGCGTCTCCGGACACGGGACCCGTTGGGCGATGGTGCCCGTCGCCAACCCCGACGGGCTGATCAACGGCACGAGGCAGAACGCGGCCGGCGTCGATCTCAACCGGAACTTCCCTACGACGACGTGGCGGCCGGACGAATCGTTCACGTATCCGCCTGGCATCGAGGACGATCGGCGCGTGCTCGCGAACCGTACGAATCTCTCGTCGCCGGGCGACCACGCCGGTTCCGAGCCCGAGACACGGGCGCTGATGGCCCTCCTCGAGCGTCTGCAACCGCCGCTCGTGCTCGATCTCCACAGTCCGCTCGAGCTCGTGCTGCCGTGCGGCGACGTGCCTGCGGCCGTCGTCGAGGCGCTGAGCCGTGCGGCGGAGCTTCCGATCGTCGACGATGTCGGCGGCCCTTGCCCAGGCGCATTCGACGATTGGCTGCTCGACGTCGGGATCCCCGGAATCGTCTACGAGGTCGAGCACGCCGGGCTACCCGCCCTCTGTACGCGGCACTTGCCCGGGCTCGAGGCGCTCGTGCGCGCGCCGAACGGCGCTATGCCGTCCTGACCGGACCCGGGCGGCGGCTGCGCCGGGGTCGAACGTACTCGACACGCGTCACCGCGGCCCGCCTCTGCGTGGTCAGCACCCCACCGTACGGCGCATCGAAGGTTCCCGAGGTCGGGGGCACGTCGCAGTAGTCGCGTCCCACGGCGACGGTCAGGTACCGCAGACCCGCATGACGATCGTGCGTGGGGTCGAGCGGCACCGCGCGCAGCGCCCTCTCGTCCTGCGGGTGCTGAACGAGCACCTCGACCCACGCGTGCGTGCCCCCGTCACCGAGCACGTGACCCGACACGTACCGGGCGGGAAGCCCGCAGAGGCGACAGAGCGCCAGCATGCAGTGGGCGTAGTCCTGGCAGACCCCGATTCCGGCCTCCCATGCCTCCGCGGCGGTCGTCGTGACCTCGGTCAC
>JBPCLB010000002.1:0-7959 GCA_051003695.1 Gaiella sp. | reverse complement strand
GCGTACGGCCGGTTGTACGAGCTCGGCTGGGCGCACTCGGTCGAGGGGTGGGACGACGAGGGGCTCGCAGGCGGTCTCTACTGCCTCGCAATAGGCGGTCTCGTCGCGGGTGAGTCGATGTTCCACCGTCGGCCTGGCGGGTCGAAGGCCGCGTTCCTCGCGCTCGTGGAGCTGGTTCGCGCTGCCGGTGACTGCGAACGGCGTCTGTTCGACGTGCAATGGGCGACGCCCAACCTCGAGCGCCTGGGCGCGGTGGGCATTTCGCGCGCGGAGTACGTGGCGAAGCTCGAGCGAGCACTGGCGCTGACGGATCCCTTCGGGTCGACGCTTTCCGGCCCGCTTCGCGTCCGGCAGATCGCGGATCCGGGGTCAGGCACGAGTGCCTGACCCCAGTCTTTCGCGCAGTACCTAGGCTTTCCTGAAGCGCAGCCTCAGGAAAGCCTGCCGATGTCGTTCGACAGGCCGATGAAGAAGAGCAGCAGCACGAGCCCGATCCCGACCACGGAGACCCGCTCGTAGATCTCTCGGCGGACGACCCGACCGCGCAGCCCTTCCACGACGGCGAACACGATGTGTCCTCCATCGAGGGGGAGCAGCGGCAGCAGGTTGAGCAACGCGATCGAGAGCGAGATCAGGCCGAGCACGAAGAGGAAGTCCTGAGTGCCCTGCTTCGCCGCGTCGGAGGAGCCCTGCACGATCCCGATCGGGCTCGAGATCTCGTTGCGCCCGTCTCCGGTCACGAGCCGCCCGAGCGCCGCACCGATCTCCTTCGTCACCTCGCCCGTCAACCGCACCGACTCGCTCGCCGCTGCGGCCGGCGCAAGACCCACCCCGCCGAGCACGAAGCCGAGCCGGTAGCTGTCTTCGTCGAGTCGCGGTCTCGTCGCAGGAAGCGCTACGACGTTGCCCCCGCGCTCGACGACGATTCGGAGTGGAGCACCCTCCGACGACGAGATCTGGCGCGACACGTCCTCGGGAGCGACGCGCGCGCCGTCGATCGAGATGATCCGGTCGCCCGCTCGGAGCCCCATCGCCGCGGCAGGCGACTCCGCCTGGACGCGGTCGACCGTGGTCGTCGGCGTCCCCGCCGAAGTCATGAAGAGGCCTGTGAAGAGAACGATCGCGAGCGCGATGTTCGCGAGCGGCCCGGCGGCGATCGCCGCGACGCGCTTCCACGTCGCGGCACGCCAGTAGGCATCGGGGCCAAGGGCGTCGTCGATGTCCGTGAGCCCCTTGTCCGCAGAACGGCGCGCGGGCTCCGAGAGCGTCAGCTCGTCGACCAGCTCGTGCAGTACGCGGAGCGAATCTCGCGCCGCGCCGTGGTCGCCCTCCGCCAAGGCGTTGCGCAACCGCGTCACAGCACCCGAGAGTTGCGGGGCCTCTTCGACGGCGCGTCCGAACGCAAAGTCGGCGTCGGCCGGGGCGGGCCGGTGCATGCCCGGGATCTTGACGAAACCTCCAAGCGGGATCGCACCGATCCCGTACTCGATCCCTCGATGCGTCGTCTTCCAGATTGCCGGCGGGAAGCCGACGTAGAAGCGCCGCGGCCGCATCCCCAACGCGAGGGAGACGACGAAGTGCCCGAGCTCGTGCACGAGGATGAGCACTCCGAGGCCGATGATTGCGAGAGCGATGGTCATGTTTGCGTCAGTGTCTCCTGTGCGAGCCGCCGTGCTTTCGCGTCGGCCTCGACGAGCTCGTCGAGATCGCGCGCGGCGGGCCAATCGTCCCCCGCCAGCGTTTCGTCGACGAGTCGTGCGATTGCGTTGAACCGGCACAAGCCCTCGAGAAACGCGGCGACTGCAACTTCGTTCGCCGCATTGTAGGCGCAAGGTGCCGTCCCGCCACGCTCGCCGGCTGCACGAGCAAGCGCGAGGAGTGGGAACGCCTCGACGTCCGGAGCCTCGAACGAGAGGGTGAGCCCAGCGAGCTCGAGCTGCGGAACGGGTGTCTCCGCCCGCTCCGGGTAACTCAGCGCATACGAGATCGGGACACGCATGTCCGGCAGCCCGAGGTGTCCGAACAGCGCCCCGTCGCGCAGCCGCACCAGTGCGTGGACGATCGAGGTCGGGTGCACGATGACCTCGATCCGCTCGTACGGGACGTCGAACAGCCAGTGCGCCTCGATCAGCTCGAGCCCCTTGTTGGCAAGGGTCGCCGAGTCGATCGTGATCTTGGCGCCCATCATCCAGGTGGGATGCGCAAGCGCTTGCTCGATGGTGACGTCGTCGAGCTGCGCGCGCGACCTGCCTCTGAACGGGCCACCGGAGGCGGTCAGCACGAGGCCGGCAATCGTCTCGGGCTGCCGGCCCTCGAGACACTGGTGCAGCGCCGAGTGCTCGCTGTCGACCGGCAACAGCAGACCTCCCCCCCGCTTCTTTGCGCTGACCGCGAGCTCACCTGCGGCGACGAGGCTCTCCTTGTTGGCGAGCGCGAGAGTGACGCCGTGCTCGAGCGACCACAGAGTCGCGCCCACCCCCGCGAATCCGACGATCGCGTTGAGCACCACATCGGGTGTGCTTCGCTCCAAGAGCACGATCGGATCGCCGCCGACCTGCACGTGGCTCACGCTGTGTGTGGCGGCAAGCTCGTCGAGGTTGGTCGAGCCGGAGTGCAGTGCGCAGAGCTCGAGCCTTGCGTGGTTGCCGACGACCTCGAGCGCCTGGCGGCCGATCGACCCCGTGGCTCCGAGGAGCGCAACTCTCTTCACGACGTCGCTCACGCGAACGCAAGCAGCACGGCGAACGCGGCCGGCCCGGCCCAGAGCAGCGCGTCGAGCCGATCCAGCACGCCGCCATGACCTCCGAGGAGTCTCCCCGAATCCTTGACGCCCAGGTCGCGTTTCACCGCCGATTGGAAGAGGTCGCCGAGCGCGGCGGCGACTGCGATCACGAGACCGAGCCACACGGATTCCCAGGGTGTGACGACGTCCTGCTCGTAGAGCGCGAAGAACGAGACGGCGACGGCACCGACGATCCCGCCGACGAACCCTTCCCACGTCTTCCCGGGCGAGATTGCCGGCGCCATGCGGTGCCGCCCCACGGTGCGCCCGACGACGAACGCGGCCGTATCGCCGGCAAAGACCGCGAGCAGAACCGTGAAAAGGAGGAGCCGCCCGTCATCCGGCAGGTCTCGCAGGAGAATCAGGAAGCCGAGTCCTCCGGCGACCCACGCGACGCCGAGCATCGTCACACCGAATCCGGCCGTGGCGGTCTGGCGCGCGCTCGAGATCGCGAAGAGGGCGAAGCACACCGGAAAGGTCGAGAGGATTCCGAGGACGAGCCAGGTCTCGCCACCGAGCTCGACCCCGACGATCGAGAGCACGTACCCCGTGAACCCGGCCAGCACGAGCGGGCGAAGCCCGCGCGCGATGGTGTACAGCTCGTGGAGCGCAACCAGGCCGCCGACGAGGGCAAGGCCCGTGAGCCACCAGCCGCCGAGGTAGACGAGGCCGAGCACGATCGGCAGCAGGAGCAGCGCGACGACGACGCGTGACCAGAGCGGGCTCACGTCGATCTCCCACCGAAACGACGGGTCCGCTGTCCGAACGCGGTCACAGCCTGGTTCAGGTCGTCCGCGGTGAAATCGGGCCACAGCGTCTCGACGAAGACCAGCTCCGCGTAGGCCGCACCCCAGAGCAGGAAGTTCGAGATGCGTAACTCGCCCGAGGTGCGGATCAGGAGATCGACCTCGGCGAGCTCCGGCGCCGCCAGCCGGGCCGCGATCGCAGGCTCGTCGATCTCGGCGGGATCCAGCCCGTCCTCCACGACTCTCCGTGCGGCATCGACGAGCTCGGCGCGGCCGCCGTAGTCGAACGCGATCCAGAGGTTCAGCCGATCGCGATGGGCGGTTGCGGCCTCGAGCTCGAGCATCCGCTGCTGGAGCTCCGCGGGCGCGCGATCACGACGCCCCATGAAGCGCGTGCGAACGCCCTGACGAGCCAGATCGGGCAGCTCACGGTCGATCGCATCGGAGAAGATCACCATCAGGTCGTCGACCTCGTCCGCCGGTCGACCCCAGTTCTCGGTCGAGAACGCATAGACGGCGAGCGTCTCGACGCCGAGCTCGATCGCTGCCTCGACCGTGCGCCGGAGCGCTCGTGTGCCCTCGCGATGGCCGTCGGCGACAGGCAGGCCGCGGGCTTCCGCCCAGCGTCCGTTCCCGTCCATGACGATGGCGATTCTCAGGCGTGGGGGCTGAGAATCGCTAGAGGGGCTTACGCTTTGTCCCTTCCCGCGGAGCCTCATTCAAGACAAGCCGCGCATGGCCCAACGAGCCGACCGGCATACCCCACCTCCCCCATCAGGCTCACCGTTCACATCAGTCCTCTGGAGGTTTGGTCGCGTAGCGATCAAACCTCCATGATCTCCGCTTCTTTGTGCTTCAGCAACTCGTCGATGCGCTTGACATGCTCGTCAGTGACCTTCTGCACCTGCGCCTCGGCCCGGCGCTCCTCGTCGTCGCCGACCTCCCCGTTGCGAACGAGCTCCTCGAGGTGCTTCATCACGTCGCGGCGGACGTTGCGGATCGCGACCTTGCCCTCCTCCGCTGAGCGGCGTACGACCTTGACGAGCTCCTTGCGACGCTCTTCCGTCAGTGCCGGAATCGGGAGCCGGATCAGCTTGCCGTCGTTCGACGGAGTCAGGCCCAGATCGGACTCCATGATCGCCTTCTCGATCGCCTTGATCTGGCTCGGGTCGTACGGCTGCACCGACAGCAGCCGGGCCTCCGGCGCGCTGATCGTCGCGAGATTGCTGACCGGCGTCGGCGCCCCGTAGTAATCGATTTGGATTCGGTCGAGCAGGGCGGTCGAGGCGCGCCCGGTGCGGACGCTCGTGAACTCGGTGCGCGTGTGCTCGATCGACCCGTCCATCCGGCGCTGGCAGTCGGCGAGGAAGTCCTCGATCGCTCCCATCTCCTAGGAGATGGTCGATCGGAGATTGGCGTGAAGTCCTGGGACGTCCCAGACCACGCAGGGCACGGTCGATCCGGCGCCGTGTCTGGGGCGCAATCCGGTTTGCGCCGAGCTCCGATCAATCATCTCCATCCTCCGTTTCCGTCGCCACGATCGTTCCGATCCGTTCGCCGGCGGCCGCGCGGGTGATGTTGCCGTCCGCCAGCTCGAAGACGTGGATCGGTAACCCATTGTCCATGCACAGCGAGAGAGCCGTCGTGTCCATCACCTTGAGGCCACGCTCGATCGCCTCCAGGTGCGTGAGCGAGGGCAGCAGCTGGGCGTCGGGGTCGAGGCGGGGGTCGCCGTCGTAGACGCCGCGGACGCCGTTCTTGGCCATCAGGATCACTTCGGCCCCGATCTCCAGCGCGCGCAGCGCGGCGGCGGTGTCGGTCGTAAAGAACGGATTCCCGGTGCCCGCGGCGAAGATCACGACGCGCCCTTTCTCCAGGTGGCGCATAGCGCGACGTCTGATGTACGGCTCAGCGACCTCCGAGACCTCGATCGCCGACTGCACGCGGGTCTGAGCTCCCAGCCGCTCGAGCGCGTCCTGGAGTGCGAGCGCATTGAGGAGGGTCGCGAGCATCCCGGCGTAGTCGGCTGTCGCGCGATCCATGCCTTCCGCGGCCGCCTCCATCCCGCGATAGAAGTTCCCACCGCCGACGACCACGGCGAGCTCGGTGCCGCCTTCCCGGATGGCGACGAGCTCGCGGGCGATGTCTTCGACCCGGTGCGGGTCGACACCGAAGTCGCGCTCGCCCATCAGGCTCTCGCCCGAGAGCTTCAACAGCAGGCGGTGCGGGGGACGTCTGGAGCGCGAAGGCTCCTCTACGAGCTCCTCGGGACGAATGGTCACGAGCCGCTGACCGTGACCCGCGTGAACCCCCTCACGCTCGCGCCGGCATCCTCGAGCAGCTGGCCGACCGTCATCGCCGAATCCTGGATCGAGGGCTGGTCGACGAGCACGCCTCCGGGTGCAGCCGCGTAGAACCGCTTCCCCAGCATGCCCTCGACGATCTTCTCACGGGCACCTTCGGGCTTGCCCTGCACCTCGTCCGAGTTGAGGTACACCTGCCGCTCGGCGTCGAGCGTGGCAACGGGAACGTCGTCCCGGCTCGTGAACTCGGGCGCGGCGAACGAGATGTGCATGGCGAGGCGTCGCGCGAGCTCCTCGCTGCCGCCCTCGAGCTGGACGAGCACACCGATCTTGTTCGCGGGCGGGTGCACATAGCCGCCGAGCGCGCCACCCTCATAGCGCTCGGCGCCGACGACGACGATGTTCTCGCCGAGCTGCGCGACCAACTCGACCCGCTCGGTCTCGAGCGACTCCGCCGCCGCAGGGCCATCGGCGTGAACGGCCCGAAGCACGCGCTCGCCGAATGCCCGGAATGCGTCGTTCTTCGAGACGGGCTCGGTCTCACAGCCGATCCCGACGATCGAGGCGGTCTCCGGCTCGACGATCATGCCGACGAGCCCTTCGCTCGTCGTTCGGTCGGCGCGCTTCCCGGCCGCCGCGAGCCCCTTTTCGCGCAGCAGGGTCCGTGCCGCGTCCAGGTCTCCCCCGGTCTCCTGAAGCGCCCGTTTGCACTCCATCATCCCGGCGCCGGTCCGGTCACGGAGCTGCTTGACGAGCTGTGCGCCGATCTCCGTCATCCGCGCTCACCCGGCTCGGCCGTTCCCGCGGCTTCAGACACGTCGGGGCGCGGCTCGGGTGGTGCGGCTGGGACGGCCGCCACGGGTACGGCCGGCTCAGCCGTTGCCTCGCTCGCCTCGGGCTCCTCCGAGGCAGGGGAGCCGGGTTCGGCAACCGGGTCAGTCGGCGGCTCCGGTTCCGGTGTCCCAGCCTCGACAGGCGCGTCGGCGTCGGCGGCGGGCGCTGCCTGCGCGAGCTCACGCGCAGTGACCTTCGTCTGGCCGGCCGCGATCCCGTTTGCGACGGCGCGGACGATCAGCGAGCACGAGCGGATGGCGTCGTCGTTGCCGGGTACGACGAAATCGGCCTCGTCCGGGTCGCAGTTCGTATCGACGAGCGCGATCACGGGAAGGCCGAGCCGCTGTGCCTCGCGCACCGCGAGCTGCTCCTTGCGGAGATCGACGATGAAGACCGCGTCGGGCTGGCGTTTCATCGTCGAGACACCGCCCAGGTTCGCCTCGAGCTTCTCGAGCTCGTTCAGCATCGCGATGCGCTCCTTCGCGGGCAAGAGCTCGAGCTGTCCCTCCTGGTTCAGGCGCCGCAGCTCGAGCAGGTACGAGATGCGGTCGGCGATCGTGCGCCAGTTCGTGAGCAGACCGCCCAGCCAGCGATTCGCGACGAAGGGCATGCCGACCCGGGTCGCCTCGCTGCGAACTGCGTCCTGCGCCTGCTTCTTCGTGCCGACGAACAGGATCGTTCCACCCCGCTCGCCGATCGCCCGCGCAAAGTCGTGTGCCTCCTGGAGCAGGTTCTGAGTCTGCTGCAGGTCGATGATGTAGATGCCGCCGCGCTCGTCGAAGATGAAGCGTTTCATCTTCGGGTTCCAGCGGCGTGTCTGGTGGCCGAAATGCACGCCGGCCTCCAGCAGCTCCTTCATGGAGACGACTGACACGCTCGATCCTTTCGGTTGGGGTCGCGAACCGGCAGGTACGGACGGAACCCGAGCGTCGCTCGCAGCGACGACCGCGGCACCACCGCCCGGGAACTCCCACCGGGAAGTCGGGACTGGACGCCGGCATAGTACCGGCTCTAGACGTGGGCGAAACCATGTTTTCCCCGCGAGCCCCCCATCTTCCCGATTCGTGGTCTCAGCGGCGCGGTGGCCTCTCGGGCGAGTGATTCGCCCTTCGGCGCCGACGATTGAGTGGAACGACGCGAGCTGTGACCACGAGGGACTCAGACGCCTAAATGCACCAATCAGCCTCGAGGGGAGAAATCCTGCCCTCTTGCGCGTGCGGTCTCTAGTGCATGCTCGAGGTCGGGGGGCAGCAGTGAGCGGACGTCCAGCTCCTTCCCGGTGAAGGGATGGGTG
>JBPCLB010000001.1:0-10486 GCA_051003695.1 Gaiella sp. | reverse complement strand
CCCCTGGCTTCCGGGATCTGCCCGCGCAAGCGGGATACTTTGCGGTGTGTGTGGCGCGGTAGCGGCACACACGCTCGCAGACAAGAACAGTGAGCCCGCGCTCCAACCGCTCTCTCGGGGAGGGGTTCCCAAGGGGAACCGCAGGTTCCCCTGGCTTCAGGGATCTGCCCGCGCAAGCGGGATACCTTGCGGCGTGTGTGGCGCGGTAGCGGCACACACGCCGCAGACAAGAACAGTGAGCCCGCGATCGAAATCCGCGGCTGCGGATTTCGATCTTGCGGATTAATCGGGGTGCCCAGATTCGAACTGGGGACCTCTCCGACCCGAACGGAGCGCGCTACCAGGCTGCGCCACACCCCGAGCGCGCACAGGGTACCCGCTCGGCACGCCGCTCGGCCGGTACGGCTGAACGGGCCGAGATCGTCGAGCTCCACGATTTCGGCACGAGCTCGACACACACCCGTGACACTTCTTCGCGTACGTTGCCTCTACTGGCGATCGGAGGAGGAAGCGATGAACACGGTAGTGCTGGTCGGCAACCTCGCAAGCGACGTGCGACTCCGCGAGGTGGGCGAGGACGGCAAGAAGCTCGCCTCGTTCTTGCTCGCAGTCAGCCGCCGCGGCGGCGAGAAAGCCGACTTCGTGCAGATCACGGCCTGGGAGCGGACGGCCGAGCTCTGTGGCGAGGTTCTGACGAAAGGGAAGAAGGTCGCAATCGAGGGCGGCCTCCGCTCGCGCTCCTGGGAGGAGCCTGATGGCAAGAAGCGCAGCGCAATCGAGGTCGTGGCACGTGAGGTGGCGTTCCTCAGCCCTCGACCGGAGTAGCTGCGTCAGACTGAACCCCGTCGTGATGAATCGTGTCTGCGACGTACTTGCGCTCGCGACCGGCTGCCGCTGAGAGAATCCGGCAATGGCCGACCGAGACGCGATCGTCGCGCATGCGAACGAGCTCCTCAGCGTCGAGCGCTGGCCCGAGTTCGGCCCGCCGGGGCTGCAGGTCGTCGGTGCAGCGGAGGTGACGACGATCGCCTGCGGAGTCTCCGCCTCGCGGGAGTTGTTCGACCGCGCGGTCGACGCAGGAGCTGGGCTCGTGCTCGTCCATCATGGTCTCTTCTGGCGGAACGAGCCGCTCGTCGTCGATGCGCGGCTGCGCGGCAGGCTCGAGGCGCTGTTTCGCGGAGAGGCATCGCTCGTCGCCTATCACCTGGCGCTCGACGCCCACGCCGAGCTCGGCAACAGCGCCCAGCTTGCAAAACGGCTCGGCGCGATGCCCACAGGTTCGTTCGGCGACTTCGGGCTGGCCTGTGAGATCGCGCCTCTGCCGTTCGACGAGCTCCTCACGCTGGTGGCAGACGTCACGGAGCGCACGCCTCTGACACTCGCGGCCGGGCCTGCCGAGGTGAGCCGGCTCGCGATCTCGACGGGTGGCGCCGGGTACGACCTCGTGCGCGCGGCCCACGCCGGCTTCGACGTCCTCCTCACCGGTGAAGCAGAGGAGCCGAACCACCACGCTGCGCGCGAGCTCGGGATCAACCTGATCGCCGCCGGACATCACGCCACCGAGAGGTTCGGCGTGCAGGCGCTGGCCGATCACCTCGCCCGTGAGTTCCAGCTCGACTGGTCGTACATCGAGGTTGCGAACCCCGTTTGACGCGTCTCACCTTCCCGGAAAGACTCCGAGACGACACTCCTGTCAACGTTTGCAGTCCGTCACGACGCGTGGGTATTCTCGAAGGATCATGAACCGTTTCGGGAGGCGGGCCCGTTGACCCCCGTCGTCAAGCGAACGAGCATCGACGAGGCCCGTGCGAGCGCATCTGCGCCGGCGGGCCTCTCGTCTGCACGGAGGAGGTAGCGTCGATGGCGAACCACCTGACGCCGGACGAGCTGGCGAAGGAACTGAAGATGGATCGTGAGGCCGTGATCAAGCTCTGTATCGACGAAGGCGTGCCGATCTATCACGGGAAGATCGACAAGACGCTGTTCCAGGCGCACCTCCAGGCGCCCTCGGCAACGGCTGCGACCGCATAGACGACGAGGGCATCCTCCCCGTCGCTCGACGCCGACAGAATGGGCGTCAAGTGCGCTTCGCGCGCGCCTTCGCAGCGGGCTTCCTGCGTGCCGCCGGCTTCTTCTCGCCGGTGGTCTTCGCAGCGGCAACGCTCGCCTTGAGCGCTTCCATCAAGTCGATGACCTGCGCAGGCTCGGCCGCGGGCTCGGGCACGGCAAGCTCCTTGCCTTGGAGCTTCGCCTCGAGCAACGTGCGCAGGTCACGGCGGTAGTCGTTTGTCAGGCTCGCCGGATCGAAGGCTGCCGCCAGGCCATCCACGATCTGGCGTGCGAGGCCGAGCTCGGCGTCTTTCACCTCGGTCGCTTGCATTGCCTCTTCGATCTCGGCCTGCGAGTGGACGTCCTCAACGAGGTACAGCGTCTCGAGGACGAGCGCATCTCCGTGCGGCCGCACGAGACAGATCGACTCCTTACCGCTCCGAACGAAGCGCCCTAGCGCCGCGACCCCGCTCTCGCGCATCGCGTCGAGCAGGAGGCGATAGGGACGGCGCTGCGCGGGCGCCTGGCCGGGAACGAGGAAATACGTGCGATCCATCCAGATCGGGTCGACTGCCGCCCCTGGCACGAAGGATTCGATCGCGATCGAGCGCGAGTCATCCTGCTGCTCGAGCGCCTCGAGCTCGGCTTCTTCCACGACGACGAACTGGCCCTTGGCGACCTCCCACCCCTTCACGAGTTCGTCGGGCCCGACTTCGCGGTCATGGGTCGGGCACCAGCGCTTCTGCTTGATCGGCGTGAGGCACTCGCGGTGCAGCAAACGGAACGACACGTCCGACTGGCGCGCTGCCGGCTTCGTCGCAGGCGCGAGCCCAACCGGAATACTGACGAGACCAAAGCTGAGCGAGCCGTTCCAGGTGGTGCGCATGCGCCTCCGAGCCTAGCTGGCGAGGAACTGGCGAATTCTGCTTCCTGCGGGGGTTTCCTGCAACCGTCGAGTGCGTAGGTGCCGGACCCGTCCGGCACCTAGTGGCGAGCGCAGCGAGGCACTAGGGTGACACCGATGCGCGGGGAGAGAACGATCGCGAGACTCTGGCACGACGCAGCCGCAACACCTCGAACCGGGCCTGCGTACCTGGTCGAGCGCGACGGCTCGTGGCACGCGGTCTCGTGGTCCGAGGCCGCCGAGCGGGTGGAGGCGCTCGCGAACGGATTGCTCTCTCGCGGCGTCGTGAAGGGCGACGCGTTCGGCGTCCTGGCTTCGACGAGCATCGAGTGGGCGCTGTTCGACTTCGCGCTCGCACACGTCGGTGCGGTCGGCGCGGCCGTGTACGCGAACTCGTCGCCGAAGGACGTCGCCTACGTCCTTGCTCACTCGGAGTCGGTCGGAGTGCTCTGCGAGGATGCGACTCAACTCGAGAAGGTCGAGCACCTCCGGGGTGAGCTGCCCCGGCTCGCCCACGTGCTCACCTTCGCCGACCTCGACGAGCTCGAGGACGAAGGCCGTTCCTTCCGCGCCGAAAACCCTGATGCGCTCACCGAGCGGGTTGCGCAGATCACGGAAGACGATGTCTTCACGTTCATCTACACGTCTGGCACCACAGGACCGCCGAAGGCCTGCATGATCCGCCACCGGAACTACTACGCGATGGTCGCCTGCGTCGACGGCCTACGGGTCGACGCGGGTGACGCACCCTTCGTCGACGAGGGGGACGTGATGCTCCTCTATCTGCCGCTCGCTCACAACTTCGGGCGCCTGATGCACCTCACGGGCCCGTACGTCGGCTACACGATCGCGTTTCTCCCCGACCCGTTGCGTGTCGCTGACGTGCTCGGTGTCGTGCGACCGACGGTCCTGCCGAGCGTCCCTCGGGTGTACGAGAAGGTGCACGCCGCCGTGCTCGGGGCATTCGCCGAAACGACCGGCCCACGTCGCAAGCTCGTCGACTGGGCGCTGCGGATAGGCCGGGAGACGAGTCTGCTCCGGCAGGGCGGTCGGCCCATCCCCCGTGGCCTGGCGGTGCGCCACGCGATCGCAGACCGCCTCGTGTTCGCCAAGGTGCGCGCACGCTTGGGTGGGAGGCTGCGCACGCCGATCTCGGGCGGCGCGCCGCTTGCGCAGGAGATCGCCGAGTTCTTCGACGCAATCGGGATCCGAATCCTCGAGGGCTACGGGCTGACGGAATGCACGACGGCCGCGACGACCAACCGACACGAGCGTTACCGCTTCGGCACCGTCGGCCCCGCGCTACCCGGCTTCGAGTTGCGCGTCGCTGATGACGGCGAGTTGCTGATCCGCAGCGACACCGTCTTCGCCGGGTACTTCAAGGATCCGGAGGCGACGGCGGAGGTGCTCGACGGCGACGGTTGGCTCCGCTCCGGCGACATCGCGACGATCGACGCAGATGGTTTCGTCGCGATCACCGATCGCAAGAAGGATCTGATCGTCACAGCCGGTGGGAAGAACATCTCGCCACAGAACCTCGAGAACGAGCTGAAGCTCTCGCGATTCGTATCGCAGGCGCTCGTGGTCGGTGATCGTCGTCCCTATCCCGCCGCTCTGCTCACACTCGATCCGATCGAGATCGCCAAGTGGGCGGCAGAGCACGGGCTCTCGACGGACCTCCCCTCACTCTCGGCAGATCCTCGGATCCACGAGCTGCTGCAGACCATCGTCGACGACGTCAATGCGGAGCGGTCGCGCTACGAGCAGATCAAGCGCTTCGCCGTCCTACCTCGCGATTTCGAGATGACCCGCGACGAGATCACACCGACGCTGAAGCTCAAGCGACGGGTCGTGACCGAGCACTTCACCGACGAGATCGAGGGCCTGTACTCCGCCGCCCAGCCTGCGAGATCGGAATCCGCAGGAACGGATTCCGATCCGCAATGATCCCGCCTTCGGCGGGCAGATCCCCGAAGGGGCGTGCTTCCGGAGACAGCGGCCCACTGCCTCGGGCGCGCCGCCACCTAGACGACTCTGCGGGCTCCAATGTATTTGGAGGCGTACCAGGAGTCGTTCAGACTCGAGATCTTGACGACGTCACCGGTGTGGGGCGCGTGGATGAACTGATCCCCTCCCACGTACATCCCCATGTGACCGAGCCCGTCGAAGAACACCAGGTCTCCGGCTTGTAGCTCTTCGCGCGACACGGCAACACCGACGTTGAACTGCGAGGCAGCGTGATGCGGGAGACCCACGCCGACCTGTGCGTACACGTACGCCGTCAGACCCGAGCAGTCGAATCCCGACGGGCTCATGCCGCCCCAAACGTACGGCACACCGAGGTACTGCATCGCGAGCCCGACGACACCGCCGTACTTCGAGGGAGGTGCGGGCGCAGCGAACGAGGTCGAGCTGCTCGACGGGTCGAGCTCGATCGCCGGATCGGGCTCGGTTGCCGTTAGCTCCTGTGCGCGTGCCGACCTCGACGCCGCCTGCTGTGCCGCCGCCTTTGCAGCCTGCTCAGCCGCGTACCGCGCGCGAGCCTCCGCGGCGAGCCGCTCTTGCCGGCGACGCTCCTCGGCCTCGAGTTGTGCGATCTCGTCCTTGACCGAGGCGTAGAGCCGCTGTCGCTCGGCGAGCGCGGATTCGATCGACTTCCGGCGTTGCTGCCGCTCAGCGACGACCTGAGCCTGGGTCGCGCGATCGTCGCGAAGCTTGGTTCGGCGCGTCCGGACTTCATGCCGGAACGTGCGCACCTCCCGGACGACGAGTGCGTCGCGCGCACCGACGCGCTCGGCGACGTCGAGCCGGTCGAGAAGGTCGTCGAGACTCTGTGCGCCGAGAATGACTTCGACCGCGCCCCCACCGTCACCGTTGATGTACAGCGCCCGGAGCCGTGCAGCGACGTTCGCCTGGGCCTCTTGCAAGCTCTGCCTCGCGACAACGAGATGACGTCCGTTCGAGTCGAGGTCTGCGTCGATCCGTCCGAGTTGGACGTTCGAGTAGTTGAACGACTCGATCGCCTGCGAGAGATCCGAGTCCATCTGGCGAATCTGGCCGACGATCGCCTCTGCCTGGGCGCGCTTCGCGCTGATGGAGGGATCCGCGGACGCCGATGTCGCTGCCGACAACAGAACCGCGGCGAGTACCGCGATCACGAGGAGCAGTGCTGGGACCTGTCGCGTTCTCGAACTCGTCATGAGCTGTGGTTCGACCGACGACAGGCCATCCGGCGCCGAGGGCCCGTCACAAGTCCGGGACACTAGCAGCCACTCTGGACGCATGCAATGGGGATCCGCCCGGAAAAGTCCGATTACCAGGGAATGTGCGCAGGCCCGCCGACCTGTCGTCTACCTTTCGGTACTGATGCGGAGCCGCGTTGCGATCGTCGCCGTCGTTCTCGCGATCGTCGCGCCTGTCTCGAGCGCCGGCTCACCGGGTCTCGACACGATGCTCACGAAGGCATTGCGCGCTCCGACGCTTTCGCCCGGCCGGACGGCGGCGATCGCCGTCGATACGACGACGGGAGAGGTCCTCTTCGCTCACAACGCTTCGTCCTCGGTCGTCCCAGCCTCCAACGAAAAGCTCCCGGTCTCATGGGCGGCGCTCACCCGTCTAGGGCCCGGCTTTCGGTTTCACACCGAGCTCCGGGGCGTCGGCACACGGGCAGGTTCGAGCTGGCAGGGCGATCTCGTGCTGGTCGGGTACGGCGACCCGACCCTGGCTTCGGCCGACATCGACGCGCTTGCGCGGGCGGTGCGGGCGCGTGGGATCACGCGGGTCAGCGGCCGAGTTCTCGGGGACGAATCGGCGTTCGACACCAGGCGCGACGCACCGGGGTGGAAGACCTCGTTCCTCGGCGGCGAGACGCCACCGCTCTCGGCGCTCGTCGTCGACCGGGCGCGCGGCTGGCCGAAGAACTCTCCGCCCGTGCTCGCAGCCCGCTGGTTGCGGGAGGCGCTGATCGCGCAGGGCGTGCGGGTCGACGGGAGCGCGTGGTTCGGGTCGGCTCCGGCAGAATCTCCAACCCTCGCTCAGGACTGGTCGGTATCGCTCGCAACGATCGTCAAGCGGATGAACCGGGACAGCGACAATTTCCTGGCGGAAATGCTGCTCAAGCAGCTTGGTGCGGCCGACGGCGTTCCCGGCTCGACCGAGCGCGGCGCCGCAATCGTGCTCGAGGAGATGCGCGCGGCACGCATTCCCACGGCTGGTGTCCGGATCGTCGACGGATCGGGGCTCTCACGTCTCGACCGGGTCACGGCAATAGCGCTCGTCGGAGTGATCAGAGCCGGTCTCGACAACCCTGGCATACGCAGCGCATTCGTAGGCTCGTTGGCGGTGGCGGGACGCAGCGGCACGCTCGACAACCGGCTCACGGTGCTGACCGGTGCGGTTGTCGGCAAGACCGGCACGACGAGCCTCGCATGCACGCTGTCGGGACTCGTGCGCGGCTCGATCGCCTTCGCCGTGCTGCAGAACGGCAACCCGGTGGCGTATTGGCCGGCACGGGCAGCCCAGGATCGATTCGTGCTCGCGCTGGCAAGGCGTTCTTCCGGCTCATCCTGAGCGATCTGGCGAAAGCTCACGTGGAGAGCAGCTTCCGCAGATCCTGCTCGGCGAGGATCGGCACACCGGCCTTTTCTGCCTTGGCGAGCTTGGTGCCAGCCGCCTCTCCGGCGATCAGGCCCGCGGTCTTCTTCGAGATCGAGTCGGTGACGTGGGCACCGAGCCGCTCGAGTGCGGTCTTCGCCTCCTCCCGGGTGAAGCCGCTGAGAGTCCCCGTGATCACGTATTGACGTCCCGTGAGTGGACCCTCGACCGGCCTCTCGGCTTCGTCCGCGGCCATCGTCAGGCCGAGTCCCCCGAGCTCGTCGACGAGTCCGCGGTTCTCCTCGTCCGCGAACCATTCCGCGACGAGCTCCGCGCGATCGGGCCCGATTCCCTCGGCGCGCTCGAGCTCCTCCTGGCTCGCCTCTCTGAGTGCGTCGACGGTGACGAAGTGTCGCGCGAGATTACGGGCGAGAACCCAGCCGATCTTCGGAATGTTGAGCCCGAAGAGCACGCGGGAGAACGGTTGTGCCTTCGATTCCCGGATCGCAGCGACAGCACGCGCAGCCGAGACTGCCCCGTAGCCGTCGAGCTCGACGAGCTGGGATTCGGTCACTCGGTAGAGATCGGGCATCGAGCGAAGGAGCCCGGCATCCCACAGCTTCCGGACGAACTGCTCACCGACGCCTTCGATCTCCATTGCGGCGCTCACCCAGTGGATCAGCGTCTCGAGCCCCCGTGAGGGACACGCGCGGTTGGGGCACCGATGCATTACCTCGCCGGCGGGCTTGGCGACGGGAACGCCGCACAGCGGACACTCGGCCGGCATCCGAAACTGCTTCGTGCCGGGCTCGTGCTCGCCGGCTGGACCCACGACCTGCGGGATCACGTCCCCCGCCCGCTGGACGACCACTCGATCGCCCTCACGGATGTCCTTGCGGTTGATGTCCTCCTCGTTGTGCAGCGTCGCGGTGGAGACGGTGACACCGCCGACTTGCACCGGCTCGAGCTCGGCCCAAGGATTGAGTGCCCCGGTTCGTCCGACGCGAACGTGGATCTTCAGGAGCTTGGTGATCGCGGTCGAGGGAGCCCACTTGTACGCGCGAGCCCAGCGGGGTCGCTCGTGGAGCGCCCCGAGGCGCCGTTGCTGGTCGAGATCGTCCACCTTGACCACGATCCCGTCGATCTCGTAGTCGAGCTCGGCTCTCCGGAGCTCCCACGCGCGACAGGCCGCAGCAACCTCGCCGATCGACGCGACCCGCTCGGCGTACGGATTCGTGCGAAAACCACGCTCGCGGAGCCACGACAGCAGCTCCCACTGCGTCTCCGGGAACGTGCCGTTCCGAGCCCCGGCGCCGTAGACCCAGAGTGAGAGCGGCCGCGCCTCGGTCACCCTCGGGTCGAGCTGCCGCAGCGAGCCTGCCGCGGCGTTGCGGGGATTGGGTGCCTCCTTCTTGCCCGCTGCACGCTGCGCGTCGTTGAAACGCGCGAATCCCGACAGCGGAAAGTAGATCTCGCCACGTACCTCGAGCAGCACCGGGGGCGCCTCGCCGTTGGTATCGAGTATGCGCAGGGGCACGGCCGCGACGGTTCGCAGATTCCGGGTCACGTCTTCGCCGCGGTGCCCGTCGCCGCGAGTCGCACCGCGCACGAACACGCCATGCTCGTAGACGAGTGAGATCGCCGAGCCGTCGATCTTCGGCTCGATCACGTACGCGACGTCCTCGTCGGTGCCAAGGCGCTTGCGCACGTCGGTCGCCCATTTCTCGAGCGCCTCACCGGTGGTGACCTTCTCCAGCGAGCCCATCGGCTGGAGGTGTGTGAGCTTGTGAAACCCGGCCGCGGGCGCACCGCCGACCCGCTGAGTCGGCGAGTCGGCCGTAACGAGCTCCGGGTGCTCGAGCTCGAGCCGAGTCAGCTCGTCGTAGAGTGCGTCGTACGCGCTGTCCGGGAGCTGGGGATCGTCGAGGACGTGGTAGCGATGGTCGTGATAGGCGACGAGCCGACGCAGCTCGGCGGCGCGCATGGCCTGGTCAGAGGGCGGCAAGAAGTTCCTCTGGCGTCTCGACGAGGATGTCCGGCCGTTCATGCTCGAGGTGCTCGGAAGCGTGGATTCCGCCCCACCCGACAGCGACGGCGGTCACGCCGGCGGCCTGTGCTGCACGGATGTCGAACGGCGAGTCGCCGACGTACGCAGCCTGATCGGGGTCGACGCCGAGCTGCTCGAGCGCCAGGAGCACGGGTTCTGGCTCTGGCTTGTGCCGGATCGTGTCGTCGGCTGCGACGAGCACCTCCGTGAGCTCGCGCAGCGCCGGGATGCGAGCGAAGGCGAGCTCGACCGTGGCACGTCGCTTCGCGGTCACGATCCCGAGCCGGCGTCCTTGACCTCGAAGCGTGGACAGCGCATCGAGCACGCCGGGAAACGCGCTGAGCGTCGCATGGAGCGGCTCGTTGTGCGCTCGGTACGCGTCGACCAGTTCGTCGACCCGCTCGGGATCGAGGTCGCGCATCTGCGCGACCAGGCCGGAGCCGCCGATCGCGGAGCGAATCAGTGCCTCGTCGGGCTCGACGCCGAGCACGGCGAGCGACGCGTGACGCATCGACGCGAGGATCATCTGACCCGAGTCGATCAGCGTCCCGTCGAGGTCGAACAACACAACAGGGAAACGCATCGGACCGATCGTACCCCGGCTAGTACTCGACCTTCTCGAGCGTGAGCCCCGACGGCGGAGCGGTTTGACCGGCCTCGTCTCGCGGACGCCCCTCGAGCAGGCTCGCGATCCACGTCGGTGCCTCGACGCCGCCGTCGAGCATCGTCCCGACGAGCGTCCGCACCATGTGTCGCAGGAAGGAGTTCGCCGTGACGGTGAAATGCAGCTCGTCGCCTCGGCGCTCCCATCCGGCTGACCGGATCTCTCGGTTGAACACGTCGTGCTGGGTCTCCGTCGGCGTGAAAGCCCTGAAATCGTGGACGCCGGCGAG